>JAQBWV010000022.1 GCA_027624335.1 Planctomycetota bacterium
AGATGGCTACTATTTAACGGATTCGCCGCAGTATGGTCCGCTTGCAGACTTATGTATAAACAACAGGTCTCGACCGAGCAGGCTTCAATGGGGCCGCGGTTTTGAGGCCGCGGAAACTCGCCCATGAGCGGCAATCACCTGATCACGCAGGTCCAGCTTCAATGGGGCCGCGGTTTTGAGGCCGCGGAAACACGACGACATTTATTCATTTATTGATGATGCTGATGGCTTCAATGGGGCCGCGGTTTTGAGGCCGCGGAAACGATCGTGTTGGCGATGGCTCGCATCATCAATGGCGGGCTTCAATGGGGCCGCGGTTTTGAGGCCGCGGAAACCCAACGAAAACGAAACGCCACGTCGTCCCGTTTTTGGCTTCAATGGGGCCGCGGTTTTGAGGCCGCGGAAACCGCTCGCATCCGATCCTGCTGGCAGGTAACGACTTGCGGGCGGTGTTTCGAGGGGTGGGAGGTTTGGTCCGCAGATTGACACTGTTCAGAGGGAAGCAAGCTGTAAGTTCCTTTCCTGTCAGAGGTTGTTGCTGCGAGCGGTCACGGGGGTTTTTACGCCACTGGACCGCTCGATGTCCAATCTGAGCGATCAGGTCCAATCTGAGCGATCAGCCTGGCCCGACAACGATGGCCAGAGACAGCCGACCGATGCACTCAGCGATTCTGTGCACTCAGTGATTTCCGTCAGATGATTGTCGCGGATCGGTCAGTCGGTTCAACCCTGGGGTTTCCCCAGTACTCGATGCAACCGTCGCCCCGTCCATCGATCGGGCCAAGGTCCACCACCATGATCCGGTCTTCGTTCAGATTCAGTTCGCTCCAGAGCGCCGATTGAACTCGCTGAAGTTCCAGTGCCGTCAGTTCGCAGCGAAAGACGGAATACTGAACCGGGTCACCGGCGCCGCACATGATGCGGTAAATCTGTCGCCAGCGTTTGGGATCACGAATGTCGTAAGCGATCAGGTAAACGGTTCTCATGTTTCGAGTCCGGCGACAAGAGTTGAGGGTCGAGCGTTCAGAGTTGAGCGTCCAGAGACGGGAGTTACCTCGTACAGAACGACGGGTACTCGTCGAGTTCCTTCAGAACAGTGCGGGCCAGCAGTCGCAGTTGCACTTCAAGAATGCGCCGGTAACTGATTCGGTAACCGAACAATGGGTGAGTCACTTCGGACTGCATCCGCCGCTCGAAGGCAGCCATGACGGCTCGGCGACCGGCTGTCGTCAGGGCGATGGCTCCGGCACGGCTGATGAAGCTGGACTCGGTGACTTCTCCGTTGTTAATGAGCGTCAGCACTGTCGAATCGGCCAGCAGAGGCCGGAATTCCTCACAAACATCCAGAGCCAGCGACGGTCGACCGTATCGCGGCCGGTGATAGAAACCGAGCATCGGATCGAAGCCAACAGACTGCGCCGCGACGGTGAGTTCTTTCGTCAGTAACGCATAAACGAACGACAGTAAGGCGTTGGTCGGATCGCGGGGCGGGCGACGGTTGCGACCGTTAATGTCGAACGCCGATCCGCCCTTCAGCAGTTTCGCAAAGCCGCCGAAGTAGGATTTCGCGGCCATGCCCTCGAAGCCAAGCAGGCTCGCCACACAATCGGCGCGTTCGGCCTTGCGAATGAGATCGTTCAACTGAAACAGCAACTGGTCGCGATCATCGCTCTGCAGATGACGTCTCAGCAAGGTTCGACAGTTTCTGATCTTTCCCGTAACGAATCGCCGAGCGAACTCCAGCGACTCTTCTGTCGAAGCGGCCACGGCATACTGCCGGATACGCAGATCGATGTTGCGATGCACCAGCCCGGTGGTGATTCCGTAGAACCAGCCGCCGTACGAGAAGTGGCAGACCGGAACGCCACGAGTAATCAGCTCGCGTAAAGCCGGCTCGGTGATATGAATGCTGCCGAACAGGCACACCTGCGAGACGTCCAGCAGCCGGACCTTCTGCACCAGGGTGCCTTTCTTTTTCACCGCCAGTTGCTCGCCGGTTTTTCCCAGAGACAGACCATGCTCCTGTAGATAAAGCGGCAGAGCATTGTCGCGAGTGGGCAGCAACTGCCGAGGCGTCTTCCTCTCGGGCGCTGAGTCAAAATCGAACGACAACTGGCCATTGGAAGCGACAGGTTTTGTCACGGTTTTCTGGCCCTCGTCCCCTGGCTCTGAGCCCTCCGCCCTCCTCAGCCAGTTCAGTTCGTCCGGCATGCAGATACCGACCAGCGAACAGCGCGGGCACTTCGGACTGTCTTCCAGCGGCGGCGGAATGACGCCCTCGTCTGCTGTGAACCGCATCTGCTTGACGAGTTCCCGCGTTCGTTCCACCAGTTCTTCATCGAACGGAATAACGACTCTTTGGCGGGACGCGATGAAGTACAGAACTCCTTCTGTGACGTGAAACCCGTTCTCTCGAAGAATCAGGCCTTGAGCACAAAGCTGTACTCGTTCCGGTTCATAGGCACCTTCAGGAATGTCCGGAGCCTTGCCGCGTTTGTAGTCGACCGGCGTGGCGTTGTTGCCGTCCAGTTCCAGCAGATCGAGTTTCGCAATCAGCCCCTCTTCCGGAGCAGACAGTGTCATGGATCGAGCGTGGATGGAAGGCGGCGGTTCCGGGGACGGCGGAGCGTCGGCAGAAGGCGGAGCGTCAAGGGTCGAGGGGCAAGGGCTTTCTGCTGCGGAGTGATCCGGCTTCGAATCTGCGCTGGCCGATACCTGCCGCTCGTCCCTCAGCCCTTGTCCCTCGCCCCCCTCCGGCACCGCTCCACGCGATGGCTTGTCGACGACGCGATGCCCGAACGTGCCCTGGTCGGTTTCCAGATTGTCGGCCCATTCACTCTGCACCCATTCGAGGTAGCTCAGTCGCGGGCAGTAAGCGAACTCGTTGAGCATCCTGGCCGGGATCAGATCCGGCACGTCGAAATGAGTCTCGTCGGGACGGCAGAGGGACGAGGGTTGAGCGTCAACGGACGCCACATCGCGAGGCGAAATCATGGTCAGGTTCCGGAGCAACAAGCGGGAAAAGTGCCGCCTCTGAATGAACCTGAAATGCGGCGTCCGTCTGACACGCTGACGGGCCTGCATACTCAGGCACATTCAGAGACAACGTTTCTCCATCCCGCAAAGCCCGACAGCCGCCTCCGAGTGCGTACCGCTTCCGACCTGAGCTTCGCCATCCCGCCGCTGCCTGACACCCGCCAGGCAACGGCAGAACGAAACATCCATCCACTCTGCCAGCACGACCAGAAAACCTCAAGAACTTTTTCCAGATTGTCAAAGAACTTGTGTTGGCTTCTGATGTGGTGATGTCCGGCTGGAAAGTCGGACGTACGTCAGCTTTTCCAGGCTGACCACTGGACTGCCGACACACAGACCGTCCGGATACCGACTCTCATACTTTCACCGTCTCTGACTGGCTCGGTTGATGGGTTGTGAAGACTGCTACAGGAGTCGTGAAGTTGGGAGTTTTTTCCACCAGAATGCGTCGCAGGCGGAAGAGGGCTGAGATGCCGCGCGAGCGCAGTTGCTGGAAGACCTCGGCACCGTCCGGTTTGTTGTCAGCGTCGTCGTGTTGCAGGTCTCGAAGATTCAACAGTGGAGCGATCGCATCCATCGATAACGGAACCGACCAGATGGGCCAGGTCCAGCGGATGCCTCTGAGTGGGCGCGTGCCTCGGAAGCCGATTGTCTGCAGGTCACCACGTATCGCGATCGACTGGAACAACGGCCAGGCTTCCATCGCCAGGCGGTTGGCCCCAACCATCCCACCGGTCAGGGCGCGAGTCGGATCACCCATTGGCTTGTGCCACTGGTAGGCGTGGCGTCGGTCTTCGCGAGGCTCCAGATGCAGCGACACTTCCTTGATCGGATCCGCGTAATCCCACTGTCGGAACAGCGATCGCTCCAGTTGCTCGCGCGTCAAGGCTTTGGCAATCGCGACGGCGCTCTTTGGGAAGTAGTCGCGACGCGCGGTTTGAAGCTGATTGTTGCTCGACGCTTCGCACAGGTCTGACCCGTTGCAGCTCAGCCAGTCGGTCGCGATGCGGTTCGAACCTGTCGCCTCGTTCGCCGCTGAGGAGTAAGCACTGGGGCGGTCCAGCCCGAGCTGAGCTTCGGGGATCTGATTCAACTGGTAGAGCCAGTGAGATTCCGGCTCGACGGCGAGTGAACCAAGCAGCCAGTCGAGAAAGCCATCGGACTGTTGAAAGAGCGACTCGTGGCTGCACAGGACGGGACTCCAGAAGCCTCCGGAGATCTCCCAGTGGCACTGCACGTCGGGATCCTGCAGCGTCGCCACGTGGCGGAACAGACCAAGTGCCGCGAGAAAGCCGAGCGGGTTGGCTCCGTTCAAGCCGGGGAAGCTCAGCCGGTGCTCACGAGAATTCGGGACATCCGGTGTTGCTGGCCGGGCATCCAACACGCGCGGCAACAGCTCGCGTGGCTGAGCGCTGGCGACCCAGTCGGCCAGTCTCAAGGTCGACTCCAGCCACGCGAGTCCCCACCAGCCGAAGCGGCGGTTGAGTTTCCAGAACCGCTCTGAGATTCCGGAGTCGAGTCGGTGCGCCGGAGACGCCAAACGCTGTTCCGCTGTGAGACGCACGGCCAGTCGGGCATCGCCAGACTCGAAGAGTCGATCAAGGCTGACATCCGGCGGCGTCTCGTCGAACACAACGGGAGCCAGTGGTCGAGCGTGTCCGTGATGTGCGGCGATGGCGTGCTGCATGACGTCCCGCCCGGCATCGTCCAGGTCTGCCTGAATTTGTCGAGCCAGTTCCAGTGACAGCATCTCGTGCCGAAAGCCCTTCGGGAGGACATCAGCCCCTGTCGATCCTGAATCATTTCCGGCGGAATCGTTCAGCGACCGTGCGGCCGCACCACTCGCCGACTTCGCCCACAAACGCGGCTGCATATAGGCCATATTGAGTGACGAGCCGCGTAGCAGTGCCTGAAACCGGGGATCGGCTTTGCCCAGATCGTGCCGCTCCGCTGCCGCGACAAGAGCCGCCTGTAATGCTGTTTCGATTCCGAGACGCTGGCAGAACTGGCCGGTCACTTCTGCGACGTCGGCGAGGTGATCTGAGAGCGAAACTTGCCGATCGGCATCGACGTTCTGCTCGTCGAAGTCGTCGTCGAAGCTCGGTCGCGGGAGTTCGCGCCGCAGTTGCTGAGCCGTTGTCAGTCGCGGTCCGGTCACCACGAAGCCGCCCGGATAACGCACCATCGGAGCCCGTTTTATTGGAACTGTCGCCAGTGCCGCACGTGTGACAGCAAGATGGTTTGTGTTGTCTACTCCGACGCCATCGTCCGACTCGCCGTCAATGGCCGGTGCGAATGGATCAACGTCGTCTTCGTCGCGGATTCGGAGTGCATCGCTGCTCCACGGGAGATTGTCCGCATGGTCACTCGCGAGATACTTCCACAAACCGCTGAGGGCAGCACAGTCTGCGTTGCATGTGATCAGGTTCCGATGCACTCGCAGGATGTCCCGATTCCGGATCCTTTTGAACGCCTCACTGCCTGCATCAATGCGAGCCAGTTCGCGCTGCTGGCTGCTGACTGTCACCTTGGTTGCTCTATCGTCCGACAGGCTTTCAGCATGTCCTGGCTGTCTTAAAGGCAGACGTCCTGGGGCGGCTTCAACCGGGGTGTGAACGGGTTCGGGGGGAGCGTCCGGGAGATGCCCCAGGCTGCTCCAGCCACCTGCCGACACCGGCAGCACCACGAGCGAGTTTGGACGCACGGCATCGGGTTCTTCCGATTGGTCACTCGATCGACGCTGTCGTTTTCCCTGCGACGATGTTCGCGCCGACGCCGCCTGACAGGTGCGTCCAGTCCAGACAACGCCATAGCGATGTAAAGGTGAGACAACTCGATCGGACTTCGAACTGCCGCCAGTACCGTCGTTTTCCTCTGGGACAGCTTCTCCCAGAACATCGCCGGAGTCGTCCGCCTGCTTTTGCTCAAGCCCCTGCAGCCAGTTGCGAAAGAGCGGCAGCGGCACGCTCAGGCATTCGACCGTTGAGGGCGGGCAGACTGCCAGAGTCTGACGACACGCTTCGAGCCACTCTTCCGTTTTCCGATACGACGATCGCTCCGGAAGATCGGCCCGCCAGCAGACACGGACTTCGGGAAGCCCTCGATTCGGTCCATGCAGGTACGCGGCGATGTCGGGTTCAAGCGCCGGACGCGGCGATGTCTGACACAGAATGTCGAGGTGTGCCGGCATGAGCACGGGTGCGTCGGGCGACGGCGCACTGAGTTTTTCAATCGACTCGGCAGACTCGACGCTGTCCTCGCGAGACCGCTCGATCAACGCGTCCATCGCGATGACGCCGAAATCGACGACACCTTCGCTTGACTGATGATTCTCATCACTGAGCCATTGCCAAGTCGCCGGCAGTGATTCGCCATAGATCGGATCCGGCTTGCGCGGAGCACGATCACCGTCCGCCATGACGATCGCTCCGCGAGCATGGTCGGTTTTGCCAAGTCGGTTCAGTCGACCGAAACGCTGCCGCAGTGCATCGAGACTCGCACACTGAGTAACCATTCCGTCGAAATCGAAATCGGCACCGACTTCCAGACACTGCGTGGCGACAACGAAGTGCGGCTCGGTCAGCGACTCTTTACAGCCGGTTCGGAATCGCTCCTGCAGCTTCATTGTAAGTTTGTCTCGATCAATCGGCCGCATGCGTCCGATCATGAGTTCGACCCGACCCGGGTGCTTCTTCTCCAGCAGGGCAAACGCTGAGCGGGCACAATCCACTCGGTTCACGACGATGGCGATTCTTCGACATGGTTCGAAACCATCGTCGCCCCGCGCGAGCCCCTCAACTTCTTCAACCAGCTTCTTCGCAAGCTGAGCGTTCTGCTGCCCGCCTTTCGCGTTCGACGAAACAAGCCGAATTGGCTTCGCACAGGCGTGTCGTTCTTTGAGTTGCGTGTCCGCTGTGTAGTCGCCGTCGACCAGCCCGAAAACGTCCGCGTCCGAGCCCGCTCGCGGTGTCGCAGTCATCTCGACGAACTCAAACGGAGTCCGGATCGGTTCGGTCGCCCAACGCGGAGATTCGTCCGCTTCCAGGAATGCATCGCGGTAGCGTGCGATCGCTTCGAGCGTCTGACTGAACGGCTTCGAGCAGTGTGCTTCATCCAGCAGAATCAATGAATCGTTCGCGGCGAGTGCCGCATGAATTGACAGGTTTCGATCGGAGACGCCATAGCCACGAAACAACAGTCGCGATCCGATCTGGTCGACGGTGCTGGCAAGTACCGTCGGCTGCAATGGCGAACGTACCCAGGCATCGTCTCGATAGATTCCGCCGCGTAGTTCGAAGCAGTCGAGCGGTGGTGCGTCAGTGCTTCCGGCCAGTGATTGCAGCCAGTGCTTGACGATGGCCAGCACTCCATCGCTGGCCTGTTCGAGTCTGTCGCGAATCCGCTCGGCCCGCTGGAACGCCTCGTTCACCACGATGCGGCGATCGACGAAGAAAAAAATGCGTCGGGGTGCACTGATCGGAATTCCGTCCGTGTGCTGTCGCCAAGCCTGATGAGCAAGCGAAAAAATGGCGATTTCGAGACAGCTCGTTTTGCCGCTGGATGTTGGCAGTTTGATTCCGCGCGGCCAATCGCCGCGACAGACCCGTTCGGCGAGTCGTGTCTGCCACTGGAATGGTGAGTGGTCATGCAGTTGGGAAAAGAAATCGTCGAACAAATTGACTGGCAGTTCAGGATGTGTGGTCATCAGGCGGGCTCCGAATGGGTCCGAAAAGCAGTGTCCAAACGCGTTTGAGATCGAGTATGCTTCATTGCTGTCAACAGGTTCCAAGTGAGGTGTGCAATGAACTTTTCAGGCCGAGTTGAAAACGGAGTCGTGGTCCTTGAAGGTCGAACAGGAATCCCGGACGGAACAAGAGTGACCGTCGTCGTCGAGCCGACACCAGCGGTGGAAGATCGACGTCGCGAGCGCATTCAGCTCCCGCTGGTGCGTTCCGCAAATCCTGGAAGCCTGGATCTGACCGGCGACCGCATCGCCGAAATCTTCGAGCAGGAAGACATCGAAAGACTACGGAGTAGCGACGATGTATCTGCTTGATGTAAACGTCTGGGTGGCGTTGGCCTTTGAAAGTCACACCCATCATCAACTGGCGAATAATTGGTTTGATTCGGTTGACGATGCCAGCTGCATGTTTTGTCGAATGACGCAGCAGGGGCTGCTGAGGCTGGCGAGTAACCCCAAAGCTATGGGAAACGCTGCCGTTTCGCTGGCAGATGCGTGGGCGTTGTACGACCGGCTGTGTATCGATCCGAGAGTTGGCTTTGTCAATGAACTGTCCAATGTGGAATTGCTCTGGCGAACTTACACGAACCGTAAAACCGTCTCGCCGAAGCTCTGGACCGATGCGTTTCTCGCCGCGATTGCTCAGGCATACGGTCTTGAAATGGTGACGTTCGACAAGGCATTTCATCAATTCGCCGATCTCAAGTTCGTAATTCTGCCGTGACGGAATTCGAGTCATCTGGTGAGTTCCTTTTTCGCGGCAGAATCTGAGACCGGCTTGCACAGCCCGTATCCCAGAAACCGTCCGGCTCCGATCAGAACCGGCCCGGCGACGAGCCGATCGAACCGCAGCCAGACATGTACCTGCGGTCGCGGCGGTCGCGACGGTTTCGCTGGCATTGCCGGGAATCCGTCTCCGAGAGAACCGATGGCAACTCCGCGACGACGACGAGTCTTTGTCCAGGCGCGCGGCACGCCTCGATGCCACGCAGTCGAGTCAACATCGATCTCAACTGGCTCGGGCAAGCCGGCGCGCGAGCACGCCAACTTCACGATCTCGATGACTTCCGCGTGCCAGCGGTCGCGATTCTCACCGCGCGAGGAGTTTGGAAACCGGTCAAGCACAACCGGCGTTACACTGGCCCAGGTCGTCGTCGGCTTCGTCCAGCTTGAGTTCTGCAAGGTCAACGGCGGAGACGGACGCTGTTCAAGTTGCACAGTCCAGTCGGGCAAATCTCGTCCCCAGAGCCGAATCGACGGACAGGACGGTTCGCCGGACTCCTGATTCACCAGCAGCGGCCCGAGCCAGCGACCGCGTTCTTCAGCAGAAATACCACGCGGCAACGCGATCGCCAGTCCCATCAGATGCCCGTCCGCGTGTTCGTACCCGGCGTACGGCAGGGATAGAAACGCCGCGTGCGGAGTCGAAGCGGGACTGCCGTCAGGCTCGTGGCCGCTCAACCATGCTGGCATCTCGCCACCGTCATGCACGCTGATCAGCGTTTGTCGTAGCGCCTGTGTCAATCCGAGCGTTCGCTCAACATTGAGTGCCGGCCCGTCCTGCTTCTCCAGGATCAACAGATCCCGTTCGAAGTACGTGTTGAGATGCACCTCCTGGGGCGTGTCAGTCGCCGAGGTGCGTCGCCGGTATCCTTGCCAGACACCCAGTGTCGCAGGAGTCGGTTCAGGCGGACGCAGTGAAGTTTTGAACGGCTGCCCAAACGCCACTTTGAAGCGCTCTTTCGCCGCCTTCTGCTCATTGCCTTTCGTTGATCCGATCTCACTGCTGAGTTGAGCGAACAAGTCAATTCGCTCTGCCCCACAAGCGGCCTGCAGACGCTCCAGTTCACCAGTTGTTGCGATACGGCACGAGAAGTTTGCGCGGGAGTCAGTTGGTTCCCAGCAGGCCGAGTTACCCTCTGAGTTCCCGCTCTCGACCCACGCCATAACGAGCGACGATGAATGACCGACTCGAATTACGTTTGCGCACAACCGCCCCAGTGCTGAAAGATGCTCGTCCGTTCCCACGGTGTCAGCCCATTCGAAGGTGACGTCTGGCGTCGATTCATCGAGTCCGTCACCGCGCTGAGGAATGACGGTAGGAAACGAACGGGACTGCCGCGACCGGGGCAGCCCCGGGGCCGATTGCAGCATCGCTTTGTTCGGCTGCGGTGCGTCGTTGACCGGCACATAAAACGTCACCGCCCGACGCTCCACCGATTCCAACGCATAAATACGAGGAGCCGGCAGCGACGACAGCCAGTCGAGCGCCGCGCGTTCGGCCTTCTGGTCCTGTTCGGAAGCGTCGGTTTCAAAGTGAGCCGCAGCCAGTGCCATAAACACGCGACCTGGATGCGGTGGCCACTCGGCACGTTCGCGAGCGTCGATGCGCGTCGCGACGCACCGGTTCGTGAGGAATCGCAGATGAAGCTTCAATCGAGAGTCCTCCACAACGGGGACATTTGGAACAACGACATTACTCATCATGCGTCGCCCCCTTCGCCACCACTGGTCATCGCCAGCTTTTGACTGCTGCGTACGAGATCGACGAGCTTCTTCGCAGGTTTCAGCCGGAGCGGCTCACTCATCCACGGAAGGCCGGCCGCGGTGGCCTGAGCAACGGCATCGGCCAGCAGCTTGATGGCCGTTTCGGCGTCCAGTTCGAACGACACCGGATCGCTGCCCGGACGATCGAGCAGTTCCCACGTAATGGGCCCGGTCGGCCACAACAGACACCGCGATCGCAGATCGAGGCCTCGCTCGGCAGCCAGCACGGCTCCGCATAAGCCCAGCGCCGCGAGCACCGTCCTTCCAGCGCGATTGCGTTCGACTGTCGCCTGGTTATCGATTGGGAACTGCAACCGCCGCAGTGCTGGCAGCGAGAGAACCGTCATCTGCTCGGCACTGGAAATCGTGACTCCCCCAGCCAGCGGCTGACCATCTCTCGAAACGTCCGACAACGACGGCACGATGTTGCCGTGATTGGCCTCGGACGGCTTGCCGTCTTTGCCTTTGAGCAGCGGTTTCTTCTTCTTGTCCTTCGCTGCGTCTTCGGACGCTAGCGTCCAGCCGCGATCGGGAGTCTCGTAAATCAGCGCCGCGTCTTTGCGGATGCCAAGCGGGTCGATCCGGCTGCTGGTCTTCGTGCCGTAGCTGGCATCGATCCCGATGATTTCCGACACCAGCGCCCGTTGAAACTTGGTGCCGAGCCCGCCTTTGGGGCCGGTCGAATCCCACAGTCCCAGCAGCAGAGCGGTCGGGCAGATCTCGAACAGTGGCGTTGCATTACGAAGACTGGCAAAGCCGATCTTTCTGCCGGCCTCCGTCTGTCGGAACGCCGTCCCCGACTCGTCTTCGCTATCGCGGAGAATGGCATCCGCAACGCGATGCGGAGCTTCAAGGCTGGTGACCCTCCCGATGGGCTCGTACAGCCCGTCGCCTTCCTGCCCCGGCTCGATCAGCGAGATATCCGAAAAATCTACTTCGATGACCGGGATGCAAATCCGTCCTTCATCGACCGCATCCTGCAGAGCCTCTTCCACACGATTTGCCTGGCTCTGCACCGAATCCAGCAGAACGCAATCCACTGGCTCGTTTCTTCCCGGCAGTCGTCGCTTCTCAGTCGCATAGACCGCTCCGGAGTAAGTCGGCGGAAAGACCTTGTCCCCCTCGCCACCCGCTGGCTGCAAAGAAACTCGCGACCGAAACGCCGCCGCTGAACCAGAAACCGCGTCTTGAAGCTGCTTGAGATCGAACATGTAAGATTCCTTTTTGGAATATAGAAACATGAAGTTAAACGAGGTGAGAATCGGCAAACTGAAACCGGTTCTCACCTACTTGAACCGCTCCACCGGTGAATGAGTAAGTGACGTGGGGAGTTAGGACGTCAGCCCTGCTACATTTGCCCCTGTTGGTTCTTTCGACGGGTCGGCGACTCTATGGAGATCAATTTGCGATTCCTCAGACGCGACTGCCTGATATTGGGAAATCGCCGCTTCGAATTCTTCGCGAACTTCAAGCACCAACTGATTGGGGGCCAGCGCGCGAGCATTTGCTCCGAAACTTAAAATCCAGCTTTTCAGTTCGGTCAGGTCTGAGAGTTTCAGATCGACGATCAGGCTGCCGTCGGGTTGTTCTTCAATCTGCTGGCTGTGGTGCCAGCGGTGTTCGGTGACGTAGCGGGCGACGTCCGAGGAGAACCAGATGCGGACGTCGGTCAGCGGCGCGTCGCTCTGGTAGATACCCAGTGAGTGTTCCAGGTGCTGCTTCAAATCGAAGTCGGGTGGACGGGCGAAGGTCCTGGCGAGCACTTCCACGTCACGAACGCGATCCACTTTGTAGTGACGAGGATCGAGACACTCCCGCGATGAGGCGGCGAGGTACAGCGTCGAACGGTGCCACACGAAGCCAAGCGGTTGCAGTTCGTACTCGCCCGGCGTTTCGCTCCGCAGTGGATGGTAGAGCAGCTTCGTCACGCGTGATTCATTGACTCCGGTCATCAGGGCGTCGATGACCTCAGCACGCTTTGAGTAGTCGCTCTAGCCGAACGTCGTTTCATGAACCGCCCGAGCGAGGGACTCCAGGAATCGGAGCGCGTCCGGACTGAACTGCTTCTGCAGCTTCACGAACGCTGATTGAGCAGCGTCCCACAGCGTCGTCCCGGCCAGAGGCTCCAGAAAGCGGCGACCGAGATACAGCGCGGCAATTTCTCCGAGATCAAAGTGAAGCGATTCAAACTCGGGTCTGCCTTCCAGCCGCCACTGCTTCTGTCCTCGATTTCCGGTGGTCGACACCAGATCAAAGCCGCCGTCAGCCAGAGCGTCCAGGTCTCGTCGGATTGTCTTCTCAGAAACTTCGTATTCAGCGGCGAGATCGCGAATACAGCATCCGTGGCGGGACGCAGATAGCTGTCGAAGCATTTGCCATTGGCGAATCAGCGTGGGGCGATCAGGCATTCGGCACTCGCGAGCCCGTGGTTCTCAGTTGTTAATTCAAAGTGGTGACGGCAGCCTACCAGCGTTGATGGACACATCCTGTCCAACGTGAGCTGAAAACAGTAACTTTTCCAGTTTAGCATTCAGTCAGTTATTGGGTGCTTGCGAGTAAAGCCTGCGCAAGTCACTCACGACGTTCTGGACCCCGAAAGTCGTTCGAGACCACCAATCTGCGCGAGAACATTCTGATTACGGTTCTATCGCCAGACTGTGACAGAGGCTGACTCCGGATGTCTGCGGCCCGCGAAAACTCCACTCGTCCTGGTGAAGCTGCTCTCGAACGAAGGCGAGTTGAAATCTCTTCGCGACGCAGGTTCCGAAGAGCTTGCTGCCGCGTTTTGATTGTCACCTGTTACGGCCAACTCTGCCTTCGTCTGCGATCATTCATTTCCGAAT
Organism: Planctomycetota bacterium; assembly: GCA_027624335.1. Classification (GTDB taxonomy): domain Bacteria; phylum Planctomycetota; class Planctomycetia; order Planctomycetales; family Planctomycetaceae; genus JABMPE01. The sequence continues at coordinate 13,168 of JAQBWV010000022.1, forward strand.
CAATGGCCATCTGGTGAACCGTCTCGCCGAACCTACTCGCAGGTCTGGCGATCATTGTTTGGGCGTGCGATGTCGACCACGGTTTTCAAACATTTCAGTTGATTCCGCGCATCTCGCGTCACTTCGAAGACGCGATGCGCCGCCTGGGCGAATCCTTCCGGCCCGCCGAATCGATCCATCGCCGCATCCAGAAACACCATTCGCCTGGCCATTGATCGCCGGCCCTGCAGATGGGTCAGCACTTCGACCGCTGCGGGCTGACGTGGCTGCGGATTGGCGGGAGTGGCTGACAGAACGTCTGACGGCTCGACAGAACGCGGTTCGACATTCGGCAACCGTGAGCTTCAAAGTCGGGGCGGCGCGGTTACAGCGAGACGACAGCGAAGTTGAGCTGTCAACGGACGAACTACTGTTCAATGTGCCGTCGAGTCTGTTGCGAGTGCTGGACCGTGACCTGAAGGCCGCTGGCATCGCCAAACGAGACGACCGTGGCCGTACGCTCGACATTCACGCTCTACGGCATACCTTCGGAACTCAACTTAGCCGGGCTGGCGTGCCACTGCGGACGACTCAAGCTGCCATGCAGCATTCGTCCCCGGTTCTCACCGCGAACGTCTACACGGATCCAAGATTGCTCGACGTTCACGGAGCGGTTGAGTCATTGCCAGCACTAACGTCGAACGGCACGACTCACCGCGATGAAGCCGAGAACTTGCGAGCGACAGGGACGCTCGGCGCGCTTCCCCTTCTGCTTCCCCCTGGCACTGCCCTTAACGTGCATTCTGGCGCATTCCCTGACACTTCGGGCAAGCTGGGCAATTCCAGTTATGGACAGATTTCGGAATCAGGAAATAGCGAGAATCAAACAAAACAGTCCAGAATCCTTACTGAAAAGAACTCTGGCCTGAAGTCGGGGCGACATGATTTGAACATGCGGCCTCCTGCTCCCAAAGCAGGCGCTCTACCAAGCTGAGCTACGCCCCGGTTTGCCGCTGAACGGCTTCATCTTACCTACCTGGTCGACCTGAAAGACCTGTTGTCGACTGGGTGGGGAGTCTAGACACGTCTGCTCTGATCGTCAATTGGCTGTCAGGGCCGATTCTGATACTCAGTTCTGAAGTGAATCCTGAGCATTTGCTGGTGATACTTTTGAGCTCGGCGACGATCGGACACGGAAATGTGTCGGACGTTCGCTACCCGTTACTTAAGACGGTATCTCGCTCCATGTGATTAATAGCGGCGAACGACTGAGAGCTGCGCTTCTGAGTCAAAAAATCGTTGCTGTCGATCCAGTGGCACGACGATGGCAGCCCGGACTGAAGTGTTGCGGAACCACTCCGTGTGAACGCCGGCCGTGAGATTCACCACATCGATCCGGTTACCACTGTTTCCAACGGTGACTCCAGCGACGTCCGCGACGTTGGAATCATTGATGGTCGACGAGTAATGCAACTCGATGACGGATGCCAGACCTGTCAGTCCGTCATCATTGATCGCTCTGTACCACCAGTAGCCAGCTGAAGCGTCGAGGAATAGAAAGGTTTGCTCGGAGATTCCAACGCTGCCAGCAACAGTGGGTGCCGTCTGAAGATTGTTGATTACGGTGATCTGATTTGTGTTCGCGGCGACATCGACCTGCACAAAACCATGAAAGAACCAATGGTCGTCAGGTGTCAGCTGTAGAGCGAGATACGGCAGCAGGTGTACTGAGTCGTTGCTCAGTTGCACCATCACGTCGTTCGATGGGTCTGTGACAGACGCATCACCACCAGTCGGAGTCGAAACAGCGAAGCCAATGGCTGCAGCAATTGTCGAGTCCTCATACAACAGCCGCTTAAGACTGCCAACCAGATTCCCGACGCCGGAAGCCTGAACGGTAACTCCGCCGGTTGTATTGTCGACTTCCGTTGCGAATGGCATTCGAATTTCGAATGACCACAGGCCGTCACCGAACGTCTTCTCGAGGCCCAACGTGAACTGGTCGACGTTTTCTGACGACGACTGGCCATTAGTCGTTGCGGTACTCAGCGCGTTGTGAAAGTGGTTGTAGTAGAAGAGGATCCGGTCAGTTGGAAGAGCTGAACTATGTTCGTTCTTGAACCTCCGAGTGCCTCCCCCCAGGGGAATGTCGGTAACAACGCTTCGATTTCCGGTCCCGCCATCGATCCTCAGCGAATACGGAATTAAAGAGTCGCCGAAGATGTCTGGCGTTCGTGAAAGTCTACCCAGAAACGGCCTCTGGCCGGGTGGAAGCTGCACAGCGGAAAACGGTGTCAACGGGCGTGAGGATGGCACCGAAGGCAAAGAAGTGCCTGGAGGGATCGACGGACGTTGAGAAGGAGCTAGACCCGTCGGACTCTGAGTCGTTGGAGATGGCCGAGGCGCTACTGTTGTATTCGGCGGCCGCTGCGAGTCCGTTGGCGCTTCAGTTCGCGGCTGTTGCGTTGGGATTGCCGCTTCATTCTGCGCGAAATCGTTGTAGCTGACCGGTCGCAGCGGGCTATGATCCGGCTCGACGTTGACTGATTGATTCGCCGTTGCAATCGCGATCCTGGTTATTACTGCTGCGCTGTTTGTCGACTGAACGTCACCTCCGCACGTCACGGTCGACCACCCCTGGGCACAAGCAAAGAGAACCGACGCCAGCATTATGCCTCGCCGAGTTCGCGTTCCAGAACCAACAGTTTCTGGTTTTGGCAGGCGTAAAGCATCCATCGTGGAACCTGTTTCAATGGGCGCTTCAGAATGGATGGAACCGGTCGCCTCGGACATCAGTGAGTTCCCGTCCTCTGAGCATATGGTTTTACGATGGTGCCTGCGAAGTCCACTCACGCCATGTCTCTGCAGTACGAACTCACCCACTTGTCTCATGGGGCCACTGCGATAATCAATCGAGTCGTGACAGGCGAGCTGTCGCACGGACGCAACCCGAACGGTGTGCACGACCACGTTTCTGATATCGACCAGTCACGTCTACGGGATTCCCAACGATCTGTCGTCGCCCCGAAATCAGCCCACCGATCATGCTCGACTGGTATAACCCGCACGGATTCACACTGGCCCGAGGCGAACAACCGTTGTTAATTACCCAGCATGGCTGGTTTGCCACAACTGAAGAGGACCGGCAAACTGCGACGAATGATGCACGCATGGCGTGCGTAACTTTCTCCATAAGCCTCTAATCGGAACAGCCCGTCAGCATCGTGGCTTCAGGTGGTCGAGGTGCATCACAAAATCAGACGTTGATCAAGGCAAGCGACTCTCTGTCTGGAGCTTCGACAATTGTTCCAACACGGACTGCACCTGAGTCTGCAGGTTGCGAAAGTCTTCGTTATCGGGGGCTTCTTTGACAAGCTCCCGAAACACGTCAGCTGCCTTCTCCAACAGCACACGAGCGGAGGCGTACTGTTGTCGTTGAGCTTCCAGCTGTCCGATGTTCATCAGAAGCTGACCAAGTTCGACTCGGTAACGATGAACGGCGGGACTTCGCCCCGCGAGATCCTGCATCGCGAAACGAGCCCTGGTGTAGGCGTCGATGGCCTCAGGCAGCTTTGACTCGTTAACGGGAATCAGCGCTGCGTTCAGGTCGGCCAGGAGCCGGTAACACAGTGCGAGCAAATATCGGTCGCGAAGGTCATCTGGCTGTTCAGTGAGCAGTTTTTCCAGTTCGCGTATCGCGAGTTCCACATTGTTGCGGACAGCTTCTGGATTATTCACGTCAACAGCGAGATTGGCGAGGTTGTACCACCCTTTGGCCAGATCACGCCGCAACTGCGGATCCTTCTTTCGCACGAGCAGCGTCTCCTTTCGATGCTTCTGCCCCTGCTCGTAGAGCATCTTTGCCTTGTCGAAGTTGCCGCGTCGGCGCGCCAGCAGGCCGAGATTCATATCAACATTCGCGAGCAGACGGTCGAATTCGAATCGTTCTTCAGAGTCCTCGGTCGAGCTGACAAGATCGACTCGCAGCCTGCGAGTTTCATCGAAGAGCTCTTCGGCGTGGTCGAGATCTCCCAGGTTGGTTGCCGCTCGTGCGAGAGCGTTGAGTGTTCGACTGAGGGCTCGTTTTACGGGCTTCGAGTCGGGAGTCGCGGCCAGCATCGTCAGTTGCATGTCTCGCGATTTTTCAAACGACACGACTGCGGCCTGTGGTGAGTCGAGTTCCTCAACGATCAGCCCGACTCGAAAGTGTGACAGCGCAACTTCCTCGCGAACCGTAGGGTCGTCGGATCGTCGATTCAGAAAACGCTGGTAATAGTCGTGTGCGAGCTGCAGCAGTTCGTGTCGCAGTTCTTCGGTTCCCGGTTCGTTCAGCAAACGGTCTTCGCTGACGTGCGTGAAGAAATCATTGACGGCTTCCAGGGCATCCTGAAAACTGGCTTCCGAGAGTTTCTGAGCCTTGTCAGTTGCCGCCAGGCTGGCTTCTACTTTTCGGCGAGCCGAGTCCGTTTCAATGTACGCGACCGCAAAGCTGACAAGAGCAACCAGCACGCTCGTACCGGCGATACCGCTGAGCGACGACACGATCGGGTTGCGGCGACACCAGCGCCACAGCCGTTCGGAACGTCCCAACGGTCTTGAGAGAATGGGTTCACCATTGAGATACCGCTGCAACTCATCGGCCAGTTCCTCGGCCGTCTGGAAGCGTCGAGCGGGCTCCTTTTCGAGGCACTTCATGCACAGCGTTTCAAGATCCCGATCGACCTCCGGATTGAGTTCGCGAAGCGATACAGGATCCACATCCAGCACCTGTCGCATCGTGGCCATCGTCGAAGCGGCCTGAAACGGCGGTCGACTACTGAGCAGGTGATATAACGTCGCTCCCAGCGAGTAGATGTCTGCTCGTGCCGTCGCGCTGGCGGCGTCCGAAAACTGTTCCGGTGGCATATACGAAGGTGTGCCCATCGCCTCGCCGGACTGCGTGAGCTCCAGGTCTTCGTCCTGAATTTTGGCCAGGCCGAAGTCCGCAATTCGTGGTCGCAGAGTACCTTTCTCGATCAGGATATTGGCTGGTTTGATATCTCGATGCAGGACACCTTGCTGGTGGGCCGCGTAAACAGCGCGACAGATTGGCTCGATGAACGTGGCGGCCTCGCGGTTGTCGAGTGATCTGTCACGGATCCGATCCGACAACGAGCCGCCCTCGACATACTGCATGGAGAAGTAATGGCAACCGTCGATCTCACCGACGTCGTAGACGGTGACAAGATTATCGTGCTGCAGTCGCGCCGCTGCGTGAGCCTCTGCCTGAAAACGCTCGATCATTCGACGCCGGGTGACTTCTGTCATGTGTCCCAGGCGGTCGGGGCGGATGATCTTGAGAGCGACTAATCGGTTGGCGGCTTTCTGTCGAGCTTTGTAAACAACTCCCATTCCCCCCTGACCAAGCGGACTGATCAGTTCGTAATCGCCGAATGTCTGACCAGAGCCAATGACCGGGCCGCTTGATGAGCGTTTCGATGCTGCCCCTGGCGACAACCCTGCTCCGCCCGAACTGATCACCGTCGGCATGATCCTGTTTTCGTCCATCGTCCCGGCTGAGGCGTAGTCCTGCGGAACGATGGTTTCGACGTCCGTCTGCATTTGAGCGGAATCCGCGGTGAACCTCAGTGCGACTTCTGCCGAAGTGGAGTCGTCCTGCCTGCTGTCAGCGCCTTCATCAGCCGGAGCAATCACCGTTTCAACTCGGCTACCCGAATTGGCGACCGAACTCCCCTCTGATTCGATGATCGTTTCAGAAATCGAAAGTAGCGAGTTGGGCGGCGTCAGAATAACGTCATCGACAGTGACGCCTTGCCCTGGCACGACCGTCTCTATCGCCGCAGGGCTCGACCTGGCGGGGTCGAAAGAAGCGAAGACAGTGGCGACAATCTCATTCGAGTCCGGAAACTGGCTGATGTAGTCATCGTGGCTCGGCATCTGACCGCGTTTGCGACGGTTCTCGATTTCGATCTGTAACAGTTCTCGAAGCAACACCTGCTGCTCGATGCCGGATGTCCCTGCGAGGCAGTCTCGAATGCGGGCGGACTGCCCGGCCAGCAGTGCTTTTCGAAAGCGACCAGTCGATTCTTCGACTCGCAGACGTTGTGCGGGAGAAAGAGAGTCGACAGTCGGGATGGAACCGGCCATTCGGATCGACCTTCTGCATTGGTAATCAAGGAGAATTCACAGCCAACTGGCATCATACTGGCCCGATCCAGCAGTGTGATGCGTGGTTCCAAACCATCCCTGTTTTTTGCGGTCGTGTCGTGGCCCACTCCGAGCGGCACGTCGACTTGCGTTTCGATTTCACGAATGGCGCGCTCAACAACCTCAGGAAGATCAGGCTATGCCTGAGGAAAATCGGGAATGGCATTGCCGAACTTCCATTCGGGATCCCTTCAGCCTGAGCCTGACCTACCTGAAAACAGTCATGTTGTTTTACTCTGAACTCGAACGATGGATAACGATGGATCATGTTGTCTCTGCGCGACCTGCCTCAAAATAGAATCAGCCGCATCCGAATCAGATTCGGATGCGGCTTGAGTAGTTTTCTGTTTTTTGCGGCAGAGTTTGTTGGTTATGGAGCGTTTTCTGGCAGCTTGGTCGCGAAACTGGGCTTACTTCCGACAGGTCAGTTGTTGGTGTTGTCCTCGTCATCATTCAAAGCGGCGATTCCCAGGCCGATCGCGGTGCCAACGCCGGCAAGCACCAGCACGTCGTAAAGGCCAAGGCTGTCGAGAAAACCGACTGAGGGACCCGCAAATGCGCCTCCAGGATATACCGGAACCAGTCCGCCGTTGTCGACAATTCGGACCTGACCGTAGGCCACTCCATTTTCATCGTAGAGGATTCTGCCGTCCGGCTCTTCGTTCTGACCTCGAACAAGCATCTCGTCTGAAACAATTCTCGCGGACTTGAGTGCCTTCGGTGGCGCGGTGTTGCTCGCCCAGACCCGGTACAGGCCATGACCTGTTCCTGCGACGACGTAGTAAATTCCAGGTTTCAGATTACCGACTTCAAAACGCCCCTGTTCATCAGTCGTTGTTCGAATGACTTCCTTCCGATCCTTCCTCAGCGAAACCGCGACGCCTGCCGACGCCACATTCTTCGCATCTGAGACTTTTCCCTGAAGAAGTCCTTCATTCGTGAGTGCCAGATCACGGACCATGTTCGCGATCTTTCTGGCCTCGACTTGTCGTGGAGCTTCGGATGCTTCCAGGAGATTTCCCGGGATCAGCGTTCCAAAACAGGCCAGTGCTGCGACTGTCGACTTGAAGAATTGGTGAAGTTTCATGGTCTCCGTACCTGTGTTTGTCGCCTGATCCGGGGGAGGAGTCAGTCCGGAACAAGTTGCTCCGGATACGCGAGTTCTTCGATTCGACCGTCAATTCGAATTCAGATTCCGAACGGCGACCGGTCGCAGACATCCTTTTCTGCAAGACACTTTGTCCCTGCCCAGAGCAATCTCCGACTGCCCCATGCCAGGCACACACCAAGCCCGCACTGCTGTTTCCTTGAACCGCGAGCCCACACGCATAACTCCTGCGAGCGGTCCATCAGGTTCGTAACGAGTTATCGTCACACTCCGCATTGCCGCTACAGTTTTCCCAGCCGGAACTCAGTTTTTCCTGCAGAGCGACAATTGAGCCTTTAAAACCCTTGATTCCGGCTGTGCAGGCCAATGGTCACTCGAATTTGCTCGTGACTGTTCAGAATCAGCAGACACGTGCTTGAGGCTGGCCGAAGCAGTTGATAAGACGCTCTGTGGATTCAACTCGGCCAGACTTGAGTCAAAATTCGACGCGAGAGTGAAAAAACGGAAAACGTCCCGACTGAAAATGTGAGGCATCGCACCATGACATCCGAAAACCAGCATCCGATATGGAGATCGACGACGATCGTCAGCGTCCGAAAGGATGACGTCGTCGCCGTTGGCGGTGATGGCCAGGTGACCTACGGCAACACGATCATGAAGTCGGACACGAAAAAAATTCGATGGATGCTGGATCGTCGAGTTCTTGTCGGCTTTGCCGGGTCAACCGCTGACGCGTTCGCCCTGATGGAGCGGTTTGAAACAAAGCTCAAGGACTATCCAGGAAACATGCCGCGAGCAGCGACCGAACTCGCTCGCGACTGGCGCACGGATCGCATGCTGCGTCGACTTGAAGCGATGATGATTGCCGTTGACGCTGAAAACAGTCTGTTGCTCAGCGGGCAGGGCGACGTCGTGCAACCTTCCGATGGAGTACTTGGAATCGGGTCAGGCGGCCCGTTTGCGGTCGCGGCAGCCAGAGCTCTACTCAAGCACACCAATCTCAGCGCCGGCGAGATTGTCCGGGAAGCACTGACCATCGCATCGGATATCGACGTCTACACCAACAGCAACATTATCGTCGAGGAAATTCCGTGCAAGAACTGACCCCCTGCGAAGTCGTTGCCCGTCTCGACCAGTACATCGTCGGCCAGAACGATGCCAAACGAGCGGTTGCGATTGCGCTTCGAAACCGCTGGCGATGGAAACAATTACCCGAAGATATGCGTCGCGAGGTAACTCCCAAAAACATTCTCATGATTGGCCCCACCGGTGTCGGCAAGACGGAGATCACGCGTCGACTCGCGAATCTGACGAGGGCTCCGTTCGTCAAAGTTGAAGCCAGCAAGTACACCGAAGTCGGGTACTACGGTCGCGATGTGGAGTCGATCATTCGAGACCTTGTCGAAGCCTCTATCAATATAGTCAACGACGACGCACGAAAAGAAGTTGAGGAAGAGGCTCTCGCACGTGTCGAGGATCGGCTGCTGGATCTGCTACTGAAATCTTCGGAGCCCGATGTCGGAGAACCTCGATTCCTCGAGTTTCACAACGTTGCGAGTGCCCCCCAGGAGCTGCTGGCTGACGTTGACGGCAGTGATTCTGCCGATGAAACACGGCCGACCGAAGCACACGACGTCGAATCAATCGAGGCCGAAGCTCGCGAACAGGATCGCGAACGTCGTGAACGACAGAGTCGGATTCGCGAGAAGTTTCGACAAATGCTCAGAGATGGGAAGCTCGAAGAACGCATTGTCGAACTGAGCGTCGAGCAAAAAGCCGCAAGCGTGCAGATGTTTTCGGGACTGGGTGTCGAGCAGATGGACCCAGGTATGCAGAGCGTTTTCGAACGATTGATCCCGAGTCAAACTCGCAAGCGGGAAGCGACGGTCGAGCAGGCTCGAACGATTCTGCTCGAACAGCTAATCGAGGAACTCGTCGATCGGGATTCCATCCAGGAAGACGCCTTGAGGCTCGCGGAAGCGTCGGGCATCGTCTTTATTGACGAAATGGACAAGGTCTGTGTCGACGGCGAAGGCTCTCGTGGACCGGACGTCAGCCGCCAGGGAGTACAGCGGGATCTTCTTCCAATCGTCGAAGGGACCACCGTCCAGACTCGGTATGGCAGTCTGAAGACCGACAACATTCTGTTCATCGCGGCCGGCGCGTTTCACAAGAACCGTCCGTCGGACATGATGCCCGAGCTGCAGGGACGATTTCCGATTCGAGTCGAGTTGACAGATCTTACTCGTGATGACTTTGTTCGAATCCTGACGGAACCTGAGGCATCGTTAACGCGACAGTATGCAGCGCTGCTGAAAGTTGAAGGCGTCATGCTGTCGTTCACCGACGATGCCATTCAAAAAATCGCTGACGTCGCGTTTCAGATGAATCAGTCGACGCAGAATATTGGAGCTCGTCGACTGCACACGATCCTCGAGAGACTGCTTGAAGAAGTCAGCTTCAACGCGCCAGATCTTACAGGCACCAGCGTCGTGATCGACACGGTCGACGTCGCCAGACAACTGGGTGACATCATCGCCAGCGAAGATCTCAGCCAGTTCATCCTCTAAGAGTTTGTCCGATAGATGCGCCGACGAAACAGCAAATGCGTCGGTGTCCAACTACTCCTGCTCAACGGTTTTATTGGAGAGTTCGTTTGTTGAGGTCGCATTCGCAACGACATTGACGGGCTCTTGAGATGCGGAGTCGGTGCAGGCAATCCAGCGGATCAGGCTCACCGCCAGCAGCACAGCCATGCCGGGTAAACCGGGGAGAATGTACGTAATCCGAATCTGCCGGGCGACGGTGAAAAACACTGTCGGCTCTGCCTGACGAAAAGCGGTGACGGCGTCGCGAAAATCAATTCGGCACACCGTCAGGCAGGCAGTCGAGTCATGCCGAAGCCGTGACCGCTCTATCCGGCATTCCGAGAATGTGAATCTTCGCGGTGCCGCCAGAATATTCGCCGCCCTTGAGTGGCCGACCGTTCGCGTTCGCGGAATTTGACATCGTGAAGGCCAGGCGGCGACCGTCCGGATGAAGGGCCACGCTGCGACCGTTAGTCAGTTTCGTTCCGATGAAGAAAGGCGTCTCGTCACCCGGTTGCCAGAAGACGAGCTTCCCTTTGCCTGGAAAAGCGCTCGACACGCCAACGATAAAGCCGTCCGGGTGGAACCAGGCGTCGTACATGAAACCGTCCTGGCTGTCTCCAGCAATCAGCTCGTGGATTTGCTCGCCGGTCGTCCAATCGAACACCTGCAACACAGGACTACCTTTGGCGAATCCGCCATCGGGATCCTTCATTCCTCCAGCGACCAGCAGTGAGCCATCGACGTTGAAGGACAGTTGCCGGACTCCGCCGCTATCCTGCATGTGGTTCAGCTGGTACATGCCTGCAGCAGCGATCTCGCGTGTCTGCTTTCCAGTGGCAGTTTCAAACTCACGAATGGTTCCGCGAAGGTCGCCGGCGACCAGCGTTTTACCACCTGGATGAAACGCCAGGCTGAAGATTTCATGGGGCACGCCTGCGATCTCGCGAACAAGTGTGCCGTCACCTGTCGACAGGATTCGGATGACAGCATCGTTACCGCCGATCGCCACGAGCGTTCCGTCAGGCGAAACAGTCATGGCACGAATCCAACCGGCCAAAGCCTCAGTCACTGACCAGAGTGGTTCCGATTTCTCCGAGGTAGAGTACGTCCAGCAGTTCACACCGCCCCAGGAGTCGCCCGAAACGCAACGGTCGTCAGAGCCGACAAATGCAAAACACTGCAGCCAGCCATTATGCCCCGTGAGTGGAGCCAGCAGTTCAAAGCTGGCGTCTTTCACCGTCCATCGCTGAATCGTCGCGTCGTATCCGGCACCGACGAGGAACTTCCCACAAGGACTGAAGCGAGCCTGCCACAACTGCCGCTCGTACTCGAGCGTCTCGCCCTGTACGGGTTCGTAGCGTTTGAGAAGTTCTTCCATCTGCATAACACGACTCCTGTCCAAGCGTGAGAAAAGAACGTTCCCAATACCTTCAAGCCTGATTGATGCAACCAGAGAACACGATACTTCACGCAGTTATTAGTGAGTTGTTTCTGGATGTACCTTAACTCAACCCGGCCAACGGACCGTCCTTGCAATAACTCGGATTGCCGAATGTTTCGATCTGATGTCCGAAGCTGTGGGCCAGCGACAGCAGCAGGCGATGGTGCGGCACTTTGTTGAATTTCAGCGACCGACCGGTCTTGAAGTCAGAACCGCCACCCACCATGACGAACGGGATGTTGTCCAGTGTGTGTGAGTTGCCTTTGCCCAGCTCATTACCCCAGACAATCTGCGTGTTGTCGAGCAGACTTCCCGGCCCGCCAGGTTCGGGAGTTTCGGCCAGACGTTTCACGAGATAAGCCAGCTGCTCGCAATACCATGTGTTGATCTTCGTCAGCTTCTCCTGAGCATCCGCGTTGTCGTCGCCTTCGTGAGACAGCGAATGGTGTCCTTCGTCGATCCCCAGCCACCTCATGCGAGCCTGACCGACCGAGTTCGTAAACTGCAGCGTCGAGACTCTGGCGAAGTCCGACACGAAGCTGTTGACCATCAGATCGATCTGCATCCTGCTGATCTGAGGGATGTTGTCGTTGTCTTCGCGGATGCCCGGTTGAAAATCGGGAACAGCGTGCTCAGCGTCTGTAGCAGGCGCAGCTTTGAGTTCTTTTTCCATTTCGCGAACAAACGTCGCGTGTTCGTCGAGCAGTCGACGATCGGCGACGCTCACCACGCTGCTCAGTTTTTTCAGGTCTGCCTGCACGTCATCCAAAACGCTGGACAGAGATTCCCGATCCTGCATCTGACCGTACAGTTTTTCGAACATCTGATACGGATTGTCGATCGGCGCGACAGGTTTATTGGGACCGGCATAACTCAGTCTGGTCCACGTATCGGCGCGGTCGGGAACCATCACGCCAAATTCGAGTGACCCGAATCGCGTGTGAGTTTCTGGATTCGCCTGAAAGACGTTCTTCAGTTCCTGATCGAGTGAAATTCCCGTCGACCAGCCGGCAGGCGTGTGGGATCCGCCCTGGATGTTCCCAGGAAACAGCTCGATCCCCGTCAACAGGCAAGCGATGCCGCGCATATGACTGTCGCCGTCGCCGCGGACTTTGTCGCAGACTCCATTGAGAACCAGCATCCGATCACGAAACGGCTCCAGCGGCTTGAGGATCGGCTTGAGGACAAACTCGCTACCTTCCTGATCCGGCCAGAATTCTTTGGGGACGGTGCCGTTCGGGCTGAACATCACGACCAGCCGCTTCTTCCGCGACGAGCTGCCGGCGAATCCAAGGCTCGGCAGATTCATCAGGAACGGCAGCGCCGCGGCCTTCAGGCCCAGGCTTTTCAGAAAACGACGTCGGGAGGTGGGAAGGGGCATGGCAGGACTTCATTAAGAAGTGAGGGGTGGGGAGCACTCGTAAAACTGATTGCAGTAGCCTTAATCTTACGTTCTGCGGTGCCATTTCTCGGGATTGCTTGCCCCATGAAATAAACCCAGAACATGCACAGTATTGCTTACGGGGCGGAACAGGATGATGTACGGAAACTTCCGAAGTCGGGCAAATCGAACGTCTTCAAAGACGAGACCAAATGATTCAGAGCTTTCTGCAATGTCGTCGAATCGTGAGTCAACCATCGAACGAAATCGATTTCCGAGTTCGACCGACACAGAGTCGTACCACTCAACCGCCTTCTCAAGATCGGAGACGAACAGCGAGTGGAAGCGGAGCCTGTCAGGCATCCTGTTTGTTGACTCGGTTCCAGAGTTCTGCCCTCGTCAATGAAGAGTCAGAACCAGCATTCATTTCTGAAGATCGCCGCAGCACCTCATTCCGATCATCCGCAGAAAACATAAGTGGCTCGTCGGAAGTACGAATGTCGTCCCAGAGTTCTTCCACGATTCGAAGTTTTTCAGTGACGGGTAGCTTTCGAAGCTCGTCAAGTTCGATGCTCACAGGTTCGTCCTTATTTCACAGTCGGATGATCAAACGCGGCGGTCGTTGCGATTTCGGCCAGCAGGGCGTTGATATTAAACCCGCTGCTGACCAGTAAGTCTCTCAGTTTTTCTTTCTGATCGAAACCGTAAGCCTGGATCGGCTGTTTGGCGACATGCTGAAACAGTCGTTCGACGAACGCCAGATGAACCTCGTCACTGTTCGCCAGGAAGCTGCCAAGCTCTTTGGCACCAGTGAACTTTGCGAGTTCGCCGGTTTGCTGCAGGTACGAACCAGAGGCGTCGATGTCCCGGTTTCGCTCCTGTTTGCGGAACCGCCCGGCGGCATCAAAGTGTTCCAGCGAGAATCCCAGCGGATTGATCATCTCATGACAGGATCGACACGCAACCGGGCTGGTCTGCAGAGCCACTCGTTCCCGTGTCGACAGATCAGGATGCAAATCCGGAGGGATCGGTGTGATCGCTTCAGCCGGCGGCTTGAGCGACCGTCCCAGAATGCTGCGGGAAATGAATACACCCCGATGAATCGGCGAGCTGCTTGAGTAGTAGGCGAATCCGGTCATAAGGAACGGATGCGAAAACACTCCGGAACGAACGTCGGGCTCGAACGCCACCTTCTGAAACGGAGCATCATCCGGCAAATCCGCGCGATAGAACGCGGCCAACCGACCATTCAGAAACAGATTTGACGATTGCAGCAGATCGCGCAGGTCGGGTTTCTCCCGCGAGACAAAATCGTCAATCGTCAGCTCGATCGAAGTTCGCAGATCTGAAAGCAGCGTCTCGTCGAATCCTGGAATCAACTCCGTGTCTTTGGACACGTCATCGATGTCGTCAACTTTCAGCCACTGGTGGAAAAACTGCTGCAGCTTCACTCGCGAGCGAGGATCCTGAATCATGCGCTCGGCCGTGCGGGAGACCTGGTCGCGCCGGTCCAGTGATTTGCTGCTGGCACCGTTCCACAACTGGTTGTCTGGCAAAGTATCCCACAGACCAAAAGACAAACGCGCCGCCACGTCAAAAACGTCGTTCTCGCCGCCAGCTTCGCGATAGAGAAATCGAGGCGACTTCAGCGCCAGCATGACGATTCGGCGAACGGCCGTTTCTGCGTTGTCCGCTTTTTCGAACTGACCGCCAATGTAGAAGGTCTTCTGCTCGTCGGACAGTGACCGTCGAAACGCCCGCTCAACAAATCGTTCACTGAACGATCGAAGTTTGTCGGTGCGGTTGTCGGCTTTGTCTCGGCTTCCTGACAACCGATCCAGATCGTCGAACACTTTTCCGGCGACTTCGACGGCGGCCGATGTCGTGGCGGCGTCCCACTCCTTTGAGACGGAAGTACCGCGAACATAACCAACGCTGCGATCGTCAGGCGGGAATGGCGTTTCGACTGTCAGCACTTCCGGAAATCGATCCGGCAGCAGATAGCGTTCAGGGATCGGCTGTTCCGTCTTGAACGGAGCCTTCCAGTGAAGTCGAATCTCTGCCGATTTTCCGTTGAATTTCGAGAAATCCAGACGTAGCGGATAAGCATGTCCGCCGATCATGTACATCCTGTTGCGGTATTCAGCATCGTCGCCTGACCGAACTTTCCCATCAATGAACGGGACGCGGGAATCGTTCAGCCAGAACAGCATGCCGTTGTCCGTTCGGACGATGAATTCGTATTCGCCAGTTTCAGGTGCAATCAACGAACCCTGCCAACGGATGGAAAACTCGTCCTTCTTCTCGAACTTGCTGTCGACCGGCACGTCTTCGCCAAAGTCAAAATCGATTGCCGCATCGACACGTTTGAAGTCCGTTTTCTTTTCGCCCTTAAATCGACCGGAGGCAAAGTATTCAGCCTGCAGTCCGCGTTTTTCATCGACATTTCTGGAACCGCGAAACAGCCCGACGAGATCGGCCACTGCGTTGCGGTACTGTGCCACGGTCAACCGCGCGAGTTCGACGCGGGGAGGTCGGATGCGAGCCTGTGCAATGGGAGAATAGAAAGCGTCATAAATGTAGGCGGCGACGAGTTCGGATTCTTTCCCCACGCAGGTTTCCGACTCGCCTTCGGGCATGGTGTCCGAGATGACTCGCGCGAGATCCACCAGCGGCCTGTCCCCCGCCAGCGATTCCGGAAACTTGTCGGCAGTCCCCTGGCCATTCTCGCCATGACAAGACGCACACTTCATCACGTAGATCGACTTCCCCGGATGATCTGCCGCGATCAATGACGCACTGACACTGATCAGCAGCAGCGAAGCGGCCAGTGAAAACCGAAATCGGATTGAGTTGCCCGCGCACAGCGCCGGCGTACTGGAGTGAAGCAATGCGAAGCTCCATGTCGTAATTCAAAGGAGGCAGGACGGTCGCGTCTTCGTGGAACGAAGACCAATCGCAATCGGGGGAGGGAACACTGTGGCAAGCTGCTGCGCAACACTGGCCAGTCAAGTCCGGCCACCGGAGTGACATCAGTTTCAATCAGAGTACTTGTGCATTTCGTGCATCGTCAATCGGATAGTCGACTGCGAAAAGTTCTGGGGGGCAATCTGCGGTTTCTGACTTGCCTGAAAAACAAACAGCAGCCAAACGGTTCGCAGACGGCCGAAGTCTATTCGACCGGTTCAAAGACCAGCGGATGTTCTGAGTTCGGATCGGCAACCCGCAGAGCAACCTTTCCTTCAACAACGTTGCGGAGAAGGTCGCCACAGACTTCCGCTCGCCACCCTGTGCTCAGACGCGGAGCCTGCGCAGGCTTTGATCCGGAACTGTACCAGCGGATCCAATCTTTCAGGTCGCTCGACGTTCCGACGATTCCCGCTGACAGTTGCAGTTCGCCACACCGATTCGCCAGAGCCAGTGCCAGCAGCTTGCCCAGCACTGGTTCGTCGGGTCCTGAATCGTTGTTCCGAAATCGCGGCGGGAACTCGTCCGGCGGCAGCGCAAGAGCCATCTGCACACACTCGACGATCTCGCCGGCACTGCGGCGGAAGTTCGTTCGATTCAGGTCTCGCGAATTGAGCAGTTCGGATTCAGACTTTGGCTGACGGCGCGCGAGATCGATCAATAGATCGTCGCGCAGAATTCGTCGCATTGGCTGGTCACGTGACTCAGCCGTCTGCTCACGCCACCGGTACAACTCGCGAACCACTGCGAGCTGTCGCGAATTCAGCCGCCGGACTCCCGACAACTTCATCCACTGACCGCCGGCTCGTTCGGCTTCCATGTCGTCCAGAAGTCGCTCGAATTCTTCCTCAGCCCACGTCAGGCGATTCTTCTTTCCGAGCCACGCTTTCTGCCGATCCCACACTTCCAGCACGTAACGTACGTCATCGATCGCGTAGGTGATCTGACGATCGGTCAGCGGTCGGCGTTGCCAGTCCGTGCGAGTTTCTGTCGAGTGGATTGTCTTGTTGAGCACTCGAAGCAACAGTCGTTCGTAGCTGAGCGGGTAACTGGAACTCCGTAGTCCTTCGGCCAGTTGCACGTCGATCAGCAACCGCGGGCGTTGCCCGGTACTTGTCAGACAGAAACGGGATTCTTCCCGACCGGCGTGGACGACGACCGTTGTCTGGTCGTCCTGCATGATGTTCCACCAGTCGGAAACGTCGACCTCAAACGGGTCGACGGCGGCAGCCTGATCGCGCGTCGCCAGCTGGATCAGACACAGCTTCGGGCGAAACGTATTTTCCGAGATGAACTCCGTGTCGAATGCGACGATACCAGCCTCGCGAATGTGCGAGCAGAGATCATCAAATTCCTTCTGGTCCGTAATCAGCCGATCCGACATCCGATAGTCCTGGTGAGTCCCGAGGAGTGAGACTCGTTCAGCAGCGACCAGTAAGGGAGTGCGTCGGGATTCGGATGGCCAGTCGCTGCCGACAATGACGCACTCCCCTGCGGGCCGCAGTTAAACGATAAAAACAGGTCGGGAGTGTCGTCGAAACGGGCTGGACTCGGCAACCAATCGGCCCTGCAGGTGCGCATGCGACGTCGATCGCGTCGCCGGTCATGCCCTTCCATTTCGAGAAACCGGTTGTGTTTGGGATTGTGTACTGCCGATTACTGGGCCCCGCACTGTTGTCTTTACATTTGTTTGAAAACGGACCGCTCTGCGGCGAACTGATTACAAAGTAGCCATCTCGCTCCGTCGAGATGAGCGGATTGCGGAATCGCGCTGCTGAGTCCACAACGCATTGCCGTAAGATTTATCTCTCCGCGAGAAACACTTCCCGGAAATTCCGCACCGAACGTTGACGTCAGCTCATCTCGACGGAGCGAGATGGCTACTTTTTGAACGACAGATTCCCGCCTGCGCGCGGATGAGCATCCTGCGCAGCCTCACGTCCTCGTAGCGTTACGTCAGGTTAGCGAATTTGCGGACGAGCCACTCAACGAACATCATGCCGATGACCAGCCCGAACGTCAGCCAGGTGCTCCACAGCGGGATGACTTCGACCGTCGTTTCAGTCATTCGAGGCGGATCGAACTTCGCCAGCATTTCGCGAGCGTTGTAAAGCTCGGAACTGCGTCCGCCAGTTTCTGCAGCGATGCTCTCCTGTAATGAGCGGTTGCGCGTCGCACTGCGACGCTCCACCGACAGATCGGCAACCTGAAAGTAGACGTCGACCGGTTCCAGCGAAACCGGATCGTTCACGCGGACCACGTAGTTGCCCGCTTCGCTGACGGGAACGCGAGTCTCGAAAACTCCAGGACGATACTCGGCCAGAGTGATCGGGCGAGTCTCACCAGGAGCTTCGGTCGAACGGCCCGGCAACCAGACTTCTCCGGTGAGATGTCGCTCGTCGAGCATGTCGCCTGTCAGCGGTTCAAAATTCTCGTCGAACGCTTCCACCGTAATCAGAGCCGTCTGGTCGGGCTGGTACTGCTGCCGATCCGCTCGCACAACGAATCGCTTTTGACTGCCGAGAGCATGACTTAATCCGAGACGATGAATCATCTGCCCCCAGAACTGACGGTAGTATGTTTCTCCGTACTTCCGCCGTAGCCGCCACATTTCGTTGTGAGCCAGATAGATCACTTCACCGCGACCGTAACGGCGAATCGCAATCAGCGGCTGCGGCGTGCGGCCATCGACGCAGGTGTCGCGAGGATGTTCGGCCAGGACGGTTGTCGCGCTGGACTCAACGCGTCGCACGGGTTGATACCAGGGCTGATTTCCCAGGTTCTTCCAGCCCTTCGCGTTCTCGACATCGGACTCGCCCAGTCTCATGAAATCGAACGACGATGCCAGTGGCGTCAGTTGCAATTCGAATTCGTGATCGTCTCGGAACTGGCCGTCAGGGTCGACGATGACCGGCAACATTCCCGCGATGGGTGTTGAGGCCAGTTCGCCAGGACCGAAGCGTGGTCCGGCCATCACGACCAGTCCGCCGCCGAACTTGCCGACAAACTCCTTGACCATTTCTCCGAAGCGAGTGCTCAATGACGACGCCGGCATATCGCCCAGAAAGATGACGTCGTACTCGAAGAACTCATTCCGCGGAAGAGTGAGTGTCGGCACGAACAACTCGTTCGTTTCCCGCACGATCGGATCAGAAGACCGCAGGTACGTGCGAAATCCTCGTAGTCCGACGAGCTTGTCACGGTGGAACACTTCTTTAACAAATCGCCATTCCCAGGCGGGTTCGTACTCGACGAACAGCAGACGCAGGAAATCGTCGATGACGGTAACTTCCCGCTCAGCCCGATTATTCAGCTCGACGGTTTCACCATCAACCGGGTCAACTTCCGCGATAAACATGAACCGCCCAGCGTCTTCCGGAGTGAACGGAAACTCGAGCACCGTCGATGGTCCTGACAACTGCACGCTCCGTTCGCCGACGGGAATCGTCTGACCGGAAACTCGATCGCTGCCGCTTTCCATAGGACGAGCGGTCACTCGCACCGCGACCTGCACGCCGTCGAGTTCCTGTTGCCTCAGTGTGACGGTGACATTGGACGTTTCTGCTTTCTTCATCTTCAACGAAGTCTGCAGATCAACCGCGAGATCGACCGCGTGCGTTGCTCCGACTCCAATGGTGAAGACCGGGACATTCAAGCGTCTCGCCGCTTCGATGGGTGAGACGCCCGAGTTCTGATCGAAATCGCTGATCGCCACGACTGCGGTCAGGCCAGTCGCCGTGTGCCGACGCCGCAACTCGTTAAAGGCCGCTCCCAGTGAGGTGACAGGACCATCCGCCTTGTACTGACCGGCGATGTGCTGCGGGTCGACTTCGGACTCGGCAGCCTCGTCGGTTGATAATGCGATCGCTGACACTTCGTCTGGTCGGCGAAACTGAAAGACTTCGATTCTGAATCGCTCGGCGAGCTCTCCCAACGGATTTCCGTCACTCGTCAGCCACGACTTGATCTGCGCTTCCCGAGTGATTTCATTGGCGAATGGTTTTGCAGGAAACACCGGTCCCGGGTCTGACGTGCCTTGCTCTTCCGGATTCGATGCCACCTGCCTGCCGTCGCCGACGGTTGCAGTCGCTGCCGTTAGATCGATCGTCGATTTGAGACGCTCGACCTCCTCATCGGTGAGTCGGTCGATGATATTCATGCTGTCAGTTCCGTCGAGCAGCAACCACACCACGGGTCGAGGATGCAACGAAAACGCGACTTCGATGATCGGATCGGCAAGGATCAGAAGCAGCAGACAGAGCAGCGTTCCGCGAAGAAAACCCAGCAGCACTCGCCGACTGCGTGACGCTCTCTGCTGATACTTGAGGTAAAACCACGCGGAGACGAACGCAAGCCCCAGCCAGCCGAATAACAGCCAGGCCGGACCATTGTGCGCCCAGTCAGCTCCGAACGACATCGCCACACTGTCGATCGAATCGACGTTTTCGCGGCCGAGCAGGCGTGCAATGAATGTCTGCATCGATGGTCAAATCCTGGCGATTACTGCGGTGCGACGGGCACTTCGGCACCGAACGTGCCCCTCGCCACGAGCCTCTTGACTGACCGGCGTGGTCGACCGTAACGCTGACGTACTCATAACCGACAGTTGATCTGTCGGCTATCCAGCGACGAGTTCGCCCTCAACTCCTGGCTCACTTTTCGTAGGGGCATAATCAGGAGAGGAATGTACGTTTGCCAGGAGTCCGCTATCGCAAACGTGCATTCCGCTTCGCTCCGCGCACCCTGCCGCTGCTGGCGATCGTTACGAGGTTTCCTGATGCTGGTTCTTAGGAGTCACAATCACCTGAGACGCTGTGATCTTTACTTCGACCTTCGGTCGATCGTTCCCATCTGTTGCGGCGTTGCCGATAGAGAGAGCGTTCTTGAGACTCGCGTCGTCGGCGGTTTTTCCAAAGACTGTGTATTGCCGGTCCAGATGCGGAACTCGACCCATGCAGACGAAAAACTGGGAACCGGCCGAGTTCGGATCGGACGTGCGAGCCATCGACAGAACACCAGCTTCGTGGAGAACATCACTGAATTCAGCATCGATCGTGTAGCCAGGCCCGCCGGTGCCGGTGCCGTTCGGGCAGCCCACTTGAATGACAAAGTCTTTGATGACTCGGTGAAAAATGATTCCGTTGTAGTAGCCAATTTTCGTCAGGCCGATGATGTTTCTGGAGTGGCCTGGAGCGACATCCGGGTACAGATCGAGCAGCATTCTGCCGGCTGTCGTTTCAAACTCGATCTGATAGGTGTTGGCGTCGAAGTCAACGTCGGCGAGAGCTGCATCCACTTCTGCACGTCGGTTAGCGGCCATTCTGGGTCTTTCGTTATCTGAGTTTGAGATTGAGATTGGAAATAGGAAGCCAGATTCAAAACCATTCCGACACAAACTATCGGGAACACAACCGGTCAGAGCGCCGGCTTAACTGAGTACTGTCTGTCGATCGCCATCCGCTGCTGAATTTTCTGCCGGCACATCCGCCGACCGTCAGTGAGCAAAAGACGAGATTGGGTTGAGAGTTGTCTGTCGACCGCTGAGAGTACCGTTCCCGTCGCATAGTCGGACCAGAATCCGGCCCCACCGCGACAAACACCACATTCCCGAAACGACCGAAGTACTCAGTATGAGCGATACCATAGAGCCCCGATGGCAAGTCGTCGACTTTGCGAAGCTGCCGGGAACTCCGTGCCCGTGCGGCATCGCGAAACGAGCGTTCGCCGAGGTCGCCGACTATCCGGCGACGATCCACGTCACGGAAATCAAAGAAGACGCCGAACTGCATTACCACAAGCGGCTGACCGAGACCTATTTCATCCTCGAATGTGGCCCGGATGCGAAAATGCAGTTGAACGAAGAAATCATCCCGCTACGTCAGGGAATGTGCATTCGCATTCCGCCAGGCGTCCGGCACCGAGCGATCGGCACGATGAAGATCATCAATTTCGTGATCCCGAAATTCGATCCAGTAGACGAACACTTCGACTGAGCTGCCTGCTCGTTGATCTGATTGTTTTTCGGGTAGGTGAGGCTCTGCCTGACGGAAACCCGAATTGATTTTCAGTAATACCTTCGCCAATTTTCGTCAGGCAGAGCTTCACCTGCCCGAAACTCACAGAGCGCACCCGCATCAGAAGCCCGCGACGGCACTCCTTGACGGTCAAAATCAGCCGGCCCTATACTCGCCACCGTGGACGGTATTGGAGGCCGTCGCTCCGCAGAACGGCATCGTGTAAGGATCGGGCAGCGGACTTTCGATTCGTTTTTCATAAGCAAGGTATGCTCGATGAGCACTGGTGAACAGCAGGAACAGCATGATCCCGCAGCGGTCGATCTGACCGCTCGCGTGTCGGGGTTCATCGTGCAATATGTCAAGCAGATTGCCTTTGGTATCGTTGCACTGGTGATCCTGTTAGCCGTGATTGCGTCGATTTCCAACACGGGACGAACGGCCGCTGAGGAAAGCTGGTCTCGTTTCGCCTCGGCACAGGGAGCTGGCGACTTCGCCAACGTCGCGTCCGATTTTCCAGGGACGGAAATCGCTGTCTGGGCGCGCCTCACCGAGGGTGAGATGCTGCTCAGCGAGGCTGTCCAGCTTCAGTTCAGCGATCGCGCCGCCGCGACTGGCCAGTTCAAAAAAGCCGGCGAGGCTCTTGATTCGGTCCTGAGCAGCTCCAATCTTCCTGCTGAAGCGAGAGAACGGGCGTTGCTGGGCAAAGCGAGACAGCTCGAAGCAACGTCCGACGGAAACATGGACGAGGCGATTGCTGCCTACGAAAAGGTCAAAGGGATTCCAAATTCGATCTACGCGGAACTGGTCGACAGTAGGATCGAAGCTCTCAAGAAGGATGATACAAAGGCCTTCTATGCCTGGTTCGCCAAACAATCACCGAAACCCGAAGACCGAGCGACACCACGCGATGGGCTGCCGACGGGGCATCCGGAGCTGCCTGTCACGCTGCCGCCAATTCCTGAAGAGCTGTTTCCTGCCAACTGGTCTGAGCTGACGGTCAAAGATGAACCGGCGTTTGAAGAACCAGGTGCCACGGACGAAAACACCACGACAAAACCAGTGGACGATACTGCCGTCAAAGAGCCTGCTCCGAAGGAGTCTGCTCCAGTAGAACCGGCTCCAAAGGACTCGAAGGATGACACGGCCTCACCCGCAGACGGGCCTGCAGCGAAAGGAGCTCCCGGAGACGACGCAGCGACCAGCAGCGAGTCATCCAAGCCGGAATGAGTGAACTCTCATCCAACGAAGCCATCAGCATCACGGTTGAAGCGCGCGCTCACGGATGGCGAATCGATCATTATCTCGCTCGCCTCTACCCGAACTACAGTCGGGCGGCCTTTCAGCGGGCCATCAGTCAAGAGGCCGTTCTGCTCAACGGCCTGCCCGCGAAAACAGGTCGGCGGCTGCGAGTTAATGACACCCTGAGTGTCAAACTTCCTGCCGAGTCTGATTCGTCGCTTCCCGCAGAAGACATTCCGCTGGACATTCTGTTTGAAGACGACAGCCTGGTCGTCATCAACAAACACGCCGGAATGATCGTGCATCCGGGACGAGGCAATTATCACGGAACGCTGGCGGGGGCTCTGCAGTTTCACTTTGACCAGCTCAGCGATATGGCCGGGCAACTGAGACCGGGCATCGTCCACCGCCTTGATCGCGACACAACCGGAGTCATCATTGTCGCCAAGGACAATCAGGTTCACAGTCGGCTAAGCAGCCAGTTCGAGAATCGTGAAGTCATCAAAGAGTACCGCGCACTCATCTGGGGTGGCCCGGATTTTGACTCCGACCTGATCGAAACTCACGTCTGTATCCACCAGGGGAAGCGGGAAAAAATGCAGGTCTGCCAACCCGGCGGCAAGTCTCGTGAAGCGACCACCTGGTACGAAGTCATCAAGCGGTTTCGCAAAGCCACTTACATCAGGCTGCTTCCTAAGACCGGGCGAACGCACCAGCTGCGGGTTCACATGAGCCATCTCGGACACCCGATTCTCGCGGACAGCCTGTACCGCGGGCAGTCGCAGGCAACGATGGCCGACCTCCATCCCAACAGCAGCGCCGACACCGAGAGCCCTGTTTTGATCCAGCGGCAGGCGCTGCACGCCATGCGTATCACCTTTCGTCATCCGCACAGTGGAAAAGAAATGACGATTGAGGCACCATTGCCCGCCGACATGCAAGCCACGCTCGACTATCTTGAGTCACTCGACGCTTGGTCATTCGACGAATGACACATTCAAGGTTGAACGAATGGTTGCACGACAGGACGCTCAACCACTGACACAACTGCAAAGGCTGACCCCATGAGACTCGCCAGGGTATCCCCATCGACCGGAGAAGTTGCCGTCGTCGCCGTCAACGACGCGGACGTATTGAGACTTGACCTGACTCAGGTTGAAAAGTGCCACAAACTGTCCGACATCCTGCATTCGAAAGATCCGGCAGGGCTCGCCAGGTTTCTGATCGATCCGAACGCCGCTCCGATTCCCATCGACGATGTCAGGTTTCTTGCGCCCATTGATCAGCAGGAAGTCTGGGCGGCGGGAGTCACCTACAAACGCAGCCAGATCGCCAGGATGGAAGAGTCCGATTCTGCCGCGTCCCATTACGACAAGGTCTACACCGCCGATCGGCCGGAACTGTTTTTCAAAGCGAACGCCGCTCGAGTATCCGGCCCTGGGCAGGTTGTTCGAGTCCGACATGACAGCAACTGGTCGGTCCCCGAACCTGAATTCACGCTCGTGATTTCGCCGCAGGGACACCTCGTCGGATACACGATCGGCAACGACATGTCAGCTCGTGATATCGAAGGTGAGAATCCGCTGTATCTACCTCAGGCCAAGGTCTACAACCAGTGCGCCGGACTGGGACCGTGCATTCAACTGGCAGAAGGCGATCTCGACAAAGTAGCCACGACGATCAGACTGAACATCGAACGAGCCGGCAAATCCGTCTTCAAAGGCGAGACCAACCTCGGGCAAATGGCGCGGGAATTTGAAGACCTGATTCGCTGGTTGACTCGTGAAAACGACATCCCGAACGGGGCGTTCATGATGACCGGGACCGGCATTGTTCCTCCCGACGACTTTACACTTCACGATGGCGACTCGGTCTCGATCGACATCGCTGGAATCGGCACGCTGACCAATCCCGTCGTCAAAGAGAGTTACCCCGAATAGTCTCGGACACTCACGTCGCTCAGTTTCTTAATAATCGGATTCACCGGACGCCGTCATGTCGAAGTCTCTGCGTTGCGCCACTTTTTCAGTAGCCGCCCTGCTCTCTTCAGGCGTTCTACAGGCCGAGTCCGGTCAGCCGTTCCGTTTCGCTGATGGTGACCGAGTGGTTCTGCTGGGCGACACGTTTTTCGAACGTGCTCAACGATACGGATGGCTCGAAACGGCGCTCCAGCGGCGGTTTCCAAATGAGAATCTCCAGTTCCGGAACCTCGGCTGGAGCGGCGACACTGTCTTCGCCGAATCGCGAGGCATCTTCGATCCGCCGGCAACAGGCTACGCACGAATGCTGGAGCAGATTCGCGACCTGAAACCAACGGTCATTCTTTTGAACTATGGCGGCAATGAATCATTCAACGGGCCTGACTATCGCGACACGTTCATCCGGCAGTACGACAAGCTCCTCGACGATCTATCCTCGACGAAAGCCCGCGTGGTGCTGGTGTCGCCGTTGCCGCTGGTCGACGCAGGCTCGCCTCTCCCGAAGCCGGCAGGACAGAATTTGATTCGCAAACAATTCGTCAATGCGGTACAGAAACTGGCGAAAGATCGCACGCTCCATTTTGTCGACATGTGGAGCCCCATCGAGCAACATCTGGACGACTTCGGATCTGATTTCCTGACCCCGGACGGAATCCACCTGACGGGTTACGGCTACAGCATCGTGTCGACCATCCTGGCCAGAACTCTGGCAGGCGACCCGGTATCGATGACACCGCAAGTAAAACTCGGCAACACGGCAGCAGAATTCGACGGTTACGGAATTCAGCAGGATGACTACGAAGCCAGTGCTTCAAGCCGAAGGCTCCAGGCGACGCTGTCGGAGAACTCAGCAACAATCGGCATTCGAATTTCAGCTGACCAGCTGAACCCTGGAAAGTACGAACTGCGATCGAACGACGAGTTTTGCTGCGAATTGACCAGCGACCAACTGAACCGGTCGGCGCTGTCGGACCACGGTTCGATAGCCATGCTCGACGTTGAGGAGCTACGGCAGACAATCGTTCAGAAGAACGAGATGTACTTCTATCGCTGGCGTCCACAGAACGTCACTTACCTGTTCCTGTTTCGAAAACACGAGCAGGGCAACAATGCCAAAGAGGTCGACGAGTTTCTTCCGATTATTGCACGACTTGAAACACGCATCCATGAGCTGAAAAGTCAACCTCGGAAGCTCAACATCGAGATCGTCGCAAAGCCTCCTGCCGGCAACTGATCAGCTCGGAAACATGCAAACTGAAACTGTCTCGTTGACGTGGAAACTGCAGTATCGATCTCAGACAACTCGCTCGCGATTCTCGCGTTCACCTCAAGGTCACACCGTCCAACTAACAACACAAACCGCCGACAGATTCCGGAAGCACACTTCTAATGATTGATCGCACGGAAATTTTTCCAAACGTCATCGAAATGAACTATCAGGCACGCAAGCGACTGGGCTGCTGCGTCTACCTGGTCTTCGACGGCTCCGACTGGATGCTGATCGACATCGGCTATGCAGACACCGTCGCAGAGATCATCGAACTGATCCGCCAAATGGACTTTTCGCTGGCTAACTGTAAGTACCTCGTCGCGACACACGCAGACGTCGACCACATCCAGGGGCTGAGCAGGGCCAGCGAACTGCTGCCGGGAGCCGAAACGGTCGGACATCCCGAGTCCGCGCGTCTGCTCAAAGAAGGCGACCGCATTGTCACTTACGCAGAGATCTCTGCGCAGAACATTTCCATCGACCTGCCGATCCTGACGCTGGACCGTTCAATCAACGAAGGCGACCAGCTCGTGCTGGGTTCGAAGTCACTCGAGGTCTGGCACACACCCGGACACACGGAAGGCATGCTGTCGTTCCGCCTCGGTAACCTGCTCTTCTGTGCGGACAACATTTATCGAGATGGCTGCGTGGGCAACATTGACGCTCACCACGGTTCAGATATCCCATCCTTCATCGAATCGTTGACGCGAATCCGGAACAGCGATATCGAATGGCTCCTGCCGAGTCACGGTCCGCCGTTTCGAAAAGACAACGCGCAGCTGGACTCGACCATCGCTCGGCTGGACGGATATCAGCACATGGCGGATTTTGGAACCTGTGCCGTCGACTGGCCATTGCTCGACGAATGGGAAGACGAAGTCGCGCGAGGCGTGCTGCCTCAATAGCCACTTCTCCCCGCACGGCAAATCGCCAGTCAGGAACGTGACGCGAACAACTTGCCGAGGCCACGCACGACACCAATTCGGGAAGTTAATCCGAACACGGTCACTTGCTCCACGCTGGTTGGACCGCCGACTGCGATCATCGCTGGTAGATTGGCAGGAATCCGTTGTCGAGCTGAAGGATCGTCGCATTGATGGCGGTCTGGTAGACCTCGCCAATATGCCCTTCCTTCCAGGCTCCGGATGCGGACTGCTTACGCAGAATCTCTTTGCTAACCGAGTCGAAGTATTTGTTCCAGACTTCGTCTCCGAGTCGATACTTCACTTGCGAATAGTAGTAGTGCGTGTAGTGCCAGTGTCCAAAGAATTGCGATGCCGCTTGCGCCTTATCAATGTTCAACTCACAGTACTTCATCATCTTCGCAACGCTGTCTGATTCGTACTCGCCCGCGTTGAACATGGCCGCAACTGCCGCGGCTGTAATCGGAGGCCGAGCACCACCGCCGCGAATGCTGTACTGGACGCCGCCTTCCGGTGTTGTGCAGTCCTGGATGTACTTGATGGCCTTCTCAATGACCTCGGTGGGGACCGCAATCCCCGCGTTGCGACAGGCCCGCAATCCCTGCACCTGCGTGATGCAGGTAGAACCTTCATCGAAATTTGGCTGGTCCTTGGCAGAGACATATCCCCACCCGCCGCGACTCGTCTGAGCCTGAGCACTGAAAGTAACCGCTCGCGTGAGCACCTTCTTCAATTCCTCGCGACGCTCAACGTCTTCTTCTTCTCCGAAGACCTGCGAGAGAAACAGCATCGAGAATCCATGTCCGTACGTATAGTGATAGTCTTCCTTGAAACCGATCAAGCCGTTCGGACGCGACATTTCCACGAGATAGTCCACCGCCAGTCGAATATTTCGGGCATAGCGTCCTCGAGTCGTTGTGGATCCCTCGCACAGCAGAGCGTTGGCCGCCAGAGCCGTCATGGCAACGCGATACTGCCCGCCGTTCGCTTCCCAATAGCCCTGCCGCCGCTGTTCCCTGGAAAGGAAATCCAGCGCCCGGTTTACCGACTGCACGACACGGGGATCCTTCTTACGCTTCGCGGCTTCAACCGAATTCTCACAGACACACAGACACAGTGTCAGCAGAATCAGAATTGTCATTCGACTCATGGCGAACTCCACAACATTGCGGCAATGATTGAACGTGACCAGCTTAAGGACGATTGGACGGACGCGACAAGCTCGCCTGAACCAGTACTCAACAGATGACCGTGGTAATCCCAACATTTCAGTGACCGCTGAGAGAAAAGAAAAGCGAACCCCGAGCGTCAATCCGCGCCTGCGATTGTGCAGACACATTGAAATCCGCTGAGTGCCATCGCCTTCTGACGCTGGACTTGCACAGCTCACAGACCTTGGGATGCTCTCAACGCCCGGTCGCCCCTCCCTACGGACGAGCCGTCATCTGTCAGTTGATTCAGCCGCTCGAAATTTCACATGTTGTAGTCTGCAGTCCCGATTTCGGATTTGCGGAAGACGCTGTTGAACTCGGAAAGATCCGAAGAATGTCCAACAGCCATCGGCCTAAACCTAAACATTCAAGCCGACCACACAGAAACCGTCACGGTTCACGAGACCATCGGCGACGTGAAAGATCGAAACGTCGCGATCGTCGACGACTTCACGATCACAGGCCGGACGCTCATCACAATGGCACACGCCTTGAAGGAACGTGGAGTCAGGAACGTCTACGCAGCCGTCACACACAGAGCCCTTTCGAACGGCACTACTGAGCGAATTGACAAAAGCTGCAAAAGTAAAGATGTTCATGACCGACACGATCGAGCCACTCGAAGAACCACTTTCAGGCAACCTTGAAGTCATCCAAATAGCTCCGATCTTCACTCAGGCAATTCGAACACATCAGCGTTAACCAACTGTTTGGCGGCCATCAATGCCCACCAGACAGGCAGAATTCCAAGCATCGGTCGCGATTATTTCAAAGCGGTAATTTCGGGAGGCGTTGACCGCCACATCCACCCCGCTAAAATCCGCTACTCCTACGGGATGTGGCTCAGCTTGGTAGAGCGCTGCGTTCGGGACGCAGAGGTCGCAGGTTCAAATCCTGTCATCCCGACCTCTGAAGCCTTGTCAGAAAACCCTTCTGATAAGGCTTTTTTCGTAGGTTTCATGCTTGTTTCGGAGTTATCAAGGCTGCACGTCGAGTCGCCAAAGTCACCCGTCAAAATGACAGTGGATGACTCAGATAGCCCACTTTGGACCGTGGCTGGGGGAAGTTTTGGGGGAAGTTTTAATTCACTGCCAGTTGCCAGCGTCATTTCGCCAGGCCCCACACAGGACAACGTCGAAGAAAACGTCGGCAGTGAATCGAGAGCACCGGCCACATTCAGCAGCCTCGCGTCTGTGTAAGTCGACATCGTCAATCGGATATCTGAGTGCCTCATGATCTCCTGAGCCGTTCTCGGTGCGACTCCAGCTTTGTTGAGCATGGTGGCCAAAGTCATTCGCATGGCGTGAACGTCAACGGCTCTACCTCGATCATCAACCTTGGGGATGCCGGCAACTTTCAGATCGCGATTGAGCACTCGGAGAATGCTCGCAGGCACAGAGAACAATGGCAGTGCGTAGAACTCGGCAGGTGTCCCACTGAACGATGCCCGCTTGTCAGCAACCCACTGCCGGAGTTCGTCAACGAGATCGCCACGTAACGCAATCTCTGACCCCTGGCCGTTTTTCTCGTCACGAGCTTTCAGCACAGCGAACGGCGTCGATCCGTCGAGTTCAAGTGAACCAATTGTCAGAGAAGCAAGTTCGCCTCGGCGTAGTCCAGTTAAAACGAATGTTCGATACACCAGAGCACGCTCACGGCCTCTCTGATCAAGTTTACGAGCAAAGTCTGGATTGTTGGCCAGACGCTCTCGTGCCGTCGATACAGCGGCTTCCAGCGTGCCAAACGTCAATGGTGCCGCTTTCCAATTGTTGCGTCCTCGTGCTGTACCGGAGCCTTCTCGTCGCACTGTATCACGACCATACTCGGCCAGTGGCCGAAGGCGGGCTACGTGCAGTAGTAGTCCGAGTTCCGGCTCAGTCAACGCTCGACGCTGTCGACGCCGATCCGCTTTAGCGTTGGCTCTTGGCACATCATCGAAGGGACTCAATGTCAGGCGTCCTGTGCGGACACACCAGTTCGCAAATCCGATCAACTCTGCCCGGTACTCATTTCGGGTGCCCGCTCCCATGCCGACGGATAACTGCTGGCCCAGCCACCGAGTCAACGGCTCACCAGACAAGTCCGATAGTCGTCGGAACCCACATTCGTCGGCCAGACGCCTCAGGCGAGAGTCTGTGTTTCGAATTCGCGTCTCGTTCAACTCCTGGGTAACCCGGTGTTCGCGGTACGCTTCGAAATGGCGAATGATTGGCGTCGAGGCGTGATCCGCAATCGAATCCTGAGCAACTGAGATAACACCAGAGCGAACCAGCTCAGCTCGACGCTCAAGGTCCGTCAGCATCGTCTGAGCGGCTCCCCGGTCTCTGCAACCGGTCGCCACCTCTCGAATGACTCCAGAGCCATCACGGTACTTGGCGAGCCATTTTCCAGAGTCGACCGATACACGCAACGAACCATCGCTGGCTTCGGTGACGGGCGAAGTGCGAACCTTGCCTTTGCCGTCCTTCCACCTGGCGAACTGCTGACCCTTCTTAACGAAAAGCTCAGCATGTGCAGGCAGCGGTTTCATATATGATTTCTTCCGGAGACTTCCCATCGGTCAGTTCCCTTTCCGTTTGACTGTCGGCTTCAGCTCAAGACCAAAATACGTCGCCAATTCGTCGGCCTTGCTGAGTAAAAGGCTCTGCTCACCGCGTGCAAACGGCATCAGGCTCTGTCTCACGATGCCAGTCTCACGTTCGATCGATCGAAAGGTCTCGC
>JAQBWV010000281.1 GCA_027624335.1 Planctomycetota bacterium
GACAACGAGCGAGAACCCAGCGTCGTCATCACTCATCAGATCCTGAACGCGGCCTCGTCGACGACTCGCAGTATCATTTCGTGGGGCGGAGTGATCTCCAACACGCTGCATACGATTCCGATCCGCCAGCTGTTGAAATCATCGTCCACGCAATCTGCGGAGCCGATACACGGCAGCCTCTTTCCGCTGGGTCGTGAAGGGCAGGGGGCTGGCGACCCGTCGGGAGTGGTCATCGCGAAGGACGGTCGCAGCTATGTTGCTCTGCGAGGCGTCAGTGAGGTCGCCATGCGGCGACCGGGCAGCAGAACAATAACCCGTGTCCCGACCGGTCGTGGTCCGACGCAGCTTCTGCTTAACGAAGGCCGCAACCGGCTCTTTGTGCTGTGTACGTTCGACGATTCCATCTCTGAATTCGATGCGGAGTCACTGGAGCTTGTGCGGACAATCAGGCTCGGCCCGATCGTTCCTGTGAAGAGCTTCGTGCAGTCAGGCGAAGAGTTGTTCTATGACTCCCGCCTGTCGCTCGACGGCTGGTTCAGCTGCCACAGTTGCCATTCCGACGGCCATTCAACGGGACAGCTCAACGATAACTTTGGTGACGAGTCTTTCGGCACGCCAAAGAGAATCCTGACACTTCTCGGAACCGGCGACACGGAGCCCTGGGCCTGGAATGGGAGTCTGATTGATTTGCGAAACCAGATTCGGAAATCGATTCACCTGACCATGGCCGGCCCCGGCAAGCAATCACCGACAATCGGTGAACGGGAAATCGAATCTCTCGACTCTTTTCTGTCATCGCTGCCGCCCGCTCCGGGAATCCTGACCGCTCGAGATGAAGCTGATCGCCCCTCAGTTCGTCGCGGGCAGCAGGTCTTCGCGTCGCATGGTTGCACGGGCTGTCATCAGCCGCCGAGCTTTGCTTCACCACTGTCATTCGACGTCGGATTTCGAGACGAAGCTGGCAAGCGATATTTCAATCCGCCGTCGCTGCTGGGAGTCAGCCAGCGTGGCCCGTACTTCCACGATAACCGGGCCGCCCGTCTGGTCGACGTGTTGCTGGAGTTCGACCACGCGGACGCCGCGTCTCTGCCCGACACCGAAATCGACGATCTGGTCGACTTTCTGAAGAGCCTGTAAGGCGAACCGCGTCGCGGAGCCCGGTTCGTAGTCCTTGCGCTTCATCAGCGACCGCCGTGTGGCATCGGTTTCTCGCAACCTGATCCGTGCCGGGACAGGAGTTGTTGAGAATCGGTAAGCACGCGTGACCTTGACCATTACAGCGATATTGTGGGGAGAACGAGAGTTCCTCACCACCTCGTGCCAACTGATCCGATCATGACGATATGCCCGTTTGTGTGAACTTTTCCCGCTCGTGAGGAATCGTGCCCGCTGGCAGGTAATGTCGCAGCAACGGCCTGGCCCGATGGCAAGTCTGACATCTTCATAAACCGAGGGGAATAACGTGCCGAATCTCAGCAGGATCCTGATCATGTCACTCTGTGTGCTGGGCCTTCGGGGCGCCCATGTGTCCGCCCAGGATGAGCTGCTGGTTGACCATGTTTTCCAGCCCAGCCAGCGGGACTTTGTCACCTCGACTGAGCGAACAGACGACTTGGTCGTTCCGACCGCTTTTGAAGAACAAGGCAACTCCGATCATGCAAGCCTGTCCTGTCCGCAGGTCTGCAGGTCATACCGATCTTTGTCGCTGTTCGGCGAAGGATGTGGAGACAGGCTGTACACGTCTTTCACCGCGTGGGAATTCAAGCCGGGCAATGAGCGAGTGCTCGGTAGCGGTCAGGTGGTTGTCCCATTGTGGCAGGACGCAAAGACATTGCTGTTTGCTGATGTACGAGGCCAGGTCGATGACCAGGAGAGTTCCGAAGGGAACTGGGGTCTGGGCCTGAGAACAATGATTGACGACAGTTGGATCGCCGGGGCGTACGGGTTCTACGACCTGCGCAGAAGCGAGTTTAACAACAACTTCAATCAGGCCACTTTCGGGCTGGAAGCTCTGTCAGTGGACTGGGAAGCCCGTATCAACGGTTACATTCCGGAATCAGGTGCTGCCACTGTCGCTGCGCTGAACGCGGCTCAAGTCAGCAATGGCACGATTGTGGTTCGCGGTGGTGAAGAACGAGCCTACTACGGTGTTGACGCCGAAGTGGGGGCACTGCTGGCCGACTCAGAGTGTGGTGACCTGGAAGTTCGTGGATTTCTTGGTGGCTTCCACTTTGATAATGACGCGGAAAACTTTGAGAACATCAGTGGCGTTCGCGCTCGTCTGGAACTGCGAGCCTACGACCTGTCGTGGCTGGGTGAAGGCTCACGCCTGACGCTGGGCTCGGAGTATCAGTGGGACGACGTGCGGGACGGCCAGGTCTTTGCGATGGCACGCATTCGAGTCCCACTGGGACCAGCCCGCGCTCGAACGCTGACTCGCCTCGAACGCCGCATGATGGACCGCATCGTGCGTGACGTGGACGTTGTCGCTCAAGCGAACCCAGGTGCGTCGGAAGCGGCCATCAATCCTCTGACAGGAATGGCATTTGGTCCCGTCCAGATGGTGGACGCCAGCGGCGATCTGCAGGCAGCACTGGATTCTGCCGGAGAGGACTCAACGGTCATTGTCAGTGGCACCGCAGGCGAATTCACTCCGATGAGCACGATCAACCTGCTGCCAGGACAGACGCTGTTGGGAGGTGGATCGTCCATGACAGTGACAGGCATGAATACGGGCACGGTTGCCACATTCAACTCGCCCGGCACGCGACCCACGATCAATCAGACGGATTCCGATACGGACGTGATCGCACTCGCTGACAACACGGCAGTATTCGGAAACACGATCCTGGGTGGGCGGGACGGCATTAGTGCCGAGGGCGTCGAGGGGTCGATTGTCATCCAGAATAACACGATTCAGGATTCCAATGGAGACGGCATCGATATCGACCTGAGTGATGGTGAGATGCTGACAGCGCACATTGAGAACAATATGTTCCAGGACATCACCGGCAATGGAGTTTTTCTTGATGTCGACGACGATGGCGTCCTGACCACGACAATCACGAACAATCAGTTCCTTACGATCGATGCCGTCGCCAGCGCAGGCGACAACATCTTCATCGATGTGTCGGATGAAGCCAGCGTGCTGGGCGTGATTACTGGTAACACAGCAACCGGTGGCGTGGACGGCCTTGACATCAGGAGCCTTGGCGATGGCCCGAACGTCTTCACGATTGGCGGAAACTCATTCCTCTCACAGACGGATACGGGAATTCGAATCTTCGCGAACGACACTTTCTTCATGGACGGCGGCAACAACAATACCGTGAGCGACGCTGGAGTCGATGCCTTCACGTTTGCCACTGATACAGGATTTGACGGCAGCATTCTGATCAACGGCTCGCCGGAGAATTGAGTCCTGATTGCATTCGAAGGTGATTACGACAGCCCGGTTGGAGTTGATTCCAGCCGGGCTGTTCTCATTTCATCCGGGTGCGGCCTATTGTCGCTTGCTTGTCTCGGTGTGTGCCGCCTGGATGACGGTACGGGTACGGGTACGGCTCCCGCTGGCGTCGCGAATGGCCGCCACGATGGCTTTCTTTCGCTCAGCAGGCGTCTTCGGATACTGACCGGCGCGACGGTATTTATCCAGAGGAACGATCCAGTTGGGAACCTCCAGGAATCCGTATGAGGCTGTGGCCAGATCGACCTTTGGATCAATCATTAATTGAAAAGGGCGACCGTTGAGCGAAACGACGCTGACGCAACGAATCTTCACGTCGTGAAAACCGCTTTTCTTCAGCGAATCACTGAGTGCGTGGGCGTACTGCAGAATGAAGTGCGGCGTCTTGACCATTCGTTCCACATGTGCCTTGCTGATTCTCGGCAGGGTTTCCGGGTGTTGCTCCAGATAGCGTTCTACTTCGGGTGGATCGAACGTGAACTGCGTGAAGGCATCCTTGGTTCGCAGCATCATCCGCCATGAAAAACAGTGTCCGACTTCGGTCCAGCTGGGATCTTCACCATAGGACCAGGTTCGCAACGGCCACAGTGACTGAAACGCCAGAAAGCCGACAACAAAAGCAGTCAGTCCCCAGCTTGCCGGACCCGGTTTCTGCGTGACCGTCGCCGATCCAGGGGCACGGGACGCGTTAGACGTTCGTCGCAAACGCTCAGACAGCCAGGCAAACACCTTGCGTGGTCGGTCCGGGTCGACAAAGAGCAGTAGTAGCGAAATGCCGATGATCGGGAAGAGTCCAATCTTAAACAATTGATCGTTCATCAGATGGAAACCAATCAACGCCAGCATTGCGGGAATACGAGTTCTGCGGAACAGCAACAGAAAACCAGCCGTCAGATCGAGCACCAAACCCGACCAGCACGTCACCCACACAAACCATTCCTGGCTGACAATCGAGCCCAGAACAGTGTTGGCATCCTTCGCGCCGAACCAGTGCCGGACGGGCTCGCCCTGCAGCCAGTCGCTGTTCAGCTTGGCAATTCCGCCGAAGAAATAGAGCACGATGATCTGTCCCCTCAGCAGAACGAAATTCCACATGGGGAGTGTCGGTGGAGCGTCGTTTTCCGACGGTTGTCGCTTGCCGCGCCAGCGGAATCGATAGCAAACGTCGGCATCACTGATGGCCAGCAGAAAACCCACAAGAATCGTCAGGTAGAAGTGGTTGTTGTAATACAGCTTTTCGATCAGGAACAAATGCGTGAAGACCAGCAGGAACACGGCGGAGGCCCAGCGGAACCAGATACCGGCCGCAATCAAAATGCCCGCCGCCAGCATCACCCACACTTCGACCCGCATCATCCAGACTTCAGGCAACGGCTCGACAAAGGGAAAGAGGGCGTACTTGAAATGAAAATACTCGGGCGAGTACATCCCGCTGACTTTGGGAAGCTTCCGAGTGGCTTCCCAAACCATCAGCAGTCCCCAGACGATCCGAAACAGTCCGAGCGAGGACGCATCGACTCGCTCGCTGAGAAACTGTCGCAATCTGGCCGTCATTGAGTCCATGAATGAAATCGCCAAAGTGAAAGTACCTGGGACGGGAACGAGTGGGTCACGTTCCGATCGAACACACCTCGAATTGAGACCGAAAACTCGCTTCGCTGGCTCGATCTGAGAACGACCGAAACCTTGAACGCTTTTCATTAATTTCATGAATGAGGTCAATATCGATCTCAACCGGTGGTTTTCCGTATTGCCTTGGTCGGACATCGCCACTTTGATCTGTTGTTGGGGCTCAAAGCGACGCTGTCCTGATTGGTTACCGA
The DNA here is from genome assembly GCA_027624335.1 of Planctomycetota bacterium. Lineage (GTDB taxonomy): Bacteria > Planctomycetota > Planctomycetia > Planctomycetales > Planctomycetaceae > JABMPE01. The sequence continues at coordinate 5,290 of JAQBWV010000281.1, forward strand.
GTCAATAAGACCGGTGGATTCGGTCGGAAGTGACGAACCCTGTTACACTGTCTGGTCGTAAGTCGCCGATAATCCTGCTTCCCGTTCTGCCGCTGAGTCTCGGAGTCGCTTGATGCCGCTTCCACACGCAACTCAACACGCTACCGGTCACGCTTTCGCGTCTTTTCGCGGTAGACAACGCGAAGGGCTGATGCTGCTCGACCGTCGAGGCATGCTGAAAGCCAGTCTCGCCGGGATCGGTGGACTCTCTCTGCCGGCTTTGCTGCGACATCGCGCGATGGCGGCTCGCAGCGGTACGTCGACGCCGACAGGCAAGAGCGTGATTCTGTTGTGGATGGCCGGTGGACCAAGCCATATCGATACGTGGGATCCAAAACCGGATCGGCCTTACATGAATCGAGGGCCGTTTGGTGTGACTCAGACGAAGCAACCGGGGGTGTTCATCAGCGAGCATCTGCCGAAGCAGGCGGCGATGCTTGATCGCTTTTCGATCATTCGTTCGGTCGACGCTCGGCACAGCAGTCATCAGCCAAACATGGTGATTCAGACAGGAAATCTCGCGGCGGCTCCGAGAACGAATCCGAAAGGGCTCTCGTTTCCGTCGATCGGGTCGATCGTGTCAAAGTTTCACGGGGCGAATCAGGAAGGCATGCCGTCTTATGTCGCATTCGAGAAACACAGCAGTCACATTGGCTATGCTGGCGATCTTGGAAAACGGTACGACCCGTTCATTGCCAATGCGGCCTGTCGGTTGCCGGTTTACGACGTCGTCGGGAAAGACACCGGCAACCTGTCCGGTGCGAGCCTGTTTCAGATGCCCGTCGGATTGACTCCTCCGCGAGTCAACCAGCGTCGCTCTCTCGTTCAGCAGATCGATCAGTTGAGACGCGACCTCGATCAGGACGGGTCGATGGAAGCGCTGAACAGTTACGGTCAGCAGGCGGCCAGCCTGTTGCTCGGAGGGCGAGCACAGAAGGCGTTTGATATCGAAGCCGAACCCGCGGAAGTCCGCGAGCGTTACGGCAAACATCTGTGGTGTCAGCAGGCTCTGATCGGCAGGCGACTGGTCGAAAGCGGAGCGAGCTTCGTCACGCTTGACCTGAGTTACCATTCCGCGTCGGGCACGTGGGACACTCACGGCGACAACATCCCGCCTTACGGTGGTATCTCGAAAGGTCTCGGACCGCTGTTGCCACTGTTCGATCATTTGCTGACGACCCTGGTCAGCGATCTGGAAGAACGTGGTCTGCTGGACGACTGCCTGGTCATCGCGATGGGCGAATTCGGACGGTCGCCCGTGATGGGGACTCAGGGCAGCACTGACGGACGCAACCACTGGCCGGCCGTCATGTCGATGTGCATGGCGGGCGGTGGTCTTCAACATGGACAGGTCATCGGCGCCACGGAAATCGACGGAGGCCATCCAGCTGAGCGACCAGTTAGCCCAGGCGATCTGGCGGCAACTATCTATCGCCACTTCGGCGTCCCTCTCGACGCGACGTATGACGATGCTCGAGGCCGCCCACGCTACATTGTCGAAGATGGCGAGCCGATTGCAGAGTTATTTTAGACCGCTGGCAGTCAGTTTCGACCGACGATCGCGTTGTGTGTGTGCCTGCTTTGGCGAGTGTCTGCCTGTTTCCGTATCATGCTCCCATTGTGCATCTGCGGAAGTCAGGATCGAACGATGAATGAGTTGAGTGAGTGGCCCGAGGATCTGCCTCGCGAGCGTCTGGAATCGCGACAGCTGGAACGACTGCAGTCACTGCTTCGCGCCGTTTCGGAGCGGAATAGTTTCTGGCAGCGTCGATTTTCGGCTGCTGGATTGTCTGCAGTCGACCTTGCGAGTGTGGCCTCGCTGGCTGACCTGCAGAGTCTGCCGCTGACTTCAAAACTTGACCTGGTCGCGGACCAGCAGGCCGCTCCGCCGTACGGCACCAACCTGACGTTTGACCGCGGCAGTTATTCGCGGTTGCATCAGACGTCGGGCACGACGACGGGTTCGCCCATGCGCTGGCTCGACACTCCGGATAGCTGGCGGTGGTTCCTTGATTCCTGGGCGCAGATTTTCCGGATGGCAGGGCTGACGCCCGACGATCGCCTGTGCTTCCCATTTTCGTTCGGTCCGTTCATTGGATTCTGGGCGGCGTTCGAAGGAGCGAACAGACTCGGGAATCTGTGTCTGGCCGGTGGCGGCATGAGCAGTCAGCAGCGGTTGAACCTGATCGCTGACAACGAGGCGACTGTCATCTGCTGCACACCGACCTACGCCTTGCGGCTGGCCGAGGTCGCGGCAGAGCAGGGGACTGAACTGGCATCCGGGCCGGTGCGGATGCTCATCGTCGCGGGTGAGCCCGGCGGCAGTGTTCCTGCGATTCGGTCGCGCATCGAGACGGCCTGGGGAGCACGTGTCATTGATCATTGGGGGATGACCGAGATCGGAGCTCTCGGCGTTGAATGTCTCTCGAATCCGGGAGGTCTGCATCTGCTCGAGACTGAGTGTATCGTGGAGATCATCGATCCCGAGACGCTGCAGCCGGTCGAGTGCGACTCGTCCGGCCTGCGTCGCGGGGAGCTGGTGGTGACAAATCTCGGGCGCACGGGATCTCCGTTAATCCGCTATCGCACCGGCGATCTCGTCGAGACAGCTCAGGAACCCTGTTCCTGCGGACGGGCGCTGCTGCGGTTGAAGGGGGGGATTCTCGGACGGGCTGACGACATGGTCATGATTCGCGGAAACAACGTGTTTCCATCGAGCGTTGAAGCG
>JAQBWV010000282.1 GCA_027624335.1 Planctomycetota bacterium
TTGCGGCCAGTCATCTGCGAATGTTCGCGAGTCGCTGAATGCGGCAATCGTTGAACCGCACAGAAGCGAGGCAAGCAGGCAGATGTTTGATGATCGACGCATGGTCTGGAGACTCCGGTACTCAGGTTTGAAGAAGTTGTCCCGCAGGAGTGTTGTCGGCAAGCTCGCGAATCATGTCGTGAGTCGCTGCTTCCACGGCCTGTTCCCATTCCGCGGGAGAAAACTGTTCCCGATAGGGTGCGTTTCGGTAGGCGAAATTGATTCCTCTTGAGCTGTTGATTAACGCTCCGAATCCCCTGGCGTCGAAACCGCCAGCAACTTCCGCCGCTCCAGCTCCCTGAGAACCGTAACCGGGAACGAGTAACGGAGTCGTCGGCATCGCGGCTCGAAGCTCCGTCAGTTCAGCCGGATAAGTGGCACCGACGACGGCACCAATCGAGCCATAACCACACTCGCGGGTCGATTCGACATTGAAACTTTCGACGACGGCAGCGACATGTTGATACAGCTTCTTTCCATCGGACTCGCGATCCTGAAACGTCGTTGCACCGGGATTGCTGGTGCGAACCAGAACGTACAGTCCGGCTCCGCGTTCGATGGCGACGCGGACGAATGGCTCCAGCGTGTCTTTACCGAGGTAAGGGTTGACCGTCAGAGCGTCTGCTGCCCAGACGGCTGCATCAGGATCGGCTCCCGCCAGGTAGGCATTCGCGTAGGCTTCGGCTGTTGATCCGATGTCGCCTCGCTTGGCATCGCAGATCACGATCAAGCCTGCGTTGCGAGCCTTCCGCATTACAGTTTGAAGTGCCTGGCAGCCAGCCGGACCGTACTGCTCGAAAAAGGCAGCCTGAGGCTTAACAGCCGGAACGAGCGACGCCACGACGTCGATAATTCGACTGCAGAACTCGTCAAACGCGCTGGCGGCGGCGTCGACTTCGTTGGAAGTGCGACTCCGAGCGGCTGACACGATCGCCTCCGGAAGCTGGTCTAAGCGCGGATCGAGACCGACCAGTGCCGGTGTTCGGCGATCAGCGATCGCGACGTTAAGTCTGTCGGAGTAATCGTTCATGCTGCGGATTGTTACCGCGACACAGCAACGGGAAAAGCGACCGGATGGCGTCATCCGGAATCTTTACTGGCCGGGGAGTCGGCAATAGCAGTGAAAGCCTGCAGCCCGGTGCCTTTGACGTGTCATTTGCGACCGCCTGCAGCATGTACTTTGAACAGGCACGGCAGGTGGTGCGAGTTGTCACTTTCCAAACGGAAAGTGGACATGCACCTGGTCGTGCATTGTGTAAAAGCGGACCTGTTTTCCGTCATGAATGAACAGGCCGCTGGACTTGTTCTCGGAGATTGGCCGCAGTGGATTGCCGGGGTACTTCGTCCAGTTTCTCAGGTCGTCGGAAACGGCGAGGCCGCTGGCCCAGAGTTTCGTGCCTGACTTCGACCCGTGAATCGAGGCATAGTAATGGCCGTTGTGCCGGAAGATCTGATTCATTGCGATCAGGTCGTGGTCGAACTCGTCCGGTCCAGGCACCATGACGGGAGCATCGCTGACGTTCGTCCAGACTTTCATGTCGCGCGATGTTGCCAGCCAGATGCCCTGATCGCGTCTTTCGTAGAAGAGGTACCAGGTGCCGTTCTCGTGCCAGGCGGTGGGTGTTCCGTACGGCCCCGGCTCAATCGGTTGTCCGTCGACCTTTCGCACGTCGAGCGGCCCGACGCGTTTCCAGTTGATTCCGTCGGAAGACGTCAGCAGCTGAGCCTGATCAGCCAGCCCTTCAGCAAACATGTAAAACGTTGATTCATGCGACACGATCATGAAGTCCTCGACCCAGGCTTCAGCGTAGATCGGATTCTTCGGGTGAGGCGTCCACTTCAAACCGTCGTACGACGTTGCCAGTCCGAGTTTCTTCAGACCCTCGCGAGTGCCGTCGTAACCGGTGTACCACATCCGCCAGGCGGGCGTTCCGGACGGTGCAGCGGGATCAAACAGGATCCAGCCGCGTTCGCGAATTTTCACGTCCCAGTGACCCTCGCCTTGTGCGACGAAGACGGGATTACCGTCATCAGACGCGAAGTGCGTTAACTCTTTCGGAAAGCGGTCGTCGGCGATGGTTGAACCGGCGATGCCACAGACGCACGCCAGGAGCAGCGTCAACGGGAAGACTTTGTAATCACGCATGTCTATTCCTCAATGTCCAGCTGATTCCACGGCATCGGCATATCCGGCTTCTGCGACTGATGCCGCACGCGGACGTCTTTCGGACGCTCCTGGAAGTATTTGACGATGGCATCAAGCTGTCGGACGCCTTCGTGGTAGATCTTTTCACCCTTCTCTTTGGTGGCCAGTTCAGGCTCGCCAATCACTCCTCGAGCGGAATAGCTGCTCGTCCATGACGTCAACGCGGCCGCTCCTGAACCAAGCAGGTCGACCCACATGTAGGGATTGTCTTTCGTGACGGTGCTGATGTGATTTTTAATGCGGTCCTTGCGGACGCCGTCTTCGTCCAGGTAAAGATAGAGCGATGTTTCCAGCTCGCACGCGTGAGCACAGCCGCCTGGAAAAGTGCTCTCCCGCCATGTGGCGTTGAACTCAGGATCGACGTTCAGCAAATTCCACCAGGCGATCAGCAGGCATTCGGCGCTGGTCTCAAGATTCGTTCTGCGAGCGGCCAGGTCGAGGTTTGGCATGTTGGACCCGTGGCCGTTCAGCAGGATGATCTTTCTGAACCCGTGATACGCCAACGATGTCGTGACGTCGAGAACCTGCTTGATGAAAGTTTCGTAGTGGGTGTTGATAGTGCCTGGAAAATCCATCACATGACCGGTGTAGCCATACGCGATGGTTGGCAGCACGAGCACTTTGTCAGGATTGGCTTCTCCGACTCCGCGAGCGATCGAGCCGGGGCACATCAGGTCCACGTCGAGCGGAAGATGGTCGCCATGCTGCTCGACGGCTCCACAGGGGATAATGCAGACCTGGTTCTGCTCGACGGCCTCGTTAATCTCGGGCCAGGTGAGTTTCTCGTAGCGATATTCGCTCGTCGCTTTGCTTGTCGTCACTTTGCCGGTCATCGTGTCATCCTGTCGTGTTCGGGGCCGGGTGGAATCAGTTGGTACCAGGATTCGTCTCGCCGACAGGCGGCGGAGTGACTGGCGCAGGCGGCCAGTGAACTCCTCGCTGCAGGGCGAGGCCTCGGTTAGCCAGTGGCGGGCATTTCTGATCGGGGAGCCCGACCAGCACGCCAGCATCGTCGACCCAATCAAGATCCGAACCGTACAGCTCGGAGCAGAGCAGGGCAGTCAGCCGATCAAGGTCTCCCGAGTGGGCGTTAATGTTTGAAAGATCGTGCAACTCCGTCGGATCACTGTGCAGGTCGAAGAGTTGCCGGCACTGCCCGGCGGGAAAGTAGACCAGTTTGAAGCGACCGTCATGAATCATGCGAGCAGACATCGGTCCTTCGTTGCACTCACCATAGGCGTGTGTCCGGCGTCGATCGCCGACAACCGGGATACCGTCGCACGATTCGGGAATCGGGAGGCCAGCCTGCTCCAGCAGAGTCGGCATGACGTCTCGCAGGCCGAGCAACCGATCATCGCACGAGTTCTCTGTGACTCGCGAGTCATTTTTCTGTGGGACGAGAATAAAGGGCACGTTCGCCGAGCCCTCATAGAACAACCGCTTCGCCCAGAGACCGTGCCGCCCCAGCATGTCACCATGATCGGCGGTGAAGACGATGATCGTGTTGTCGAGAATGCCCTCTTCCCTCAGCGTTCCCAGCACCAGTCGAATCTGATGATCGATGTGAGTGCACAGCGCGTAGAACCCCTGTAGCGCCGTTCGAATTGTCTGCGGCGAGCGAACATGCCAGCCATTCCGCTGCACGTTCAGACGGTAACACAATTCATCGCTGGCGGTCGGTGGCTGGCCGGTCTTGAGATTCGCAGACCCACCGGCAGTGTCGACGTTTGATGTATTGTCGCGCCACGATTCCGGAACCCAGTCACCGTAGACGGGTTCGTCGAGGTCGATGTTGTTGTAAATGTCCCAGTAGTGTTGCGGTGGCACCAGCGGCGGGTGTGGATGCGTGAAGGACATGTACCAGAAGCCCGGTCGCGTGGGATCTCGACGGCGTATCGTGCGGGACATCTGTTGCGCGGTCCACGTCGTCACATGACAGTCTTCCGGCAGATGCCAGGGCCGAGCGGTGTACTGGTTATTGCTCATCGCGTGATCAAATTGCCGCCCCGCGTGCCCGCGATCTCCCAGAAAGATGTCGTAGTCGTCCCACACGCCCCAGTGAGGCCGACCTTCTTCAGCGAGGATGACATCATCGAAACCGGCGCGAAGCCGCTGCGGATACACGTGCAGTTTTCCGACGGCGCAGGACTGATAACCGGCGTTGCGAAAACTGTCGGCGATCGTCGGAACGTCTGGCATCGGCAGCGTCGTTTGAAATGTCCGGTCACCGGGCAGTCTCGGCGACTGCCCCGTCAGCAGGCTGCGTCGAGCGGGAATACAAACCGGGCACTCGCTGTATGCGTTGGTGAACCGTCGCCCGCATCTCGCGAGAGCGTCCAGTGTCGGCGTCTGGATAACCGGGTGCCCCGCGCAGCCCAACAGGTGAGCTGGCCAGTGGTCGGTCGTCACCAACAGCACGTGAGGCTGGGTTGTTGAAGAGCTGGACTTGGACTTGGACTTGGACTTGGACACGGCAGGTTCCATCGTGAACCAGTCCTGGTTGTCATGCGGAGCACGACAAAGACTGGGAACCGTGAATCGTCGAGATTGATCGACGGTCGAAGCGATGGAGCGTACTGAATCAGCAGCGAAAAGACAGTTTCAAACGGGCTCGGCGTCGGTCTGAAGGTTATCAGCAGCCGAGGCGGGAATTTCGAATTCCTGCCTGGATGACTCTTTCGGCAGATCGATTTCTTCGAAGTGCGGTACAAAGATGGGAACTCCCGCTGCGTCGGTGCCTTCAACTCGGACATTATGTGGACCGCCAACCGTACCCTTGCCGGACGACGTGTCAAACTTCCCCTTGACGATTGCCGCGAGTCCGGCCGGTCCCTTGTTACCTGCGGCCGGCTGGAAGTAAATCGTCCCGGCAGGTACTGGTTTTCCGTCAAAAGTCACGGTTCCAGAAACGCGAAAACGCGGAGGCCCGTCGTCGCCTCCTCCGCCGCAACCGGTGACAAACAAGAGCAGCAGAGTTGCCGCGAAAGGCAACGCTGCGCTAAGTGATGAATAGAATCGTCGTGAAACTCCAGACGCTGACATGCCGAGTCGTCCCGATAAGAGGAAAGTTGACTCAAAGAGAGCCCCGTCACGCAGCAGTGCATGTCGGGGCTCATTCTGCTGAAAGAAACGCCTGCATCTGTCTTAGTTGGATGAGAGGCTGGTGGTTTCCTCGCCGTCGCGTGTGGCAGCGTCTTTGTAGACGTTAAGGTCCACGTTCTCAGAGACGAACTGCACAGCACCATCAGCGAACAGAATATGGCAGCCGCCAGTATGATTGCTGCCAAAGCTAATCTCATTGAAGTTGGTGGTGCCGTAAGTCACTGTGTTGATTGCGTTCGTAACGTTCTTGACACCACCACTGGCTGTACCTTGGCATCCGCGATGCCAACTGCGGTATCCGAGCATATCTGCGCCGCTTAGCGTCTTGTGACTGGAGATCTCACCGACAGCGATGGTGTTGGATGTCCCGTCGGTGATGTCGCGGAAATTGATCTTCGAATTTCGTCCCAGGACGCCACGTGTCCCGTAGCCACCATGTGCCGTTCCAGCATTGCACTCGGTAGCGGCTGCATGCCCAATGCACGTGTATTGAGTGGCACCACCGGTATCGACTCCAGTTGTTGGCCCCATGCTTCCATAGTAGTGAGTCGTGTAGAGCGTGGTGCTGCCGTTCTGGAACTCTTTGTTTGAACTCGGACAGAGAAAGACGGGAACCTTCTTGTTCCCGAATGTCGTGTCGAAGGATGTGTATACTCTGAGCCCGAAATCTGCGGACTCATACAACGTCGTGTATTCAAGATAAGGCAGGATCATGGTGTGCCAGGAGAGCTCTGTACTTGGCGTTATGAATCCGCCCGGAGGCAGCGTGTCGTGAGTGTCGTGGTAGTTGTGCAGAGCGATGCCAATCTGCTTGAGCTGGTTCTTACAGGTCGAGCGGCGAGCGGCTTCGCGAGCCTGCTGTACGGCCGGTAACAGCAGCGCTACCAGGATGGCGATGATGGCGATGACGACGAGTAGCTCGATCAATGTGAACCCACGTCGAATCTTGTAAGTAGTGCACATAGATACACACTCCGCGTAAATGTGAAACACAGAAAACTGAAAGAATCATGTCAGACAGGCAGCTGGGGGCTGCAAGGCTTTGCTTTGATTCCAACGCTTCGAAAAACGCCACAAACAAAACCGGGCCGTCAAATTGCCACGCTTCATTTCAGGAGCCAGCCGATGGCTCATGCACTATGCGTCGTTCTTCTGAACCGCACCACGGGGGAGGACCAGGAGTCATCGGGTGATACACACAGTCGAACACCTGGCAGTAGTCAGCAACCACGGCGGTTTGCAACACCGTAGACCAGAGACAAAACGATGACCGTCATTCCGTAAGAGATAACGGGTGCTCTAGTCCTAAGTGAATTACCTCACGTCGTAGGCAAAGGTTCCGCAAATTATTTGCCGATTCCACATGATTTCTGAAAATGTCACGTTGCCGTCGGCGGTATCGATAGACCGCGTCGCGACATCGAGAACGCTCGTTCGCCTTGCACTGCGTTGTTTTGTCAGACCGCTTCTGTCTCTCTGACTTCCGTCGCCGCATTCACGAAAAGCTGGTTGCAGACATCAGGCGTGGTTTGCGAACAATTGGTACGAAGTCGATTTGATCGAGGATGTGCTTTTGAACGTCGATGCCGGACGCAACTTCAATCAGTTGGATGCCCTGAGGTGTCAGCTGGAACACGGCACGCTCGGTGACGTAGAGAACTTCGCGGTCTGATGCGGCAGCGACTTCGCCACTGAATGAAATCTGCTCGACGTGGTCGACGAACTTCCGGATTGAACCTTCCCGGACGATTCGAAGTCGTCCGTTGTCGACTTCGACTTCAAGGCCCCCGGAAGTCAGTGTTCCGCAGAACACGACTTTTCTCGCATTCTGTGAGATGTTGACAAAGCCGCCGACTCCGGCCACGCGGTCGTGAAACTTCGAGACATTAACGTTGCCGTGCCGGTCAACCTGAGCTGCTCCCAGAGCGGCAAAGTCCAGTCCGCCTCCGTCGTAGAAATCGAACTGTGCCGGCTGGTCGATGATCGCTTCCGGCCAGGCCGACGCACCGAAGCTGAGGCCACCGGCGGGAACGCCACCGATTGGGCCGCTTTCAACGGTCAGCGTGATCTGATCGAGCATCTTCCGTTCGGCTGCGATCAGGGCAATTCCTTCGGGCATGCCGATTCCGAGATTCGCGATCGCGCCGGGGAGCAATTCGTCGCACGCGCGGGCAGCGATAATGCGCCGTGCTCCGGGCGGCATCTTCGCTCCGGCTGGACGTGTCGAATCGTAATCCGGTGGCCGCGGGCTGAAGTAGGATGTGTTCAGCGACTCGGCAAATGTTTGAGCGTGGTCGCTCGCGGAGGCAACGACGACATGATCCACCAGAATGCCCGGCACGTTCACCTGATGCGGCGGGGCAGGGCGGTCGAGAATTCTTCGCACCTGAGCAATCACTTTGCCGCCGCAATTGTGAGCGGCCTGAGCGATCGGCAGGACTTCTCCAATGACCGCTTCTTCATCCATGATCAGATTTCCGAACGGGTCGGCAGCCGTCGCGCGGATCAGACCAATGTGGATTGGAAACGCTCGATAGAAAAGCCACGTGCGGCCATCGAGTTCGACTCTGGAGACAAGTTCCTCCGTCGTGGTCGCGTTCAGCCGCCCACCCTGATGGATCGGGTCAATGAACGTGCCGAGCCCCACATGGGTGATGCACCCTGGGCGACCGGCGGCGATGTCCCTCA
>JAQBWV010000023.1 GCA_027624335.1 Planctomycetota bacterium
CATTCACCGCGGCCGCCACCGGCGGTTTGCCACGGGGCGCGAAGGATCGACTCGTCCCGCTCCGGCAATTACGCATCGAGCGAGCAGTGGGCATGAGCATTTCTTCACAGAGGGTCTCTGGCTGCAACCAGTAAACTTCGCGTCCCTGCTGAAGTACGCGGGAGGCCGATTTGCCATCAACTCAGACGGCAATCCGCATGACCGGTCGAGCATCGAGCTGCCAACGAACGATCATACGTCTGCCCGCACCGCCATCGGAATTCACTGTCGCGAGGCGAGTGTGCACTCAGCCATTCGTTCGGTCAGTAACATCGCACGATGAATTCAACCACTGACACTTCTCGGACAAGGGTTGAAAACAACGGCCTGGCGGCTGAGCCTGTATCGCGAACGTCCGCTGAAGGGGTTCTCAGAAGACAATTTCAAGCCGCTGGTCTTCGTTGAGCATGCGAGACTTCACCTCGATGGTGTCTCGAACAAGACTCGCCGCACCCATGACCGGAATCATGATTTGAACATGGTTGTTGACGACGCGCAGTCGGTCTGATGCTCTGACCGGGACGAGCTGCCCGCTCCTTTCGGTCCGGGCAACCAGCTCCTTGCGATTCGGATCAAAGGGCAGGTACTGCTCATACATGTCAGACCCTTCGACCTTGCCTGTCAAATCTGAGATGCGATACAGCTTCGTTTTATCCGGCAGGCGAATCCTGATTACGATCATGTAATCCTGCCGCGGCTTTGGATCCTCAGGCACCGTCCACGCACTGAAACTGCCCTTGCTGACGGCTTTTCCACCCTGCGGCATGGCAAACATGAAGCCCTTGCCGTCGTCCGAATCACCGCCCTCGCCGTTTCCGCCCGCAATCTGCGCGGCGGTCGTCAGCATGTCGTTGTTGAGAACAGACTCGGGCGTATTCAGTGGGATTTTCTGTAGTTGAGGGAGCTGAGTCTGAGGGCTGCCAGCCGACTCCATTGTCAGATCCATGATTTCGGTAAACTCGATCGGCATCGAGTCTGAATCAGTAATGATCATTGAGATCGACTGATTCTCATCCAGATTGTGAAAGATGATCGCCGACATCCCGGCCAGCAATATCGTGTGAACGATCAAAGAAACTCCGTACCCGCGCGAAGCATTGCTGACTAACCACGCAAGGGCGATTTTCTTCCAATCCTTCTTCCAGTCCAAACCCGTGGGCTGCTCGTCAACCGGAGCCACGAGTAAAGGTCCAGCTTGCTCTTCAGCAGTACGTTGATCGCCCCTGCTGTCGCCTTTTCGTCGTTCACGTTTCCGCGACGTGGTTTGACCGGAAACGGTATCCTTAGCGGCGACGAACACGGGAATATCAACGTTCGCTGGAACCGACGCATCCTGCTTTTTTCGAAACCATGCTGGAGGAGCGATCTCCGCAGATGCAGAGTGTTCCTTGAGCACCGCCGCGTCATCATCACCATCGGCAGGAACGTCATTACCAGTGAATTCGGCGAACTCAACCGAATCGTCACCGTCGTCCGCCGACCACCGGTCGGTTTCACATTCTGCCGGTTCGATGGGGCGATGAGTCATCAAGTCTTCCTGCTATGACGCCGCTAAGGAAATAGTCCCGAATTAACTTCCCGATTTCCAACTTCGTCATTCCCGCGCAGGCGGGAACCCCGAATTCCACGGACAACTGGTTTCCCGCCTGCGCGGGAATGACGAAAATCGTCGCTCTGCCGAATTCGGGAAGTTATTTCAGGACTAATCCTAAGTCGAACTAAGGGCCTTCCACAAAATCCAGACATGGCTCCAATATCGAAGCGACTGCCGCCATGTCCGAAAGAACCGCAGTCTGCTACGAGAGTTTCGGTCACCAGAGCCCGGAGGTCAAAGGCAACCAGTCGGTTCTGTACGAGAAATGCCACTCAATTCAACAGGTGAAACAACTGTCGGGCGTGAACCGGACACTTTACCAGACTTTCTGATTCCGCAGACACAGTCCACGATTACACCGCGTCCGTCCAGACCTCCGTTGACCAGTCCGCGCCGTGCGGGTACTTTCAAACAGATCAACGAACGTTGAATCGAATTGCCGATCTTGATTTCAGTGTTTGTTCCCACCCTCGGAGTCCCGCCATGTTGACCATCCTCGGTCCTCGACAACAATCTTACTGCGATGGCATGTCCCGTCGCGGCTTCCTTGAAATTGGTGGCTTTTCGATGGCGGGAGCGGCCAGTCTGGCACTTCCCGACCTCCTCCGAGCCGAATTGAAAAGCCCACGTAGCGGCGATCATAAGGCCGTCATTAACATCTTTCTTGGCGGAGGTCCGCCTCACCAGGACATGTGGGAAATCAAGACCGAGGCTCCGCAGGAGATCCGAGGTGAGTTCGACCCCATCGCCACTTCCGTGCCCGGAATTCAGATTGGCGAGTGCTTCCCGCAGATCGCGGCGATGGCCGAGAAGTTCGTCTTTCTCCGAGCGATTGTTGGCTGCGCCGGCAGCCACGACGCGTACCAGTGTTTCAGTGGCTGGGATCGCCGAAACAGCCAGACAATTGGCGGACGACCAGCGGTCGGCCCGGTCGTATCAAAGCTGTTCGGCCCGACTCAGCCGAGTATTCCACCGGCGATCGCTCTTGCCGATAAGACAAGTCACGCTCCGTGGTCGGAACCTGGCGGTCCGGGGTTTCTGGGAACGGCATACGCTCCGTTCAAACCGGACACCGACGGCCTGGGAAATCTCAAACTCAACGGAGTCACTCTCGACCGTTTGCAAGACCGAAAGTCACTACTCGGCGGTCTCGACCAGCTCAAACGGAAGGCCGACGCCAACGGCCTGCTTGCCGGGATGGACGCGTTTAATCAGGCGGCGTTTGGCGTGCTGACTTCGAACAAGCTGCTCGACGCGCTCGACGTCAGCAAGGAAGATCCTGCCATCGTCGCGCGCTACGGTGACGGAAAGCCTTACCAGTTTCAGTACGATGGTGCCCCGACAGTGAACGAGCACCTGCTCGTCGCTCGGCGTCTGGTCGAAGCGGGCGTTCGCTCCGTGACGATGTCGTACGGGCGTTGGGACAGCCACGGCAAGAACTTCGATCTGGTCCGTGATCACGGTGGAAAGCTTGATCGAGGGGTCGCCGCTCTCGTTCAGGACCTTGAAGAACGAGGCATGCTGGACGACGTCACAATCGCCGTCTGGGGCGAATTCGGGCGGACTCCGCGAGTCAACCCGAACGCCGGTCGCGATCACTGGCCGCAGGTCAGTTGCTGCCTGATGGCTGGCGGTGGCATGAACACAGGGCAGGCCATCGGAGCCACAAATCGCCTGGGCGAATTCGCGCTGGACCGGCCTGTCCACATGCAGGAAGTCATCGCGACGATCTATCACAACCTGGGCATCGACCCAGGCACGACGACGATCTCGGACCCGACAGGACGTCCGCAGTACCTGATCGAAAACCGGATTCCGATCCGCGAAATCGTGTAAGGACTGGCAGCCCACCGCGAGAGGCACGCAGAGGTGGTGAGTTTTTCGATCAGCCAGGTAGCAGGCCGGACCTCTGTCGAGTCGTATCGTGTATGAAGCGGAGCGGACGAACTGGTTTTGCAGTTGTGGACTGTTGCCGAACGTGCGTTCCGTTTCACTTCACACGCCCTGCAGGTCTTCACACATAGCACGCCCGCTTGATTTAACCCAGGATCTCCAAACAGGTTGCCAGCCGTAGCAACCCTGTCCAGACAGGCACTCGATGACGCTCAGCACTCTTCCTCTCAGCTATTGCACCAACGTCCATCCCGGCCAGACAGTTGGCGAAGTCGAAGCCGGGCTGCGTGAAAACACCGTCGCTGTTCGAGGGCGAGTCGGGGAACTCGCTGCGGGACTGTGGCTGGCTCGACCCGTCGCGACCGAACTTCTGCAAACGCCGGCAGCGCTGGACCGCTTCGCCGGATGGCTGAGCGAAGTCGGGCTGACCTGCTACACGCTCAACACTTTTCCCTTTGGTGATTTCCACGACGCACGCGTCAAAGAAAACGTCTACCTGCCCGACTGGACGCGCGACGACCGAGTCGATTACACGCTGGATAGCGCGCAAATACTTGCGAAGCTGCTGCCGGATGACTCGACCGAGGGAAGCCTTTCGACGGTGCCGCTCGGGTTCAAACCGTTTGACTATCCCGAAACTTTCGCCGACGAATGTGCAGGACGATTGATCGCGCTGGCGCAGTCACTGCACCGTCTTACCGAGGAAACCGGGCGCATGATTCGACTGGCTATCGAGCCCGAACCCTTCTGCATCATTGAGACTACCGCCGAAACGATCCAGTTTTTCAGCCGGCTGCGCGTACTGGCTGCGGATGCGGGAGCGCTCGATGTCGTCAACGAGTACCTCGGCGTCTGCTACGACGTGTGTCATCAGGCAGTCGAGTTTGAAGACGTCGCGGATTCCATCCGCCAGTTGGTGGCCGAGCAAATTCGGATCAACAAAGTTCACATCACCTGCGCGATTCGTGTTGAGAATCCGAGAGACAACGAAGACGCTCGTCAGGCTCTGGCCCGGTACGTCGAACCGCGGTATCTCCACCAGACAATGGCACGAGCGACCGACGGGACGATCCACCGACAGGTCGACCTCACGGAAGACACGGCTCTGTCACCGCCCGATGCTTTTGCCTCAGCTGACGAATGGCGAGTCCACTTCCACGTTCCGGTGAATGCGGACTCGCTCGGTCCGTTACAGACGACCCGAGGCGATCTGAAGCAGGCACTGGCCGCTGTGCGAGACCTCGACTACTCGCCGCACCTGGAAGTCGAGACTTACACGTGGGAGGTGCTGCCCGATGGCCGGCAGACGTCGCTGGTCGACGGACTTACGGCAGAAGTCGAAGCGACGCGTGAGCTACTGGACGGGCTGGTTTAACACTCCGCCCGCTTCGCGATTACACGCCGTCATGTTCAATCCACTTCAGCACCAGCGACAATTGACTCGGCAGCCAATCTTTCAACGTGTAAATGCCGTGCCCGAGGACCGCCTGTCGGGCGGGACCGAAACGAGTTAACTGGGACGATGTGTAGTCGACCAGAAGATTGCGACCGTCGGCGTGCAGTCTTGTCCGTGCCTGCCAGCGGGCGCACGTCACTTTCAGCCGGTCACCGATCGTCAGCGGTGTGACGTCAGCCAGGCCCTGTTCGAGGAACAGCCCCAGTCGTTGATTCGCCTGGCGCTTGCCGATTGGCGCGATGTCTGTTCCGGCAATCGCGAATGCCTGCACCCAGTCACCTTGCCTGGCCGAGAGAACATCCGCGACGCCGATTGTAGCCGCTGTGAAGTTCTCACCCAGACTGTTTCCCTCACACCCGAACGTCACGGCGGGCACGATCGCCGCCGGATCTTCCTGGTCCATAATCGGTCGATGATGGATGACATGCACGAGTGATCGCAGCCCACCCGTATCCCAGCCATAACGCACGGGAGTTCCGAACGTCACCACGATGACCGCGTTTGCCATCGGGTGAGGAGTCGGTGCCGCCTCCAACGATCGCCGAGCGATCTCACCGGCCTCCCCTAAAGAGTCACCTGCCGCTGCGAAAAAGTCTTCAACGCTTTGGCGATCATTGGCCAGCAGGTTTGAGAGAATCGCAAATCCATTACCAGCGTGGCTGTGACCCCACAGCAGAACGCGTTCGTTCTCCGGAGCGAAACCGTCGGCCTGCAACTGGACCATCTCGTTCAGCAGTCGGACGGCCAGAGCCGCTCGTGCGAGATGGTTGTTCTCACTGCTCCAGCTCGGTTCCAGTCGGCTTATCTCAGGATCTTCGCCGACCAGCGTTTGAAAATGTCTTCGGTAAGCATCGCTGTAGTTGGCCACGTCGGCGGTGATTGTGTCGGTGAGACGTTTCGTCTGATCGGACAATCGATCGATCGCCGGATTAACGACAAGGCGAGCTGCTACAGGAAGAGGCTCGGCAGCAGCTCGAAGTAGTGCATGGATACCGAACGGATCTGCCCCGGCAAACGTACCATGAACGAGCAACACTTTTCGGACGCCAAACTGAGTGTGCAGATTTCCGAAGTCGAGTTGCTGTTCTGCATCCCCATCGAGTTGCAGAACGACCGGCGCGAGTGCCGGTCGAGTCGGATAGGACTGATGCTGAAAGCCATTCTGACGAGGCATGACTCGCTCCTGAAAAACCGACCGTGGAAAGGTCGACCGGCAAACAGCCAAACGAATTACGGTCTGTAGTCGCACCGGATCGTGGTTTCAGCTTTGTGGTAATGGTGCGTTCCGCTCCGCTTCACGCATCCTGCAGCACTATCAATTCTTCATTCGCGGAATGTGTACTAAGTCAGCGGCATGATCGTCGCGAGGATCAGCGTCATCGCCATACTGACGATGCCGAGTACGATCAGCAGCGGCGTCCAGGTCTGCAAGGCTTCCTTCTCAGTCAGGCCGCCCATTTTCGCGAAGATCCAGAAGCCGGAATCGTTCATCCAGGAACCGACCAATGACCCCGCCCCGATCGCCGTGGCGAGATAAACGACGTCGTATGGCAGATCAACTCCATCGACCATCCCAACCATCATTCCCGAGGTGATGATCATCGCCGCTGTACTCGACCCTTGTGCGAACTTCAGGACGGACGCGATTCCAAAGCCGAGGAACAGCATCAGCATGCCTTCGACGGACCCCGCACCAAATGTTGACTCCGCCAGATCCTTGATGGCGTCTCCCACCTGAGCGGCTTTCAGCATGGCTCCGAATGCGGAGCCACCAGCCGTAATAAGGATGATAATGCCACCGCTCATCAAGGACGTCTCGACGAGTTTCGCGACATCGTCCTTCGAAGGCTTTCTTTGACGGACGAAAGTTCGCAGCGCAAGAATTGTCGAAACCAGCAGGGCAAAGCTCGGATTGCCAAAGACTGCCGTGTAATGAGAGATGCCTTTTGCCGTTTCTGCCAGGTCCCCCGTCGCCGCTTTCGCAATTGAGTCAGCAGCAGTGTGGCAGGCGATCATGAACACCGGCAACACGACCGGCAGCAGCGATTCAAACAGCCCTGGCAACTGGTCGTCGTTGAACGGCTCGGGTTCTTTGTGCCCTGGAACTTCCCTCATTTCGATCTTGAACATTTTGTCGAACAGCCCGGCGATCCAGATTCCAGCAATGGCAGCCGGCAGAGCCACCAGCGCTCCGACAAGCATCATTTTTCCGAGGTCAATGCCCAGAGTTGTTGCCATCGTCAATGGGCCGGGAGTTGGCGGCACCAGTGTGTGCGTGATGGCACCGCCGGCCGTGATCGCCAGCAGGCACTTGAGATAGGACTTGCCGGTTTTCCGGTAGACCGACCTGGCCAGAGGAACCAGCAGATAGAAAACCGTGTCGAAGAAAACCGGCACCGCAAGCACGTATCCGCTGCCCATGAGTGCCCACGGCGCACGCTCTTCGCCGAGCAGCTTCATAAACGCTCTGACAATCCGGTCAGCCGCTCCGCTGTCCATCATGCAGGTGCCGATGACTGCCGCGAGTGCAATCACGATTCCGATCCCGCCGCACGCTCCACCAAAAGCATTAGTGACTCGAGAAATCGCGGAACTCGAAAGTTGAAAACTGGCGGGCTCCGGCAGCACGGTTTTGTCCAGACGAAGAACGGCCAGTGCCAGCTCTTCTTCGGACTGTGAGTATTCTCTCTTGCCGACAGCAACGTCGCGAACCCATTCCTTCTCGGCCAGCGTCATCTTATTCTGAGCCAATCCGACCCTTGCCTTGTCCACCAGATCATCGATCTGCGAAGTCACGGTCACCGATCGAAGCGAAGTAACGATCTCGTCGTCGTTGTAGACGGGGTCACAGGCCAGCAGACTGACGACGATCGCCGCGCTGATCAGAGCGATGAAGGCATTGACCTTGAACTTCATGATCAGCGCAATTACCAGGACGATCCCGATCGTCATGATGAGTAACGGGTGAAGCATCAGAGAGTCTCCTCGGAAATTGATCGTCGATGGCAGTCTGGAAGACGCGAGATAATCGCTTCCGTACGGACGACACATACTGACAGGATTTCGGATCGAAGCCGGAAATTCTATCGAGCCATCCTCTCGCGTTAAACCTGCCACGCCAATTGACGCCACTTTGCAGCGTTAATCAGGGTTCCCAACTTTTGCTTATTCCACGACGATTCTATTCTTCGACCGCCTTTCCCTTCTGAGCAACTGATGCCAATGTCTGAAACTCTGCCGCCAGTCGTATTATTGATTGGCGAGTGCAACTCTCCGCACTTTCGTCGTGCGCTGATCGATGGAGATTCGGGCAACGTCCTGGAATCCATTCAGAATCACGACGCGCAGTCGATTCAGGAAGCGATCTCGTTAATCAGCCGCAACGAACTGTTCCCCAATCTCGTCGTCGCATACCAGAGTATTCCCGACGAGTTCTCCTCAGCAGACATTGATCAGTTGATCGGACAGCTGCCTCTGAGCCGTTTCGTTGTCGCTTTCAGCCCGTGGTGCGAATCCATAGGCCGGACCGAGGCACGCTGGCCATCTGCCTGGAGCGTCCCTGCCAGTCACGCTGCCGCTCGAATTCGATTTGAGTTGCAGCAGTTGGATGCCGAACAGCAACCCCTTCCAGCAACGACTTCCCGCGACGAAGCGTTCGCGATGCTGGTCGCTCGAAGTCTGGAAAACGCGGGGCGGGCAGGATCCGGAATGTCGGCAACGGTGCTTTCTGCAGATGTTCCACTGAAAGAATGCTTCGAGGATATTCTGCGTTCCGTTGGTTTCTCCACGTCCATCCCGGAAACCTCGGACGTTTGGATTCTTGCCACGACCCTCGTCGACGATGACACGGTTCGGCGAGTGAGCGAACTTCGCGTTGACCGTTCTGAGGCAACGGTGATCGTCGCCTCGGACATGGTGACTCATGGCCAGACGAGCACACTTTACGACGCAGGAGCCGCAGCGGTGATCTCGCAGCTTCGCTTTTCCGAGGACCTGATCGACTGTTTGTCGAGGCAGGCCATCGTTCGGAAAATGAATGATTATCCGTCATCCTGATGCAGTTCTGGCTTCAGCCAGATGAAGCTCTTGCCGAGGCGCCCTCCGTAATTGCCGGCGGTGATTTTCACCAGACCTGGAGTTTCGACCGAAGCTTCGATCGCCGCCTGCGTCGCTTCTGAGATGGCTTCGACGCTTCGACCGTTGATAACAATCTCCATGACCGACTGCACGTTATCGGGAAGTCGTGTCTCGACATCCTTACAATCGCGCAGGGTAGGGCAGTACTCCGCAAAAGTGCTGGCGATAAGGAACGAGTATTTACTGCCGGCTTTCGATGCGCTGGCAGCCACGCCTCCCGGGAATGTCATGATCGTACCGGGGCAACCGTTGACCGCTGCCGCTCCACGCTCGGCGGCGTCGATGGCAGCGTCCTCAGTTTCTGCAAGAAACCACAGGTTTCCACCCATGACGCCGTCTGAGAATCCAAAACGACGGTCAAGGATGAACTCGCCACCCATTGTCGGAACCGTCCAGACCTCGCGCCCGAAGCGCTCTTCGCGTTTCTGATGTCCGTCGCCGAAGTACGAAACTTTCTTACCGAGCTTGAAGAACGGATCCGTGTCGAGCAGGTTGAAACAGCGAGCCGTTGGGCACGTCATCACGTTCTGGCTGATGCGGACCAGCAGAGATCGTTCGAGAGCCTCGACGCGATCCTTTCGGAACCGCGGCACGTGAATCTGCACGATGGCTCCAGGGCGACCATCGGGCGTCTCGAACGACTCAGCTCCGCCGGGACCGACGTACTGATCCAGGCCAGCTTCACAGTCGCACAGAATGGTGCTGGAAGCATTGCCGGTTGCTTCGCGGAGGGCATGGTTCAGCCATTTTCGATCCCGCGCGGTGATAAGAAACTCAGCGTAAATTGAACGAAAACCCTCAGCGTATGTGTCCTCAACTTCAGCTCGATGATTGGCTGACATCCGACAACTCCCTCAACCGGTCGTTTTCGGCGAAACGATCGCCGTGCCTTGAAAGCAACGTGAGCCCGAAAATTCGCAGGGCGCAAACAAACGGCGGTCACAGGGGACCGCCGTTTGAGAAATGAGCTACGCTGTAAGCGACTCGAAGTTAATCGTCATCCGGATCGTCATCCAGACCTTCCTCTTCGTCGTCGTCGTCATCGTCCTCGAAGTCAGCATCATCGACTTCGACGTCGCCCAGATCGTCAGCCCCGTCTTCGGCGGGAGCTTTCTTGACGACAGGACCATCGTCATCATCGTCCAGAGCTGGTTCAATCACCTGGAACCCATCGGCAGAACCGGTGATCAGTTCCTTGACCATCTGCATGAAGTAGAGCTTCTTACCACGCGCCAGCAGGACAGCGAGTCGCTCCTCGGCCACCTCTTTCTGGTCATACGGGTAACGACCCTCCTCCTTCATACTGCCGCTGTAGATAATCCAGACCGCTCGCTTACGCTCTGGCTGCTTCTCTCGCGGGCGTCGAGGGGCTGCTTTTTTTCTAGTAGCCTTCTTCCTTGTAGCCTTCTCTTCGGAAGAGTCGGCGAGGCCAGCCGCTTCCGCGGCATCGTTCATTTTTCGAAGTTCGAGTCGACTCTTTGCCATCTTCATTCTCACTACTGCCGCGGGCAGAACGTGCTGAACACGGAATATCCGGGCTCACTGCGATTTGCTGTCCAGCGTGCGGGTGCGATTTGCGGTCGCACGGCACCAACCACCGGAGACCACGGGCCACTGGGAACCACGAGGAAGGCGGAAAGAATAGCGATACAAATTCCCGCTGACCATCGTCCTGCAGATTCGGAACAGGCGGCGTTGAATATCCAGCCGGCGACTGGTTCCCTGTGACGTAACATCCTGTTGACACGTGGTTTCTGCGATGGATATAAGGTCGGGGCGCTGTGCAGGGCTGATTCCCGCAGCAGTCTTGCGGTCGCTCGACACACTTGGAATGGATCATCAATGGTCACGGAAGACCAGATTCCCGCTCAGAATACGGAATGGTTGTCTGCTCCTCCGAGCAGCGGGTTACCGCCGGAGTTTCGGTTGCTGTGCGTCGGCCCGACGGAGCCGGACTGGATCGGCCTGACGCTGCAGCTCGACGCCGTCGGGTGTATCGAGCCCAAATTCCGCTGGGTCAGTTCCGCTTCGGAAGCGATGACGGTCCTCAGAAGCGACACCTTCGACTGTCTGGTAATCGAGTGCTGGGCCACGAATCGTGACGACGACCACTGGGACGCTCCGGCTCTTGTGCATGCGATCAGAGCTTCCGGATGCGGTGACCCGATTGTGCTGCTGTCCGGTCAACCGGACGATGGATTGACCGTCGAAGCGTGCCAGTCGCACTGTGGAATTCTGGTTTCGACGGCGGTCTGGAGTTCGCGGGCTCTGGTCAACGTGATTCAGCAGAGCATTCGTCTGATGGAGACCGCTCGGCAGAACCACCATCACGTCGTGGCGAATCATCGTCGGCTGGTGCGGGAACGTGACGAAGCGGACCATCTGCTGCGTCAGCAACGAGACATCATTCGTGAACTGGAAGCGATCACGCAGGGTACGGCAGACCGAGGGCTGAACGAATCTATCAGCGATTCGACTGACGGCGAGCAGCCACTCGCGACTCGCAAACCCCGCTCGTTGAAAATTCCTGACAAGATTAAGGCTTACTATCACGAACTCCTGCGCACCTACGTCATCATGGGGTCTGGAAGCCTGGGCGGCGAGATTGCCCAGCTGGCGAACGTGCTGGCGGAAGTCGGGTTGTCCCCTCGCGACACGCTGTCTCTGCATCTGGAACAAGTGGAGCATCTCGTTAGCGGTCTGGGGAACCGCAGCAGTCGTCATGTCATGTCGCGAGCGGATCTACTCGCGCTGGAACTCGTCATTCACATCGGCGAGTGTTACCAGCAGGTGGCAGCCAACAACCAGTTGAACAGCGATTGAGTTTCCCGGTGTGTTCAACTGCGTGGCGATGGGGAGTCGGCAGACCGCTTCTATTTCCGCCAGCAACAGGGGCGGACCCGCGAATGGATTCTTTACTGGTATCACGTATTCGAAGCGGCAAGCCTCGGATATCGAGGCTGATCCTGTCGACCTGTTACCCCCAGGCACGCGACGACACACCGCTCGCAGTTCATTTCTGATGGTGACCGACACGGTTGTTTGCGACGCAGTTGCACGCGACGACGAGTAATTCGCCTCACATCTACAGGGGGCGACCTCCTCTATGAGCAGTCGTGTGCGCTGCAGCACCATCGACGGTCGTAAGGATTTATTCCCCGAAAAATGAGTTCAGGTCTCAGGTTGCGTGAGGTAAATCCCCCAACCGCTCAAACCGGCAGTGGTTCTTTCAGCGGCAATCTCTGTGTGACCGATACTTTACGTGTTGAAAAACGCGGGATCGGTGCTGCGCATCGGGTTCCCGATCCAGTTCCCTTGCCAGCGAATCACCATGTCTGCCATTCGATCGACAGTCGGACTGAACAGCGGAATCGATATCGGCGCGATCGTCAACCAGTTGGTTGCGGCTCAGCGTGGACCTGTCAATGTGATGGAAGCTCGAATCGACGGCTACAAAGGCGTGCAACTGGGGGTCCAGGCACTCGAAGCCAACGTGCTGCAGATTTCATCAGCCGCATCTGCACTGAATCTTGCGACGACATTCGAGGCTGTTTCGGTTTCGAATTCTGATACCGATCAACTGTCAGTTTCTGTGAACTCGGACGCAACGCTGGGGTCGTACTCGTTTCAGACGCTACGTCTGGCGACTGCCGAGCAGCGCATCTCGAAAGGCTTTGCCAATACTGACGAGCAGAAAATCGGAGCGGGATCGATCACTGTTTCTCGGGGCGGCGAGCTGGCGACGTCAACCAGGCTCGACACTTTCAACGGTGGTGAGGCTGTCCAGCGGGGAAAGATTCGGATTACCGATCGCTCTGGAGTCTCCGCAACAATCGATCTGACGAAGGCGTACACGATTAACGACGTGCTGAGCGCGATCAATGACGACAACAATCTGTCAGTGACGGCAAGCACGTCAGGCGGGCAGATTATTCTAACTGATTCATCCGGCAGCACATTGTCGAATCTGATCGTTGAAGAAGTCGGGACTGGGTCCACCGCCTCAGACCTGGGCATTCAACAATCCGTCGGGTCTGCGACGTTGACGGGCAGTGAAGTTTATTACCTGACCGAAGATTTTACGCTTGACCAGCTCAACGATGGCAACGGCGTGTTTCAGTTTGACGGTGCGGACGATTTGAGATTCACGACATCCGACGGAACGGAGATTGACGTCAATCTCGACGAGGTCTTTGATCTGAGCGAACTGATCAGCGCTATCAACGACGACTCGGCGAACGGCGGAAAGCTGACAGCGGCTCTTGCGAACGGTCGGCTTGTTCTGACAGACAACGCCGGTGGCGCCGGAACGCTGACGGTTGAAGACATCAACAGCGCTGCTGTCGTTGAAGCATTGGGGCTCGGCAATACGGCCGTCGGCAACACGCTGACCGGTGATCGTTTGCTGGCCGGACTCGGATCGAAACTGATTCGGAATCTCAATGGTGGGCAGGGAGTCACAACGCCGGGCAGCATTACTGTTACTGATCGATCCGGACTGACGGCAACGCTCGACTTCAGCAATGCTGAATCGCTGGATGAAATTCTGAACGCCATTAATGCCGCGCTCGACGACACAACGAGTGCTGCGCTTTCGCTCACAGCGCGATACAACAGCCTTGGTACTGGCATAGAAGTCGTCGATACGTCCGGGGCGACAGCCAGTAATCTGGTGATCGCCGATGTTGGTGGTGGCTCGGTCGCTGCTGATCTGGGTCTGACCGTCAACGCGGCCCAGGCGAAGGTTGATTCAGGTTCGCTCGGTGTCAGGCGAGTCGGCCAACAATCGTTATTGACGGAGTTTACCGTCGATGGCAAAAGCGTTGAGTCCGGCTCGTTTCTAATTACGGACTCAGCTGGAAATCAGGAGTCGATTTCGATTTCGTCATCGGTAACCACGATCGGCAGCGTGTTGCAGCGAATTAACGCGGCATCGATTGCGCAGGTCACCGCCCGGTTGAACGATACCGGAGACGGATTCGTCATCGTCGACAATGCTGGCGGTGCTGGAACATTGAAAATCGAAGAAGTCAGCGGGACGACAGCTTCAGACTTAAGGATCCTTGGTTCAGGAGTCGTCGGCGCGAGTGGGAACCAGGAAATTTCGGCACAGGATCAAACGGTCATCACGATCGACGCAGACGACACACTGGACACGCTGGTGACGAAGATCAACGACGCTGGCATCGGCGTGAATGCCGGAGTATTGAACGATGGTTCGGCATTCAATTCTTTTCGGCTATCGCTGACATCGAACACGTCCGGTTCCGATGGAAGTGTTACGATCGATTCCGGCAGCCTTGATCTGGGCTTCAAGGTGGTGACGGAAGCTCAGGACGCGTTGCTTCAGGTGGGCTCGAACCCGGCGACGTCGTTTCTGATCGGATCGAGCACGAACGAGTTTAAGGACGTCGCCACTGGAATCAGCGTTTCGGTCAATGAAGTGGGGACCAGCTCGGCAAACGTCGAGGTCACCCGCGACACATCGCGAGTGAAGAACGCCTTGAAGTCGCTTGTCAGCGCATTCAATTCTTACATTTCAACAACCGACCAGCTGACGAAGTTTGATGAAGACCCCACAAAACGAGGCATTCTGCAGGGGCAGGGGATTGTTCTGCGAGTCACCACTCGACTGAACAGCCTGATCAACAAGACGTATTTTGGAACCAGCGACACGTTGCAGGGGTTGTCTGATCTGGGCGTTCGAACAACGACGGGCGGCAAACTTCAGTTCGACGAGGATGTCTTCAGCGACGTCATTGAATCGACGCCGGATGCTGTGCAGAAGTTTTTTCGCGACGAGAACAACGGTGTCGCCACGAAGTTCAAAACCACGCTCGAAACACTGACTGACAAGTTCACCGGCACGTTTAAGAACGAGGTCGATGGGCTGCAGAATTCAATTGATACGCTGGACGGACGAGTCACGCAGCTCGACGCGATTCTGGCCATCCGTCGTGAACGGCTGCTGAGACAGTTCATCAATATGGAAGAAATCATCGGCCAGTTGCAGTCGCAGGGAGACGCGATCACGGCACTGCTCGGGACCGGGTCGTCAAATTAACCTCGATTGAAATCGATGTGGGTTACTTGCTGCAGGGATCGTTGCATGGCGCGACGTCGGACGTGGAATGGTCGTCTTTGTCGGGAAACTGAACTTCGATCATGCCGTCATCAACTCGAACGGAATAGCACTCTGTCCTGATCTTCGGGTTGTCGAGCCACGTACCGTCTTTCACGCTGAAACGCCACGCGTGCCAGGGGCAGGTTACCGCGTGATCTTCGACGTAGCCGCTGGCCAACGATGCGCCCATGTGAGGGCAGAAGTCGTTGATGGCAAAGTATTCTCCATCCAGCAGGAATACGCCGACCATGCGTCCTTCGACTGTGAAGGTCCGGCCTTCGCCTTCCGGGACCGCTCCCACTTTCGCGACTTTGAAGAACTTCGACATCCGACCGTTCCGTATTTGAATTGAGAGTCCTGACGCCTGCGGTTCAAGCTGACCGCCTTCACGACTCGCCATGAGTCGATCTATCTTCGGATAGCTTTGCAACATCGACGGTGTCTGCTTTGTTACCTTTCCGAAGGTACCCGAGCGGGTCGCCGGGGTGCTGTTTCGGCAGTGGCTCACGAGTGAGCATTCGAATTCGCCGCGCCCACAGCACAATCAGAATGATCAATATCAGGAATACGATGCAAATCAGACTCAACACCAGCAGTCCTGCAAGTGCTGACTTCCGCAGTTGCTCTTTCTCGTTTTTCTGAATCCCGGAGCTCTCTGGTCTGCCTTCCGGTGGATGTCGCCGATCGCCTTCCGTCACCTGCGAATCAGTTCGCGACGATGCTTCCAAAGTCTCGACAGTTGGCGGCGAGGCATCAGTCGCTGACGCGACTGGTTGTACAGAACTCGATGGTGCCGATGCATCTTCTTGGGCACTCACGGAATGACTGAACACCAGGAGAATTACCACCGCCCGTAGCGAGCCCAGAGGAGCTGCCATCTGATGATTTCGTCGAAACATGATTCGTCCTCGACGACCCGGCCTGCCTGGGAACGCACTCGAAGTCGTTTCCTGCATGCTACGCAACAGAGTCCGATTCAGGAGCTGTTCCAGGGGGCGTACACAGTTCGATGGCGTGACCGTCGGGATCCGTCACATAGATTTGATAGGCGCCGTCCGGACGGGTCCTTCTCGCTTCATACGGGATGCTGCTGTCTTTGAAGTAGCTCTCCCATTCGTCCATATTGTCGACCATCAGCGCGTAATGATTGCCGCGGCTATTTGAATTTGTGTCGACATCTCGCCCGCCGATCAGATGCAGTTCCTGAACGTCGCCGAGTAGATACCAGGCTCCTGGAAACTTGAACGCCGGGCGTGGAATCTCCTTCAGCCGCAGAACCTTCTCATAGAAGTCGCAACTTCTCTCCACGTCCTTAACGTGCAGCGCAACATGATTCAGTTCGAGAAACTTCATGACGATATCCAGACTCGTGAATTCGAATCCGCGACTGGCGGAGTGACTTACAGCTTCAGAGCAAATGGCGCGGTCGCCACACAATCTGCAATTGGGCGAACAGGAAGACGCACTACTAACACACAGGACGTGTAAAGTCGACAATTGATGGCTGCCCCGATCTCATCCAGGGCGACGAATGAAACTGACGGGAGCAAAGATTCGAGGCCTTTCGTCGCATCCAGTCAGGGTGATTCATGGCTGCGGCAGGATGGGCTGGTGCGTGAATTGCGCAGCCATTCACTGGAGTTGTCGGCGAGCTATCTGGCGACGTGGCGGAACATCATTCCTGCAGCTTTCGCTGCCTTACCGTCAGCATCCGATCGGTCCCCGAGCACGACACACTCTTCGACGGCAACGCCGAGCAACTCGGCAGCTCGCAGATAGCCAGCGGGCGCGGGCTTCAGCTCGACAGGTGGATTGACTTCGCCATTGGCCACAACGTGATCGAACAGGGACGTAATGCCGAGAGCGTCCAGCTTCTGTCGAGCGGGATAGTCACTGACGAGCGCCGTTTTTCCCCCGGACTCATGGTGACGCCGGATTTCTTCGAGCAGTCTTCGACGGCGAAACAGTCGCAGCCAGCGGCCTGGTTTCTCAAACATCCACTTCAAGACTGTGCGGCGAACGATCTCGAAATCGCAACCGGCCCGATTCGCAGCGATCGAAATCTGCCGTTCGAATGAACACGTCGGTTCATCGTTCTCTGACTGCGGAGCGAGTTGACGAAGCTCCTCGTGAGCAGCTCGAAAGTACGAGATGATTCGCCAGACGCGAGGCCCGGCGAAGACTAACTCCGCGGCCATACAGACTTTCACAGGCAACGCGTGGTAGAGCGTTCCGTCGAGATCAATCAGCCATGCACGATGGGTGTCTACTGTTTCAACTGGTTTCATGGGCTATCCGCGCCTCAGACGCAGAACTTCGGTGCCATTGAACTGCACGGTTTCCTCCACTGTGAAACCATCAGCAATCCACTGATCCAGCACGTCCCAGCGAAGATCGACTCCCATGTGGACGCGAACGCCGGATCGCACCAGCCAGACCACGTCTGATCGTTGTGATGTCTTTACCAGCGAGTCTTCGATTTCCTGTGGCGAACTCAGTTTCCAGTCCTGCATATCGAACGTGACACATTCTTCGGGTCGAGGGAGGGCGACCAGCTGATCGGTCTCAGAGAAGTGATGCTTCAACGCCAGAGCGACACATGGCAGAAAGACCGCGACTGGCTCGTCGGCCTGTCGGTGCTCATGCAGATACTTTCCGACGCGAGCGAAGTCTCCGCTCTTGGACAGCGGAGCATAATTGACGAGCAGCGCGTTCGCTCCGAAACAGAACATCGCACACGACCACCAGCCGACGGCACGGTTGCCTCCCAGAGTTGACACCAGAACGAACGATGCCAGCAGCGATGGGATGAACAGAGTGACCGCGTGCCGTTGCGCGAACATTTCTGTCCCGGTCAGCAGAACGACGACGACAAGTGATGCCGCCATGCCCGCGACGAGCACAAGGATCGTGGCGTTCTGTCTCCAGAAAGTTGCTTCGCGAAACTTCCACAGAGCCAGCACTGGAACGGTCAGCAGGAGAACTCGCCAGACCCATTCAGAAATTGCATGCTGAGTGTCGGTGACGATAAAACTGACTGGCAGCAGAAAACTTTCTCCGTGCCACAGCACCGTGCGTATCGCCGTGCCGAACGACGTTGGAGCCGCGCCGGATGTGTGACCAGTCAATTGCCCGGCCAGTACGAACGTCATCGGTGCGAAACACAACGCGACAAACCCCATCCCAACCAGATACACGACGGCAGATCGCCAGCGGCTCTGCAGCACCAGCACGCCACCGCCAACAGCCAGAAAAAATCCCGAGTAGTAGTGTGTGTAAAGGCCGGCGACGGCAAGTACGAGATACGCTATTCGCCAGCGCCAGCGTTTTAGTTCTTCCAGGCGAAAGCAGCGGTCGGTACCGGTCAGGAACCCTTCGTACAAAGTCAGTAATTGCAACGCCGAGATCAGCAGCATCAAAGCGTAGACTCGCGTTTCCACCGCCGCCCAGATGACGAACGGATGCAGCGCCGCGACGGCGACCAGTCTGGGAGAATGGATGCGAGGCAGATATCGCTGCGACACGGCAGCCAGCACGCCCAGCGCAGTAACAGTACACACGATCGAAAGTAGCCGTGCTGCAAACAGCGAATCTCCAAACAACTGCCGCCACACGTTCAGCGTGGCGAAGTAGAGCGGCGGTTGCATTTCGAAGCCGATGGCGCGATTGATGGCGTGTCCGAGTCCCTGACCAGAAGTCTCCAGTGAGTACGCTTCGTCATTGCCGATGCTCAATGTTGCAGCCAGCGATACCGTGATCATCAGATGAACAACGACCAGAACGGCGATCCACTGTTTTTCGGTGCGTGTGAACTGGCTCATGTCAGTCCTCATTCGTTGGACGTCAATAACGGACGGGACGATGTCGCCGACAGCTGAAGAATCAGATCGCGTTCGGACTCGTGCAGCACTGAAAAACGTGACTTCAGTGATTCCAGAAACGGCATGACCTCGGGCTCGCGACGGTAGTCGACGGCGACAAAGTGGGTGGCTCCATTTCGGATCAATGCGTCGATGTCGGTAGTCGCACAGTCGCGGGCCTGCAGGCTGAAGCCTCGGAAGCCTGAGTAAAAATACAACTCGGGACTCAAGTCGTTTCCGCCCTTGTGAACGGTGTATTCACCGAGAGTGATCAACGTGCTGTTCGGTGGTGCCAGCTCGCGGAGCCGCATCGCCAGCTCCCACTTTCGCGGAGTTGACGGCGTCCACTGATCCTGGCCCAACACGAGCTGCCCATTGCTTGCCGGTGCAGTCAGAACAACACACAGAACCGCAGCGGTTCCGCATTCGACCAGCCAGCGAGGTGTTTCACGCCAGCGAGGTACAATGCTCTGTACAACGATCACTCCGCCAGTCACCAACGCGCCCGCTCCGACAGCGATGAGCAGACACAGTGCGGGAAGAATCGTTAACTGGCGATACGGTGCGTCGATCTGCCCCTCGGCGACGATCGCAAAGAAGCAGCCAATCGCAGCGAGATAGGCACACGCCACACCATTCCGACGAGTGACGACTGACGCGACCGTTCCCAGCGCAGCCAGTGTGAGAATGATCCTGGAACCGCACACTTGCCACGTCAGTCGATCGATCATCGTGAGATACCAGTCGATACTGGACAGCATCTCGACCGTCTGGAATTTGTTGTGTCCGCCAAAACGTCCACCGAAGATGCCGAACACGTCGATGAACTCGTTCGCCAGATGCCATGCCCACGTGTACCACGCGATTGGCAGAATCAGTGCCGCCAACGTCAACGGCACCATGCAGCGAGCCGTTGAGGTGAGAGCTGAGAATGTCGGCGGCAGGCTGACGCCTCCGTCATTGCGCTGCGGTAAGCGACTTCGCAAAGCGACCCAGCTCAGCGGCAGCAACAGATACAACGGCGTCAGTTTCAGTGCGATCGCCAGCGAGAACGTAGCCAGCGTGATCAACAAATCCCGGCGTAACCCGACGGCATGCCATCTGGCAAAGTGAAACACAGCCGCGATGGACAGCGCAATCACCACCGGTTCAGAAAACAGCAATCGTCCAAACGGATGATGCAATGGCAGCACTGCCGCTGACAGACAGGCGACCAGACCGGGCAACCGACCACACTCTCGTCGTCCGAGAAGGAAGGCGTACAGAGCTGTGATCAGCCATGCGATGGCCGGCAGCAGTCTGGCCGAGAAGGCGCTGTATCCGAAAATCCCATAAGACAGGGCGGCAGTGTACGGTACCAGGGGAAGTTCCATCGCGGTATAGCGAGGCTCCTGTGCCGGCCAGTCAATCTCGGGATAGAGGAATCTGTATCCGTTCTCGAAGTAGCTCTTCGAAATCATCAGATAGTCGATCTCTTTCCACGGACTGCGATCGATCGACGGTGAGTCGATCGTTGACAGCCGCACGGACAGAGTTCCCAGCAGAATCGCACCGACGACGATCCACTGAAACCGCGACGACAGTGCGGAATCGATCGACGATGAGGTGTCGTTCCAGCGGGATCGAAAAGTCTCACGCTTCATGACTGACTTTCGCTCGAATGCTCAAATGCGGGCCTACTGATACCAGCGATCTGGAAGATCGCTTCAAGAAACTTCGTCAAACTTGTCACAAAGCAGGCACGAGTGTGATCTTTCGTCCGTCGGCGCCAGCCGATGGCTGTCTCAGGAATTCCGCAATCGCCTTACCGGCGACGTCGTGTCCTTCCGCGTTCCAATGCCATGAACCGGGGAAGTAAACCGGCTGATTCGGATGCTGTTGCAGACTGAGTGTCAGATCGAGCAGTGGGATTCCCAGTGCCGCAGTCATATTGTCGAGAATTCGCCGTGGGCGATCTGTGTCGAAACGCTCCGAATCGTGCAGGTCGATGCCCCACGGGAAGTAGTCGATGTGCTCGGGAGCTGACACCACCGCTGCCGATGGAACGTAGACAATGAGGAATTCGGCACCATTCTGATCGGCAATCTGCTTCATCTCGCGAAGATGCGTGGCGATCTCCTCAACACGCTCGTCGGTATAGAGTCGGTTGTCGCCCGCTTCGTAGAACTTGACCAGTGCCTTATCGATCCGCCACTCGTGTGGGCGGCCGGTGACGAGTTCCTGGAGACGCCATCCCGTTTGCTGAAGTCGCGTGTAAAGTTGTGAACGACCCAGCCAGCGAACGTCCAAACGCTCGTTGCACCGCGTCAGACCGATCGCTGCCTGCAGTTCGTCATTGTTGAAGACGATTTCGGCGAACTCATTAACGAAGAACTGGTACACGATCAGGTCCGGATGCAGCCGCGGAGCTAACTCGCGAAGTTGCGGTAGTGACTGTACGGGGCTGTACCCGGTGACTCCCGCATTGAGCACCTCAGCGTCAATGTCCGACCAGTTATCGGCGAGCGACCGCTGCAGAACGGCCGGCCAGGATTGCTCACCAGACACACCTTCAGGCATCGTGAAGGCATCGCCAAGTGCCAGGATCCGCAACGTGTTGTCGGAATCGTGATCTTTAACTTCCGGTCCGCGAAGGCCCAGTGAATTCGTCCGGATCGGGTAATCGTAATTGTTGTACCGCAGCCGCATGTCAAGATCGGGCTGAAGCGCGTACCCTCGCGTGGGATGAGTCTGCAGCGCGGGCAGTTCGCCCCAGGCGGTCGTCTCCAGTGGGCTGATTTTCCACAGAGCCGTTTCTGAGAAGCAGATCAGTAACAACGCGACCGCTCCTGTCGCGAATGTCCTGTGCAACCAGCTGGCGGAGACCACACGACCGACAGCTGCAAACAGGCTACCGAATAACAGACCCAGCAACGCGGCCACGGGACCGTTTCCCTCAGGCAGCAGGTACAAAGCTGCGAAACCTGCACACAGAAATGCGACTGACAGTGCCTCGCTGACCGAGCCTCGTCGCGCACACGTAGCCCATTGCAGGATCGCCGTCAGCAGCATTCCACTACCGATCACCAGAGCCACCAGCCGTGGTCGACCCGCCAGTGAATGTTCGAGTAGCAGCAGAAATGCGAGTCCGCTTAAACCGGCAATAACCGACGCGACATGCCATGCGGCCTGTCTGGTATCGGCCTCACCACGAAGTCGGGCAACTTTCTTCTGGATTGACTCAACAGCCAGACGCAACAACCAGGACGCCGGCATCACAAGGATCAGCGTCGCGGCGGCCGCAACGGCATGGCTGAGCGAGTTCGACTCAAACAAATTCCGCGTCCACATCAAAGGCGGATGATGCAGCAGGAAGACACCGAACGATTCCACGCCCAGCCACACCAGCAAAGGAGCGACCACCGGAATCCGTTTCAGCAGGCCGTCCCACAGAAAGATCAGCAACCCGGTCAGCCCGATGGAAACCAGCAGGTTCGAGACAATCGTGCCGGGCAGAACGAGCGAGCATCCGAAACCAGCGACGTAGCAGGCGACCGCTCCGGCAAGTAACTGTCCTCGCGTCGGCAGCGTGACCTGTCCCCGAGCGAGACGGAATGCAAATTCGCCGGCTGCCATGCCGACTGTAAATTCAGCGAGCCGGGTTCCGCAGAACAGGCCGGTCATCGACAGGTAAAGACTGTCTCCGTAATGAAAACCTGCAATGGCGAGGCCCCGGACGGCAAAGGTCGCCCCGCACGTCACTGTCAGAAACCACAGCAGAGGGATTCGCCGTTGCAGAGCGAACAGAAACGGGAACAGCACGTATAACTGAAGAATCAGCCACACGAACCACCACGACGGCGAGATAAAGAAGAACATCCCATCGGTTGCTCGCAGACCTGTCATTGACAGCAGCGAACGGCGATGCCCCAGACTGATTTCAGTCCCCGGCACCAGCAGCGCCGCTGCAAAGACAACCAGATGCACCGCGATGTACAGCGGAAAGATACGGATGGCGCGACGTCGATAGAAACTGCGAAGTTCGACCTGTTCCTGCCCGCGATTCAGAGCCGCCAGAACCAGTGTAAAGCCGCTCAACAGAATGAATACGCCGGGAGCGCTGTCGCCCAGCCACCCGATGAACTGCATCAGCGAGGCCGGAAAGCTGTAGTCCGTCGGAAAGATATCCGTGAATCGGGTCCGCCAGTCAGCCCAATGGCCCGACGGGTTCGTGAACCAGGGACCTCGTGCAAATTCCTCGACCAGATGATTCCACAGGATGCCAATCAAAGCCAACGCTTTGACGGGTCCGACCCATCCGAGTGATGCTTTGTTGGTCGTTGTTTGTGAATTCGCCAGCGTCATGAATATGTCACCAGGAAGATATCGAGAGCGGATCAGAATTCCCTTAGGGTGCGTGCAGCGAAGCGAAACGCACCTGTGTCATCATTCCGCGACCACCATCCAGTGCGTTCCGTTTCGCGAAACACACGCTCCCGCATTAAACACTCCATTTGGCGATCCACCACGGCAGCCATGCAACGGGCGTGTAGACACAAATCGCGCAAGTGAAAATCCACAGACAGCCATTCAACAGGATCGGGCGATCCGTCACGAAGAGTTTTGACGGGTCTCCACCTTCACTCTTCACGTGAATCAGGTAGAGGTACCGGAAGACTCCGTAAATCACGAAGGGAGTCGTGAGCACAAGTGCGTGTGAGCCAAATCGCTGCACAGTCAGATTCGCCATCGTGTAAAGCGTGTACGTGACAATGGCCGCCCCACCTGCGATCGACATCATCATGTCGAGAAACTGCGTCGTGTATCCTTCGAGACACGCTCGATGACTGCTGGCTTCTTCCTTGAGAACTGATAGCTCATTCCGCCGTTTTCCGAATCCGACGAGCAGCGCCAGTGTCATCGTGCAGAGCACCATCCACGGTGACGTGTCGACTCCGATGGCAACCGCTCCCGCGACAGCGCGAAGCACAAAGCCGATCGCGATGATCATCACGTCGAGAATGACGATGTGTTTCAACTTCACGGAATAGAGAACGTTCATCCCGAGATATATCATCAGCAAAGCGCAGAACCACCGACTGATGAAGAAGCCTCCGACCAGTGACACAACGGCCAGCAGCGTCATTGCCGACATCACCACCTGAGGACTGACCAGTCCGGCAGCGAGCGGTCGATTCCGCTTCTTCGGATGGACGCGGTCTTCTTCGAGATCGTTGACATCGTTCAGAAGGTAAACCGCGCTGGCGGCAAAGGAGAACAGAAGAAACGCCTGCACGCTGAGCATCACTGCGTGAATATCAAACAGCGACTGGGAGAACACCAGCGCCGCAAAGAGCAGCACATTCTTGACCCATTGATGTGGCCGCATGCTCTTCGCGATGGCATACGTCAGACGTACCGAATGAGTCGGTTGTAACACGTGTCCTTCAGACATGAGCCAACTCCCGTTGAACGCTCGATTCGTCGTTCAGTTTGTCGCTCGCGTATCGAGCATGGTCGAGCATCGGGCGAACGTCCCAGTGCCGCGTCATCAGGTTGATGACTTTGCCGACGAGTTCCACTTTTCGATCACTCGTGATGTTCATGGCGGGGAAGAAACTCAGATCCGAATCGTCGTCACAGCCCATGAAATCCAGCGGGTGCAGGAGAAGCGAAGGGGCGACACCAGCCATGCGGCACATCGTCAGGGCCATGCGCCAGTACGTCATCGCCAGGCCTCGCGAGAACTGATCGAGGTACAGTAGATAGCTGACGTGAATTGGTACTTTGAACAGCGGCATCGTCGTTACGGGAATCTCCAGCAGCGGTCCGTCTTCAAGTTGCCAGTGATGCGGTCTCAACGGTCGGAAGCCTTCGCTGAAGGTGCCGAACAGCTTTTTACGCTCTTCTTTTTCTTTCTCGTCAAGCTTTGCCGTCATGAAGTAGTACATGCGGGCGAGCGGGCCGAGAAACGTCGGGAAGGTCGAACAGTCGTACTGGTAGCCTCGACGCTGCAGCACTTTCAGAACGTCGGGAGACAGACTGAAGCCAGGGCCACGGAAGCCGACAGGAGTCTCGCCCGTTGCCAGCTGAAGTGCTTCTTCCGTGCGGGCGAATTCTTCGTCGATCTTTTCGAGCGAATACAGATGCAACCACGGTTCATGATGAAACGAGTGATTACCGACCTCGTGCCCGTTCGCCGGAATGAGCGACAGTGCTTTGTGATTCTTCTTCAGAGCCGCGTCCTGACCGACTACGAAGACCGTAATCTTCAGGTCTCGCTGGTTGAAGAAGTCGATGAAGCGTGGCACGACGATGTCGAGGTACGACGGGAAGGATTCCCAGCCGGTGTCCCCGTGAGTCTTCATGTACGACCACTTGTTGTCGAGGTCGAGTGATAAGCTGGCGATGGGTTTTGTCATAGTATTGTGCGAGTTTGCAAGTTGAGAGTGTGATGTTCGACGAGTCGGATCGTTATTGCTGACTCACTTCGTCAGGCACAGCCTGACCTGCGAGTTGTGGCTTTGGTCTCTCGACACTGGTCTCTGGACTCCCAGGCAGCAGATCACGCACGGTGTCTTCTCCGAGTTTCACCGTTTCGTTCACGTTGAGCGTGCCGTTGGAAATGTGTGCTGAGTTCACCGCGAACACTCCGGGAAGCGAGGTCTGCATCGGGGGTAGCTCATTCGAGTAGTTCAGCGTTGTCAGAGAGACGACGTGACGAACTCGTGAAATACGGAATTCAAGCAGATCGTCTCGCGAAAACTGCGGATACATTCTCTCCAGCGCCGCGACAAATCGTTTCTGAATCGACTCGTCGGGCTCCTCGAACAGCGGATC
Source organism: Planctomycetota bacterium (assembly GCA_027624335.1). Taxonomy (GTDB): domain Bacteria; phylum Planctomycetota; class Planctomycetia; order Planctomycetales; family Planctomycetaceae; genus JABMPE01. The sequence continues at coordinate 25,923 of JAQBWV010000023.1, forward strand.
GTCCGGCGAAACGTACTTCGGCAGGTAGACCAGGCTGTTACCGCCAAATTCGGATCGGTCGACCAGTGTCGACATCTCAATGACAGCGGTGAACGGAACCCATGATTCCGTAATGTTGGTGACGTAGTAGTCGGCCAGTGGCCTCTTCAGGAGAGCCGAGGCACAGACAATTCCCTGGTACTGCAGGCCGTTGTGGGCGGCATGTTCCTGCTCGGTCATCGCAGGACACAGCTTTGAAATGACCGGAGAAGGTGTCGTCAAGACAACTTTATCGAACTCACTGCGTGAGCGATCGGATGATTCGACCATCACCGTTCCGACACCCGTTGGCTGCACGAGTCGTGTGGCCGAGTCCACTCGGACATCGACTCCTTCGTCAATCAGCCGTTGCGTGAACGCGTCGAGAATCCGGGCGTAACCGCCGGACATGTACCCGAACATTTCTTTCTTTAGACCTGTTCGACGCGCGGCGTACATGCGGTCAATCGTCGCCCAGATGAAGGCGGCGGAAGTTTTGTGATAGTTCTCGCCGAGTTTCGCTCGCAGCAGCGGCAGCCAGATCTTCTCGAACGTCCGCGAACCCGACAACTTTCGCAACCAGTCTCCGACGGGAATCTGTTCGAGCTTCTTCCAGTCCTTCAGCTTCGAGGCGTAGAAGATCGTCGCTCCGAGGCGAAACTTGTCGATCAGACTCAGCGGCGGGAACTTCAGAAATTCGACGTTGTTGGACATCGAGTAGAGCTGCCCGTCCGTGTAGAAGCCCGTCTTCGTTTCGACCCAGTTCATGTGCTGTTCCAGGTCGAGTTCCCTCAGCACGTTTCGCCAGTAAATGTCGGAAAGCAGCGTCACGTGATAATGGCGGTCCCAGGTAACATCACCCAGTTGCCAGGCATCGGCGAGGCCACCCAGGTGAGGAGCTGATTCGAGCAACGTGACGTCGTGCCCGGCCTGAGCCAGACGATGCGCGATCGTCATCCCGAGAACGCCGCCACCAACAATGCCCCAGCGCTGTGAGTTTTCGTTTGCCATATCACTTCCGAAGTTGTTGTCGTGTTCGGTATGTCGTGCGTTTCAAATGATCACCCGATGTCGGTGTTCGTTCCCTTTCGAATGTTCCGAGGCAACCAGGCTGCGCCAGGGTGCTCATTCGTAAACATAGATCGGGAACGGCAATCTGGTCTGCTGGACGCTCGATTGCTTCAGGAGGCGTTCGACTGTCGTTCAGCCATTACCGATCGGAACTGTTTGACAGTTGTGATTTCGGGCGGTGATGCCGAAACGCAACGGTCCACAAACAAGTACGCAGCACATTCAGATTCACAGGGCCGGTTCCCACCGGCCGACGGGAACTGACCGTTAACGAACAATGCCGATGGAGTCGCATCACCTGTCGTGAATCCGGGCAACATCTGAAGCGATCGCCGCCGATTCGGAACTCGAAGACAGCAGTCTGTCGAAATGCTCTTCGTAGCAATTCAGATGACGTTCCCAGGTGAAGTTCGTCTGGACGTAAGTCTGTGCGCTCTGTGAAAGGCCGCGTAGACACTCGGGCCGAGTGATGACATTGGCGAGCCGCTGTGCGAAGTCGTTTTCGTCGTCGGCCAGCAACCCGGTAACCTGGTCGTTGACCACTTCCGAAAACGGGACTCGGTATCGCTCACCGTCTTCACGAATGACAAGCGCCGGCGTCCCCTGCGACATCGATTCCATAAGAACCAGTGGCATGTTTTCCAGCTTCGAAGGAAACAACAGCAGGTCGGCCTTCGCATACCAGTCTCCAGGCTCCGACTGATATCCGTGCAACGTCACGTGTGACCTGAGTCCGAGATCATCGACCAGCTTCTGGCTGAGATCCCGTTCTGGTCCGTCGCCGATGACGTCAAGTGTCCAGTTTCCACCTTGATGTCGATCGAGCGTCCGCAGCACCAGGTCGAGATTCTTCGACACCACAAGCCGACCGACGAACAGCAGTCGAAGCGGTCGGTCAGGTTCAGCCTCACGATTTCGTACGGCGTTGACCGGTACATCGATGCCCGGCGGGTTGATCAGAATCGGAGACTGAATCGCATCAGCCCCGTAGAATTTCTGCAGTGCGTCCGAGGCCGACTGATTAAATCGCACGGTGCCGGATGCATGACGAAGTGCCCACAACTGTTGCTTCATATAAAAGTGTCGAGTCAGCCGGTGCTGAAGTCCTGTCATGCCGTAACTGTCGATTTCGTGAGCGATCACTAGCGAATGCGGCAGGTACAACCAGGGCGTTTGGGGGAACCGCTGAGCATGGCCTTTAAGAAACAGATGTTCGGTCGCGATGACGATGTCAGGACGCGAGAGGTGTGCCGCAGCGATCTCACATCGCGAACGCAAACTCTGCAGCGTTGTTGCAAACCGCCAGGCCGTCGGAACACCGTCCCAGTCATAGCGAGGCAGACGCGTCAGTTCGACGTCGCCCCAGTCTTCACCACCGTCGTCGAAACTGACGACCGATACACGATGGCCACGCTCCACCAGGCGGCGAATCAGTTGGCGATTGTAAATGTGACTGCCGGCATTTGGCTTCAACGAGCCAGCCAGGATGCGAACGTGTCGGAGCATGATTCACTGCCGTAGGTCAAGCTGTGCCTGATGGAGTCGTTTGATGAACGGCAACCATGCTGAGTTTGTTCTTATCTCCGAAGTGGCTTCGTCAGGCGTCGCCTGACCTATGCTCCGGCGAAGACTTCGCCGTCGGTTACCGTATGAACGTGGAGCAGTGATTCACTAACCTCGCTATTGTGAACCGAATATTCGCGGTCGCATTCCGGGCAGTTGAGGTAAGCGCAATTTGCGGGACTGTCATCCGGGAACCTCGCGATCAACTGACCACAACGACAGACGGCTCCGATCGATCGGGCTGGCGTACCGATCACGAGGTGAAAGTCCGGAACGGATTTTGTCACTACCGAGCCCATGCCGACCATCGCGAATCGGCCGATCGTCAGATCGTTTCCGATCGTCGCAGCGGCTCCGATGGTCGCTCCTTCCCGGACAAGCGTTGGCAGTGTGTGCTCATCCGGATCTGACGACCGCAGCTCTTTGAGATCAGGTGTTGTGGCTCGCGGAAAACGATCGTTTGTGAAAATCGTGCCAGCGCTGATCATGACTCCGTCTTCGATGGTCACCGCATTACACACGTAGACCATGGCGTTGATTTTGACTCGATCACCAATCTTCACTCCGTAAGCGATATAGGACTTTTCGCCGACGATGCACTCTTCGCCAATCTCGGTGTCGTGGCGGATGTGGACGTTGTCCCAGATTGATGTGCCTGCACCAATCGTCACGTTGTCTTCGATGATCGCCGTGTGGTGGATCTTTGGCATGGTCACTTCTGTTACCTTCTTACCAGTCGAAAATGGTCGCGCAGTCGATCAGCGCAACAAAGATTCCGATGAACGCAATTATCTTCACCCGGAACTTGAGCGTCTCTTTCTGTTTCGCATTACTGGAGACGCTTTCAGCGGTGACTTCTGCGCCGCTTTCGGCGACTGCCTGAGCGACCACTTCCGTCGCGACTTCAACGATTTCCGCGGTCATTAAGACACTTGCCCAGCGGCGGCGACGAGACTCTCGGCGTCCATCGGGGCTGGTTTCCACTCTTTATGGATGACCGGTTGCCAGACGCTGTTGTGCAGCGAGTTGTACGCTGTCTCGATGACTTCGACCGACGCCAGCGCGTCCTGCGGACTGACCAGTAGCTTGTCTTCGCCACGAATCGCTCGCGTGAAATTTTCGATCTGACCGCGGAAAGCCTGAAACTTGTTGTAGCCCTCGCCGAACTGAACCCAGTCTGTGTCATTGGAGCGGCGGTACTTCGAGTCCCTCCAGCCGACGAGCACAGTGCCGTGCGAGCCGTAGATACTCAGGTAGTACGGCTGCTCTTTGTTCATACTCCAGGACAGGTCAATGCTGCCCATCACACCTTCCTGCGTCCGAACGAACATTCGGACGGTGTCTTCCACGTCGAGTTTCTGAACGCGACGGCCTTCGACCACCTGCACTTCAGCAACCGGCCCAAGGAAATAGCGGATGATGTCGACCGAGTGCGTTCCGTTATCGATCAGAACGCCGCCGCCACTGACGGCTGGATTCGAGTTCCACCGCTGGGACATGTCGACATGTCCGGTGAAACAATTCTCAAACAGGATGACGTCGCCCAGAATTCCCGAGCTGACGATCGATTTCGCGCGGATCACGTCGGCGGCGTAACGAAACTTCGTGGCCATCGTCAGTTTGACTCCATGCTGCGCGGCCGCGTCGTACATGCGTCGGGCACTGGCTGAGTCCATGGCGAGTGGTTTCTCGCAAAGGATGTGCAACCCACGACTGGCGAGGTCCACACAGATATCCGGATGCGTCACCGGCGGCGTGCAGACAACCACCGCGTCCAGGTCTTCAGCTTCGACCATCTCTTCGTGGGAGGAGTATGCCTTCGCTTCGAGTGACTGGGCGATTGCCTCTGCGGCCTCTGTTCGTACATCAGCAATCGCGACGAGTTGAGCGATTTCGGTATCTCGAAACGCCTGAGCGTACGCCTGAGCGATACCGCCGGCTCCAACCATTCCGAAACGAAGACTGGCACTTGCAATCATGACACGGGTCCCGCTCTACGAGTCTGTCTGGACGTGAGAATGTCGTCTGATGCGACGTCCAGAAAGATAGGACAGGATTTGCGGCTTCACCGACTCAGAGGCGGCGGATTCTTTGGGCAGACACCGCTTGCCGTTCGCTTGAGACCATCGTCATGAGATGGCGCGTCGTCGTGGCTGGTCCGGATTGTCAGGTGAGACGGAGCGAACATCGAACATCCGACCACCGGCTCAGGGCTCCACGCTGACGACTTCGATCGTGACATCAGTCAGCACGTTAAGCAGCGGAACGAACGAGGTTATCGGTGTCGGTCCGTCATCGGAGAGGCTCGAGTCGGCCAGTCTGATGTGTCCGGCTCCGATGCCGCCTTTGCCGAGCGTTCCGTCCAGCGGGACCCATTTTCCGCCGAGCCACGCTTCGGTCCACATGTGCCCGCCAAAGGCTCCGTAGCGTTCTGCGAACACCAGTCCGACGACGACTCGTGACGGGATCTTTTCAACTCGAAGCATTGCCGCCAGCAGACACGCATGCTCGGTGCAGTCTCCTTCCAGACTCTTTGCCACTTCCGCCGCAGACGCCAGAGCGGTTGAGAAGTTCTTTTTCTTCAACTCCTTATAAACGTACTGCTCCATGCGAACTGCGATGGTGCCAGGGTCGATGGATCCCGCAGCCGCGCGGCGGGCATGCTCTTTGACGCCGGCGTCTTTCACCTGCAGGAACTGAGTATCGCCAAGGTAGTCCTGTTGTTCGGATCGTGAAGGCTGGATATTCCTCGGAGGCGGCACAGCGATCACAGTGATCGCTGCTGTTTCATCATCAATCTGTTCAACGGTCTGAGTTCCTCCTGAGGGAATAAAGTCGGTCGGGTTTTGACCTTTGGTATGAATTCGAAACACCGATTTCGCACGGCCATGCAGACCCGCAGGCGGATTCGCCACCTTGATCAGCGTGCTGGTGGCGACGTCGAGCTCTGCTCCCGCGATGGTCTGCAAAGCGACGTCACGCGGCACGCTGTACGTCACCATGCCCAGCAGATCGGCTTCTGTCCGCAGAGAGTCCCCATTCTCGTCAAGATAAACGCGCATCCCGATTCCGGGGAGGATCGACTGAGTGACTCGCACTTTAAGCAGCGATTTCTCTGAGCCGTCGTGGAGCTTCGTCAGACGGTAGTCATCGGCGTTGATGTTGATGCTGACGACTTTGGAGAACTCTGGCATGAACGTTTTGAACGAGCGGGACTCGCCCGGTTTCATGGGGGAATCCGTCAGCAGTCGATCCTGCCATGCTGGCGATTTGACGGACGGATCCCATTGCACTTTCTTCGTTTGGGTCTGCCCGCCGACGGTCGATTCGATCACCAGGTTTCGGCCTGCGACATGGCCGGTGCTCTTTGTGGTCTGCGCGGGAGGATTCTTCATCTCAAACGTGAACGACAGAAGCTGTCCGTCTCCCGTTTCTTCCGTATGTGTTTTCGATTGAATCCTGAGCTGCTGCCCGAAACGGCGTATTGACAGATTCTCTTCTGAGTCCGTGACGAAGATCGTTTCGCGTCCGCGAGTCACTTCACGGATGACAACACGACCGTAACCGACTCGTTGCCCTGACAGGTACATCACCTGCCAGCTCTCGTCGCCACTGCTTGCATCTGCAGCGAAGGCCGTCTCGTTTGCCAGGTGCAGAGCACCTGTCAGACCGAATGAGACGACAATAACCGACGAACGAATGATGGAACGAAACATGTACTGACTTCCCGGTGTGTTACGGACTTTGGCTGGCATCAGGAGACGTTGGCCTCGCGAATTGAAACAGCGTTGCCAGAGTCAATACGAGCCCCAGCTGACTTGCGTTGATCGAACTTCTCCGGCGAATTGTAGCGATCTTCACCGATTGCTCAGCCATGTCGTGCGGACTGTGATGTTTGTACCGCATTCTGGCGGGCTGCCGGCTCTGGTTGAAGGCCGCACAATCGCTCCAGACGGATTGTCGAGGTTTCCTGCCGGCTTATCCCAGACCCCGCCAGTGCGTCGGTCGTCAAACTCCCGAGCTGAAAAACATCGGGACGTTCGCGGCACCCCAACTCAGTCTTCATCCGCGTGCTAGGTTCTCAGCGTGTTTCGTCGAAAGCGGTTCCGTCGATTCCGGGCGGTGAGTCTGTCTTTGTGACGGATGCTCATTCCATCGGGAAGTCGGAACGGCGACAGGTTCGAATCTCAGGACGGAAACGCAGAGTGAGCGCGGAACAGACCACAGCCGTTTGCTGGGCTGCGGAGCGATGGTCTTTCACGAGACGAAGAAACCCTGCTGACACGATTTCCGCTGGTCGTACGATCGACGTCTCGATCCGAAAACTGCGGCGACGGAAAGCAGAGACTGAACCAGTCGGACAAGCCGACTCAGAGGGGATTCTGGTCTGATGAGTTTTATTCAGAAGTTTATCAGAAGCACATTTCGCGATGGGCAGACTCGCGGAACAAGCAGCTTTGAAAATCTCACGGAAGATCAACTGGAGACACATCTGAGGATCGCTCGGTACGGCAACTTCACGCTGACCGATGCCGTCCGACCTTCGTACGATCTGCAGGTCGTCCCGCAGTCCGGGTTTCGACACGACTCCTATAAAGATCAGGATACCGGCGTTGAAATTCCCGTGGTCATGGGAGCCGCCTCCAGGGAGAGAATTCTCGATCTGTTTTTCGAGCTTCTGAACCCGATGGGCAATGAAGTCGACGTGGTGCTGGAGTCGAGCCACGATTCCGAACACGGTTCACACAACGACCTGGTTCGAGAGGGAATCGATCTGCCTGTTCTGAAGAGCATCCTGATGGACTACGAGGATCTGCTGCTGGACGACGGTTGCATGGGCATCGCCGTGCTGAACCCGAACATCCCGATGGAAGTTCAGCTCGATGAGCACAAACTGCTGATCGCCTATGGTCAGAACCTGAACGCGATCAAAGGCACGTTCATTGATCACTACATCGACTGCCACGAGGACATCCGCTTCATCACCGAAGCCGAGCATGTCCACTCGTCGAGTGAGGAGTTCATCGAACGATTTCGTGAGCTGAAATACGACCTGGGTATCGACGTGTGATCGATCCCGGCGGACAGAAACACAAACCGGACGAAGTGCCCGACAGCGATTCATCCGGTTTTTCTGTTCCTGCCTGTTCTATCTGGCCGCACTGGTCGACTCGATTTCCGGCGGCTGCTGCCAGTTGAAATCGCTGGTGTAACGGACGTCGAGCCACGGCGTGTCCAGTTTCGTGCCGCCGTTGACCTGCGACTGTAATAACGCATCCAGAGTGCCACTGGTCAGCAGAGTTCGCTCGACTGGCCACGTAGCTCGACCGGTCTTCATCATCTTTTCGAAGCCCTTCACGAGAAACGTGAAGTGCCCGAACGGTCGCTCTTCCTGCACCTGAAACCTCGTCGACTCGATCCGGTCGTCGTCCGCATATTTCCAGGCCGCCGTCCAGCCGGTGACGGCACCGTTGAGTGTCAGAACACTGGCTCGAAGACCATCTCGATACTCGACCATCCACAGGACTGGTTCGCGGACAGACTCTTCCATGGTCTTCTTCCGCTTTTCCCACGGCTTCACCAGCAGCCTGTCGAGCGTCGCGTCGAAAAGTTGCGGGCTGAATTTTCCGGCCGCGCGAGCTTCCCAGACCGCGTCGCCGGTCAGGCTCTGAACGCTGCGAACTCCGGTTTCGCCTCCGGCCCGTCGCTCCGCCAGGCATTGCACCATTTCCAGTGCGTGAAACCCGTACGCGGTCAGCGAACCGTAGGAGACCGCGACAATCTCTTCGATCTTCGCATCACGCTGCGTGTCGACGGATGGGTATCTCCACAGTGTCGGCAGTGATGATCCAGCCATCAGGGGAACCTTCAGCTCCTTCGCCTGGTCGTAGACCCATTTCGCGTCGGTCCAGTTGTCTGCCAGGTGTTTGTCGATAAAAACCGGAACCGACCGACCTGATGTTCGGAATGTCTCCGCGACTTCGCCGAACAGCCGACGCTTCGGATACATCGTGTTTCCGGTGGCGGACTTTTCATAGGTGCCGTGTTCGGCGACGAGCAGAACGCCATCGACGTTCAAGGAAGTCGTCCCTCTCGTCAACGCTTCCCGGACGGAACCAGCGATCGGAAAACCGTAACTGGTTGACCATTCCCGACTGATGTCGCTTTCCGGAACCTGATCAGTGAACAGCGAAGCCAGCTTTAAGGCTGGTCGTGGATCCTGATCATTCAGCGAGTAGCCTCGCACGAGCCGACCAATGATCACTTCGCAGTGCGAGTTCTTCCTCAAAACGGTCGTCACGCCGGCGATCTTCGGCAAGGTTTCGACATTGACTGTGCTGCTTCGCGTTTCCTGGCCATCACACGGCCCGCTGACCAGGACCAGGAAACAGATCGAAACACAGCACCGCAGTGTCTGGAAAGTCATGGTGCCTCCCCCCCGTTCGAGAAAAAGTAATCACGCAGAAACGGGCGGCGTTACGTCGCCCATACTCTCGAAGCAAGCGTTGAAGTCGCGTTTGAACACGTCTCCGATCAGAATGTCGGTGACGTGCGACCGGAATTCCGGATGCATCTTCAGGAACCGCCCGAAGCTGAAGGTCGGGTTATAGAACGCGTAAACCAGTTTGCGGAACACATCGACGCCTTTGGCGTGAATATCCTGCCAACTGCCGAGCTGCTCGGTCGAGAAGTCCTGTGTTTCGAACGCTTCGTGAATCGCGTCGGCAGCGAATTCGCCGGACTTCAGAGCCAGGAAGACGCCGCTCGAATAAACCGGGTCGATAAAACCGTAAGCGTCTCCGACCAGCATCCAACCCGGTCCCGCGCCCTGACGGGCGTAGTAGGAATAGTCCTTCGTCTTCAGATAGTCGCGGACTCGCGTGGCATTTTTGAGTCGTTCGACCATTGCCGGGCAGCGGTTCAGTTCCCGTTGAAAGGACTCTTCAGCCGTCAGCCCGCGGGGGAACAGGACGTCCATGTCAGCCGTACAGCCGATGCTTGTTACATTGTCGGGCAGCGGAATAAACCAGAACCACGACTGTTTTTCTGCCGTCTGCATAATGAGCGTCGCGCCCTCGTCCTTACCGGGATCGCGTCGTGCGTCTTTGAAGTAGGTCCAGATGGTCCCCTTTTTCAGAGCCGGGTCCGTGTCTTTCAGGCCGAGCCGTGATGCCAGAAACGCTGACTGGCCGGTAGCGTCGACAATTACACGGCAGGAGATGTCCTGGTCGACGCGACTGCTATCGGGACCAGCTGTCCGCACTCGGACACCGGTCGCGCGATCGCCGTCGAAGTGAGCATCGATCACTTGCGCCTGCGTATGGACCGTTGCTCCCAGCTCGACGGCACGTTCCAGCAGCATTTGATCGAACGTGTCGCGCCACACCTGCCAGGTTTGCGAGCTTTCGCAGTTCTTGTACTCATCAAAATAAAACGGAGCCGACGGCTTCATGCCTTCGCTGAAGAACTGGACGCTGTACTTACGTGGGTACGCGCTGTCGCGAAGTCGTTCGACCAGTCCCAGTCGCTGGAGTGTCCAGTAGGTTTCGGGAATCAGCGACTCACCCACGTGAAATCGCGGAACGTCAGACCGTTCCAGAATCAGAGTGCGATGACCATGTTCGGCAGTCAGCGCCCCGGTCGATGCGCCGGCCGGTCCGCCGCCGATGACGACGACATCGTAATGGTCAGTCAGAACCGGTTGTTGAGACTCGAACATGAACCAGGTGTTTCTACAAAGGAGCGGAGACTTCCAGCAGGTCAACGGCGGGACGATGGTTGCAGAAGATCGTCGCCAGGCGACCGTAGGTCGTCGCGCCTTCTTCCATTTGCAGGTGGCTCGCCAGGCCGGGGCCAGCCGTCAGCTTGACGATGGCACCAAGATCGATGTGACGCAACACGTTATGGTTAATCAGAACTCGCCCGAGTGGAATGTCGCCGCCCAGAATCTGATCGCGAACCTCGATCGTCACATACTGAAAGTTGAATCGGACAATTCCAAACTGCACCACTTCGTCCGTGCCGCTTTTCAGTAGAAGGATCTTGCGGCAGTACATGTTATCAATGAGCTTCTGATCCAGCACACGGACATCGACGCTGGTGCCGTGGTACGACTCCATCGTGACCGTCATGTGATGCTCGTGAACAAGCATCTGCTTATACGGTTCGGGAGTCTGCGAAGATGGAATATGCTCTGCCCGCGCGATCAGAGGCTCGCTTTCAGGGAACAGATCGAGCAGTGCTTCAAGTTCGGTTAGTGGATTCACGGTGAGGCAAGCTGTGAGGGAGGAAGGTTTGGTGGTGGGTTCACATTGAGGCAAGGTGTCAGGCCGATCGAGCCCGTGGCCGGTGGGAACCGGCCCTACAACTACAACATGACTGCGATGTACGATTATTTCTCCAGGGACCCTATGTGTAGCGCACCTGGCGGTGTTCGGGTTCGAAGTATTCCGGAAGAAGGCTGTCCATCTGCAGCAGACCGCGCCGAGTCAGGCGAACTTCGTCGTCTTCAACCTGCAGGTAACCGGCGGCCTGCTGGTTGCGGAAGGCGTCGCCGAACTCTTCAAAGATGTTAACGCCGAACTTTCGCTGGAAGGTGTGGCCGGAAATATGGCCTTCCTTCAACTGCAGCACGAGTTCACGAATCAGCAGCTGATGTGGTGAAGGTCGCAGTGCCCGGTTGACGGGAAGTTCACCCGATTCGACAGTCGTCTGGTAATCCTCGATCTGGTCGAGATTCTGGTAGTGCACTCCCTGCAGATGCCCGAAAGACGAGACGCCTGCCGCGACCAGATCCGCACCTCGCCAGACGTTGTCGCGATAGACGAAGTGGTCGGTATCCAGTGATCGAACCAGTTCATTGCCGCTTGAAATCTGATACCCCTCAGCCAGCAGACGGTTGAACGCTTCGTCGACCCAGCGTCGTTTGGTGGCCCAGTCAGCGACCGGCGAAACCGCTCCGTTTTCGCGCATCTCTTTGGAGATGATCGTGTTGAAGGGCAACTCCATCTGGTAAACCGTAATGTTGTCCGGTTCCATTTCGATGGTCTTGTCGATGCAGTGATGCCAGTTTTCATCGGTCTCGCCGATCATCCCGGCGATCAGATCGATGTTCACTTGAGGAAATCCAACCTGCCGCAGCCAGCCGTAAGCGGTTTCGATTTCCGGCGACAGATGAGCCCGTCCGTTTTCTTCGAGAATCGCGTCGTTGAAGTTTTCGACGCCGAGCGACACTCGGGTGATGCCGATTTCTTTCAGCGTCTGCACCTTTTCGAGGCTGAGCGTTCCTGGCTCGCACTCAAAAGTAACCTCTTCAGCCGTTTCCCAGGAAACATGCTCTGCCAGCTTGTCTCGCAGAAACAGAAGTTGGCGCGAGCTGAGATACGATGGCGTGCCGCCTCCAAAATAAACAAAGCGAAGCGAGCGGTCCTGCATGGCCTGTGTCTGACTGAGCATCTCGATTTCGCTCGCCAGGCAGTCGACGTAACGCTGAATCGCCTTCGCGTTCTGATTGGTGTAAACGCGGAAATAGCAGAATCGGCAACGTTTCCGGCAGAACGGAATGTGCAGGTACAGTCCCATCGGAACGCTGGCGTCTGGCTTCGAATTCAGCGCCGAGTTGATTTCCGGAATATTCTCAGGAGTCCACAACGAGAACGGTGGGTAGTTGGAAATGAAATAGCTGCCGACTTCGGTGGAGCTGGTCGTGTCGGTCGCCATGCGTCTTCTCGCTTGCAGTGTTGAACGATTGGAGTGAGAGCCGTGTCGACATTGCCTGTCAGGTGGGGCACGGATTGTCGCAGACCCGCCCGGTCAAAGCCACAACGCGATCAAACAAGTCCGCGGCGTTTTCTGAGGAACCACTCGGCGGACATCGTCAGGCTGAACGCTCCCAGGAACCACCAGTTGTCCCACAGGGTCACGCGAGTAATGCTCGTCAATGACAGGTTCGGAGGCCCCGTTGCAATGAGCTGGTCCAGGAACTCGTCAAACTTCTCTGCCGGGATGACTCTGCCCCCGGTCTGCTCCGCCAGTCCCTCCAGTAATGCCGGGTCAGCAGCGGGATTGTCGAGTTCCGGATCCCGTGAATCGACCAGAAACCGAGTCGTCGCATCGCCGGGGATCACCTGTCCGTCTTTTGTCGCCGTCACGACCACTCGATAGATACCCGGTTCCGTTGCCCCTTTGAACTCGCCGAACGAACGATCCCGCGACGACAGAGCGGCAATGGGACTTTCCTTACCGTCCGGACTGATGACTCGTGTCTGAAACGTAACTCCCGAAACGGGATTGCCGTCGTCGTCGCGGACGCCGAACTCGATGGGGATCGATGATCCCTGATTGAAGTTGCGTGGAGTGACTCTCGCCCAGACAGGCTGGTCCGATTCAAACTCTTTACGAGCCAGCCAGAGAATCATCTGCCGCCAGAACCGCTGATGCTGCTCGCGAAAATCCCGCATCCACCAGCGCCAGGTCGAATCTGCCGCAAACGACAATGACCGGGAACGTCCCGTTTCCAGAGCGAACAGTAACGGCACTTTGTCGGTACTTTCCGCGAGAACTTCGACCAGTGCATTCTTCTTGCGAAGCTTGTTGGCCTTAAGCAACGGTGGCAGTTGCTTCCATGCCAGGTCGTTATCTCCGTTTGTCAGACGCATAACGAAATGCCGCAGACCACTGGCTGTTGGAACCATCTGGAGATCACGTTCGATATGCAGATCCGCCGAAATTGGACCTTCTCCTTGAATTTCCTGCTTGTCGAGCAGTACTGGCATGACCGATTCCAGAGGGGTGCCAGCATAGCCTCCGGCGCTGAAACTGAAAAAACCGCCGGTTGTCAGAAGTCCGGCTCCTTCATCAACTCGCCGAGCCAGCAGTTGAAGGTCTTCCTTACTGAAGACCTTCGCCGGAACATCGCCAATGATGTAAACGTCGTAGCGATCTTTTTCGAAGTCGGCCTGATCGATTTTCGTTCGACTGGCGAACTCTCCCGTACGGACCCACTGGAAATCCAACTGCAGCTTCGCCGCCGAATTCACTTCGCGAATGAAAACCTGCTCGTCGCGATACGTGTCGTAATACTTGACCGAAATTCCACCCTTCTGGACGGTCAGCAAAGTCTGTCGTTCGTTGTTCGCAGTTCGCAGTTCTCCCGCCAGCGGTGTCACGCGGACAGCGATGCGGTACTCACCAGACAACTCGGGAACAAACGACAGTGACACCGGGATCGTCTGATCTGGCTGAGTGGCTGTGATTTCGACCGAGGGCCGAGCTCCTGGCAAGGCAGCAGCGACGACCATCTCGCCATGCTCGAACGCGCTGCGACCCGTTCGATCTTCGACCAGAAGCTGCACGGTGAATCGGCGGCCTTCTCCGCCGGCGACTCGAATTCTGGCATCGACGGGGACCGTGTTTCGAACAAAGACAATGTCATCAACCGCCAGATCCTCAACCGCAATGTCGAGTCCCGTCACGGCAACGTCCGACTCACCGAACGGTACAGGAAACATCGGAATCTGCAGTTCCCGGAAGCTTCTCGCCGCAGCCAGCGGAGCGATGTCAAACGGTGATACCGCCCGCTGTGCTCCGTCACTCATCAGAACGATGCCAATCACCTGCTTGCCGTTCTGCGTTTCCTTCAGCAACGCATCGAGAGAGAAGCCGATGGCCGTCCATTCCCCTTCGGCCTTGTCGGAAATCGCGCCAGGATCGCGCGACTGCAGCTCTGAATCAAAGTCGTAGAAACGAACTTCCAGACTCTTCGACAGTTCTTCGAGCCGTTCGGCGTTGAACTTCAGCGTACTGACGAGAGTGTCGCGACGAGTCTTTCCTCCAGGGCCGTCGGGAGTCGTCATGCTGCGACTCTGATCACCAAGGATGTAGAGCACCGCGTCCTTCGTATCGGTTTCTGAATACTGAATCTCCGGACGCAGCATGGCGACGACGAGTAGAACGGCAGCCACCAGCCGCAGCCCGATCAGCGATTTCCGAGTCCCGGCGGTAAGATGCCGAACTCGCGGAGGGTAAGTCAGCAGAACGAGCGTCACCAGACCGACCGCGATCAGCACGACGACGGGCCAGCTCCAGACGGGTTCTACGACAAAGCGAGTGGACACGTTGTTTCCGCAAGAGCAGAGTGAGGGAAAGGGCGAGGAGGACGAGCACCGAGCGAGGAGAGTCTCTACACACGCAGGATTCTGGTTGCGTCCGTACTTGCCCGCAAGACCGACGCGACAGCTCGCAATCGGATGAAACACAAGTGAGTTTCAATTCAAGAGCTTCCACCGCATCCGCAGCCACAGTTGACCGAACGCGATCGCATGGAAACCGCCCACGAAACCGCAGGTGAGCGAAACATCACAGCGACTCACCGCTCGCTCTGAAAACGCTTCGGACCCGAGTCCACTGCAGATTCGCGTCAACCTTGAACCCCGACGGGCTGAACCGGATTCCGCATCGACCTCCCGGCCTGCGAAACGAAGTGATCGTCACCACCCGACTCGCGGACGCCCGTAATAATCATTCCGCGCAGCAGAAAAGCCCGAGCACACGTCCCGGGCTTCTTGAACAATAGATTTAGAACTCGGCTCCGCGAGTTTCTAATCGACTGTGGTTAGACACTCGGTCAAAACCATCGCTCAGCGTTCTTCGAACGCGGCGAGTACCGTTTCAAATGCCACAAGAATCTCATTCGGTTCAATAACGTCTTTTTCACTCGCATCGCTTTGAAAGGCCCCATCGTAAATCCACTTTCCTTCACGAGCGGAGTACCGGTAGGCCGCGGTCAATTCATCGGCGCTATACCAACGCGTCATGCTATCCTGTCCGACTTGTTCGTCAACTTCGCTGATACGGTAGCTAAACTTGATGCGCCCGATGTATGGGTATTTCCCGCTCTTCTCGACATCCGTCTCTTCCGTCACTGTGGCCTCGTATTTGTGCAGCTCGGAGTTGTTGGTCGACAAGACTTCGGTCACGCGAGTCTTCTTGCCGTCGGAAATGCTTTTGAATTCAGCGCGCGCTGTTGCGATGTTTTTGGTCACACTAGCGATGTCTTTGGACGCACTATCCGCGCAGCCCAGTAAGACCACTGATAGGTGACCGGCAATCAATAAATCAAAAACCGTTTTCATTTTGTGCCTAACGAATTGCGATCTATGAGGCTGCAGGGATGCAGACTGATAGATCGTGCGTTGAACTATTCCGCTTCGCGAGTTGAAGCGTGGGGTACTGCGGAGTCGAGGACGCTCACGAATCGGAGCGGGGACGATTTTACATCTGAAGGTCGGTCGAGTCACGCCCGGCGCGCGGTTGGCCCGACCGCGTGCGGTTGGGTGCCGGAGGCACGGGAAGTCTCACCCTCAGCTCGTAACCAGGTAACGGACTTCTTACTCCCGGTTGATGACGGACGATGAAGCATCTTGTCGCTCCGCGACCCGCCCATTCGCACGCCGAATCTTCCAACGGACGGAACGCCCCACAAGCAACCGCCTTCCCGTCGATGTACCTGACAACAAAACCACGGTGGGGAACATTCGGGAGCACATTTCTACCTCCGATTGATTCGATCCAATGTCTCCCGGCCTGACTCAGGTTCAGCTCGATTACTCAGGCCTGCAGACGACGCGAAAGCCCATGTCGGTGCGTGCTTCGTCGAATGGGGCGAAGCCGCGAGAGGCGGCGCGCAGTTCCGCGGGGGAACTGAGCCATGATCCGCCTCGCACGCAGCATCGTGAGCCGGATGCAGGGCCGATTGGATTCTCCACGAACAGGGATGGATATTCGCCGTAGCGGCTCAGACACAGTTCCTGGACATTGCCAAGCATGTCAAACAGGCCCAGCGGATTGGGCTGGCGACTTCCCACGGGTTGAGGGGCTGTCAGGTCAGATGCGAGCTGGCGGGAGACACAGAAGTCAGAACCTGTCTCGAAGGCATCGCCCCAGAAGCGAGACTGGAACGTTCCCGCGCGACAGGCATATTCCCACTGAGCTTCGGTTGGCAGGGAATACTGTCTGCTATCCTGCTTGCTCAGCCAGCGGCAGAATTCCAGCGCATCGTTGCGTGTTACACAAACAACGGGCTGGTCGTCGGACGTCTCGAAGCCAGGGTTCTTCCAGTTCAGGCCATCGACTGATTGAAGCGCTCCGTCTTTGACGGTGAATGCGCTGCCTGTTTTCTCAGCCTGCGTTTGATACTCGGTGGCGGCAACGAACTTTGCGAACTGGCCGTGCGTGACTTCATGCAGCCCCATCAGGAAAGGCACGGAGATTCGGACGGCGTGAGTGAACTCGTCGAGTTCCCTTCCCTGTTCAGACAGCGGGCTGCCCATATTGAATTGACCCGGTCGAATTTGGATCAGTTCCATCCCTGGTGCTCTGTCAGGGCAGAGTCTTCGGGTAGATGGTCACTGGTCTCCAGCCGAGCGACTGCGAGTCCTCACGCTGCACCACACCCGACTCAACATCATAGGATAAAAAAACACGACACAATTACCCCCAGCTTTTCGCGAAGTACCGCCATTCGGGAGCACACTTCTACCGGCGATTGATGCGATCCAACGTCTCCCGGCCTGACGCAGGTTCGGTGACGATTACTCAGGCCTGCAGACGACGCGAAAGCCCATGTCGGTACGTGCTTCGTCGTGCTTCGTCGAATGGGGCGAAGCCGCGTGAGGCGGCTCGCAGTTCGCCAGGGGAACTGAGCCATGATCCACCTCGCACGCAGCCTTTTGTTCCGGAACCGGGGCCTGTTGGGTTCTCCACGAACTGGGATGGTCGGCGTACAGCGACGGGAACAGAAGGTTCGACCGCAAGCGGGTGTTCGCCGGGTGCTGTTGGCGCGGGCTTGATCCATGTCCTGCTCCTGGGTCACCGCATCAGGCAGGTCGGGCACGATCGCTATGATCCAGCCGTCTTCGATTTCCTGATAAATGACTTCGTATTCACGCTGCATGTTTCACCTCCAGGAGACCGTTCATTCGACCGGTAAAGAATGCTGACGCTGAATATTGCGGATCTGCCCGGCTTCCGGGAGTGCCATCTTCTCTGCCGCCGCGTACGCCTGACGCAGCAGTTCCGCCGCCTCGTCCCGGTCGCCGGGGGCGTTGCGTTCGAGCAGGATCAGTGCGCTATTTGCCTGCCCGACCAG
>JAQBWV010000283.1 GCA_027624335.1 Planctomycetota bacterium
CGCAGCCGGCCGCTTGACAACAGGGGGCAAGTCGCCGCTACCTTCCCGAACATGTCCGGAACTGAACAGGATGACGAGTGGCCACAGTCTTCGTGGAAAGTCTGCGCGGTCATTTTGTGGCTGTCCGGCTTTGCGTTTGCGTTTTTTCAGATCGACCTTCCCAACAGCGGATCACCGCCCGTCAACCGGACCGACATCTGGATGGAACTGCCGGAATTACTGTTCTATTCGGTGGTTCCGCACCCGGACGCTCCTGCTGGCGGGTGGGTGTTCTTTCCGCAGAGACTGCCGATCATTGTCGTCGGGATCTGGATGCTGGCCGGCATCTGGGGGTCGGGACACCTTCTGCTGCGAGCAGTCGGACTGCGGTCCCGACTTCGTCGAATTGAGATAACCGTCTTCGCATTCGGGCTCGGCATTTCCGGCGTGTCGCTGATGGTTCTCGGTGCCGGCCTGCTGGCTCAACAGGTTCCCGATGCCCTGTCGCGTGGAACCCTCGGGGGAGCACTCATCGTCTTTGCTTTGACAGAGGCCGTCGTGCGTCGCGCAACGTCTCGTCCACACGTGCAGGCTGACGAGAAAGGTTCAGCGGGACCGAGTGAATCCACTTTGCGAAAACGACCTGACGCGGACTTTAACTGGAGTCGCCTTGGCGAAGTGCTGCTACGAGGCCAGGTTCCGTTCGGCGTTCTGGCACGGGCCATCGTCAGCCTGGCGATAATCCTTTTCCTCACGGCGATGGCATTCGGAGCGATGCTGCCGTCGGTCGATTTCGACGTCAAGGAGTACCACCTCCAGGGCCCCAAGGAATGGTTTCTGGCAGGAGCAATCACGCTGCTCCCGCACAATGTCTACACCAGCTTTCCGTTTTTGACTGAGATGTTTCATCTGCTCGGAATGGAACTGTTCGGCGACTGGTTTGCCGGAGCACTCGCCGGCAAGCTGGTGCTGATGATGTTTGCTCCGCTGACCGGGCTCGCGGTGTTTGCGGCAGCAGACCGACTGTTCGATCGACGAGCAGCCTGGGCGGCAATGCTGATTCACGTGTCGACTCCCTGGACGTATCGCGTTTCGATCATCGCCTATGCCGAAGGTGGGTTGACGTTCTTTCTGATGGCGACCGTGCTGGCTGTGCTGATCCGAGTACAGAGTCCGACCGGGAAGGACGACCTCGACTGCAGTCGCTCCACCAGACGTTTAACTCTGCTGACTGGACTGTTGGCCGGCAGCGCAATGGCCTGCAAGTATCCGGGACTGTTATCGGTTGTGTTTCCGGCAGCGACTGTCCTGCTGCTGCTTGAATGGCGAAGCAGTCGCGATACATCATTCGCCCGTCGAGTGATCATCCTGCTGGCTGTCTTTGGTGCCGGCTGCTGCGTGACGATCGGACCGTGGCTGCTCAAAAACATGTGCGAAACCGGCAACCCGGTTTACCCGCTGATGAACAGCGTGTTTCACGGGATCGACTGGACGCCGACGCTGGAAGCCAACTGGAAACGAACTCACGGAGCACCGCACCATCAGCCGTTTGACCTGCTCGTCAAGTTCTACGACGTCACGCTGAAGAGCGACTGGCTGAGCCCGTTGTTGTTCTCGCTGGCTCCACTGGCGTTTCTGACGCGATGGAATCGCCGAGTCGTCGCCAGCTTGTGGCTGTATGTCGGATTTCTGTTTCTCAGCTGGTGGCTGCTGACTCACCGCATCGACCGATTCTGGATTCCAATGATCCCGGTCGTCGCACTACTTGCAGGAGGTGGCGTGTGGTGGACGACGACCAGTCTGTGGAAGTACGGCGCCGGAGCGTTCGTCACTCTTTGCGTACTGTTTAACCTTGGGTTTATCACGACGACGAACTGCGGTCTCAACGCCTGGCTGGGCGATCTGGAAGAGATTCGCGACAACGCCGAATTCACATCTGAACCCGTCGCTTACCTGAATCGAATACGCCTGCCGACGGGGTCGAAAGTGCTGTGCGTCGGCGAGGCACAGGTCTTCGATGCTCGCTTTCCGCTGGTCTATAATACTGTTTTCGATATCTCTCTCTTCGAGCAATGGTGTTCGGCTGACGAGCCAGACGTTCCCGCCGCCGAACAGAAAATGAAACCGATCGACGAGATTCGTCAGTGTCTCAAAGCTGAGGGCATCACACACATTCTGGTCAACTGGCAGGAAGTGCTTCGTTATCGAACCACGTATGGAATCACCGAGTTTCTGGCTCCACATCGCTTCGAAAATCTGCAGCACGAGGGCGTGCTCCGTCCGGAAGTCGCCTCGGTATCCGGAGCCCGCCCAATGAAGTCATTTCGAGACGTGGAGAAAGACGAGATTCTCAAGTGGGCTCCGCAACTCGTCATCCAGCAGGGAAGTGAACCTGCGTTTTTGACTTCGCAGTTGTTTCTTGTCACGAAGACCGGCAACCGGCAACTCGGTGATCACAATTGAGAATTCCCGATGCAGCACGCTGACGCACAAACCGACAACGTGAAGCCGTCCAGAACGCGACGACTTCGGCAGATGCTGGCTGGGCAGAAGATCATCCGCTCGTTCGCGCCGCATGACGTTTTCACCGCTCGAGTTCTGGAAGACGCGGGGATTGAACTTCTGTTTCTCGGTGGTTTTGGAGTCTCGGCCAGCGTGCTGGGAATCCCTGATGTCGGCCTGACGACGCTGACTGAAATGACGGAGGCCGTTCGCCGTATGGCCGATCGCCTCACGGTTCCGCTCATCGCGGATGGCGACACCGGTCACGGCGAACTGCACAACGTCGCTCGCACCGTGCATGACTTCGAACGGGCTGGCGCAGCCGGAATACTGCTGGAGGATCAAGTCGCTCCGAAGCGTTGCGGACACTTCAGCGGCAAGCAGGTCATCCCGGCGAGCGAGATGCTCGATAAGCTGAAGACTGCGTTCGACACTCGCGACGATCCTGACTTTGTCATCATCGCCCGGACCGATGCTCGAGCGGTCGAGGGGCTCGATGCAGCCATAGAGCGAGCCTGCCTTTACAAAGAAGCTGGAGCGGACGTGTGCTTTGTCGAGGCACCACAATCCGTCGAAGAATTGACGCAGGTTGCTCGCGGGATTCCCGGACCGCAATTGGCTAACATGCTGCCCGGTGGCGTGACTCCCATCCTGCCGGCCCACGAACTGGAACAACTCGGCTTCAGAATCGTGGTCGACCCGGTTGGTACGCTGCTGGCGACGGGGCACGTGGTGCGACTTCTCGCCGAAGCCATGCTGAATGAAGGGCGAATCGACCATCTGTCCTCGCAAATGATCAGCTTTGACGAGGTCAAGCAACTACTGGGTCTTGATGACTTTCCATGTCCAACAAAGCGATGACCGACCAGACTGAAGGCAGGCACGACGCAACATGAGGACAATGCTGACCCCTGTTGGCCTGCTGCTGGCACTGACGATGTTCGGCACGATCGGCTTCCGTTTCACCACAGACAGTTCATGGCTGGACAGTATCTACCTGGCTGTCGTCACGCTGACAACGGTGGGATCACGAGACGCCGCTACCGGCACAGCGTCTACGATTTTTGTCATTGTGTATCTGGTTTCGGGACTGGGAATCTTCACGTTCAGCGCGTTTGAGTTTGGCAGTTGGATCGTCAGGACAGAATTTCACAAGGTGCTGGAGAAGCGACGGATGCAGAATCGTATCAACGGTCTGGAAAACCATTCCATCATCTGCGGGCAGGGTCGGATGGGGCTGGCGATTTGCGAATACCTCGCTGAACGCGGTCGATCAATCGTCGTGATCGATCAGGACGAGGATCGGATTTCGCCTGTCTGCCAGCTGCATGGCTGGTCGTTCGTCATTGGCGATGCGACCGACGACGATGTACTGAAATCCGCCGGCATCGATCGAGCAGCTTCACTGACAACCGTTCTGGCGACGGACGCAGACAATCTTTACATCGTGCTGTCGGCAAGAATTCTCAATCCGAATATCAAAATCATTGCGCGAGCCGTCGACGAAAAGGCTGTCGAGAAACTCGAACGCGCCGGAGCCACTCGCGTCGTCAGTCCGTTCCGTACGGGAGCTGTCAAGATGGCTCGATTCATGCTGAATCCGAGCATCGAAGACTTCATCGAAATCGCAGACAGCCGAGGCAACGAACTGGAACTCGCCGACATCCAGATCTCAGCGGACAGCACTTTCGTGGGCCGCCAGTTAATGGAGACCGACCTGCGCAACCGAGGCGTCATGGTCATCGGAATTCGCCGCAGCAATGGCGAACGACTCATGCCCCCACCAGGGAATGCGGTGATTCGGGCCGGGGATAGCCTGTTCGTTTTCGGCAACGCGGATGCGGTCAATTCAGTCCTCGACCGTTCAGAGAACGCGGCAGAAAATACTTCACGCGGTTAATTTGTGAGATGTTTCCGGTGAAGGTCAATCGGTCCAGACTGAGCTGATGGGAAATTTAATCCGTTTGTCTGGTTCCACGACGGTAGGCCGCATGCAATGCGGAAACGTGACCCGCCCAAACGTTCTCGTCATATCACACGGTAATACCTGCAATCCAAAACTTCGCCGCGTTACACGCGGCCTACCCCGCTCCGCAACTCAGTCAGGGTGGGGACTCCGTACGGGAGTGGTCGATTCGTGACCCAGTCCGCAGCGCGACTCCAACTCGACCACACGCTTCGACCACACGCTTCGACCGCGCAGAAGACCCCGAAAAGAATGAGCTGCGGGTTACCAATTCGATGGAACAGGCAAACATTGCAAAGTGAGTGCCGTGGGGCTACCGCTCGCCTGAAATACGTTCGGGGCGGCACCAATGGAATCAGACGCCGTTCTACGCGAACGCAGCGACGGCGAAACGCCCCATTGATGCCCGCTCGCAGTATTACCCCGAAGAAGTCTGTGCCATCCAGGCTGAAGTCTTACTCGTCCGTACCTCGCATTTCTCGAATGAAACGGGACGGAATTGATAGTCGCTTTTTACCCCACTTTTTACGAGCGGCGGCTCTCGTCAACGTGAGGTGGTCACGAGCGCGAGTAATGCCCACGTAACAAAGTCGGCGTTCCTCATCGATGGCAGAACCTTCCTCGTCAACAGCCCGCTTGTGAGGCAGCAAGCCTTCTTCCATCCCGACCATGTAGACACGAGGGAACTCCAAACCCTTGGCGCTGTGCAGCGTCATTAGCTTGACAGCCTGCTGCTCCATCATTTTCTCTTTGTCGTCAGTCATGTCCGGGCCGTTGAGCAGCGTCTCTTCCAGGTAACCCTGTAATGATGGTTCTCTGGTGCGACCTACATACTCGCGTAACGAATCGACCATCTGATCGACGATCTCCGTCTTTGCGATCTGCATATCCTCGTTCTTGTACTGCTTCTGAATCTCGCTGTCATAGTCGATTTCGTGCAACAGGTTCTCGAGGATCGTCGGCAGGTCGTTCGGCGACATTCTTAATCGCGTCCGAAAATCATCCAGCGTTTGTGAAAAACGATTCAATGACTGAACCGCCTTTCCGGTAATCTCGCCCTCGTCGTGAGCGGCGGCAACGGCGTCCCAGAGTGAACAGCCGGCACGCACGGCTCGCTTGAGCAGCTTCTGAACTGTCGAGTCGCCAATTCCTCGCGCCGGTACATTGATGATTCTCAACAGCGAGTTTTCGTCACGCGGATTCTCAAGCACCTTGAGGTACGCCAGGATGTCGCGGATCTCGCGTTTGTCGAAAAACGACTGACTGCCCATCATCACGTAACGGATTTCGTGACGACGCAGTTCCGACTCGAAGATGCGAGGCTGCTCGTTCGTGCGGAACAGAATGCAGATGTCCTGCGGCGGGACATCTTTCTTGTTGATCATGAACTGAATTTCGCGAGCGATGTATTCAGCCTCGACCTGCTCGTCATCAAACTCGCGAAACCGAACGTCCACGACGGACGTTTTGTTCGCTCGCAGCACTTTGTCGTGTCGACCGCGATTGTGTTTCACCAGGCGATTGGCCAGTTCCAGAATCCGATCGGTGCAGCGGTAGTTTTCTTCGAGCCGAATGACTTTCGCCCCTTTGAAGTACTGACCGAAATTCAGGATGTGCGTGACCTCGGCACCACGCCAGCCGTAGATCGACTGATCATCGTCTCCCACGACGCAGATGTTGTTGTGCTTGCGAACGAGCGCTTCGATCAGATCAAACTGTGAACCGTTCGTGTCCTGGTATTCGTCAATCTGGACATGATCAAAGCGTCGCTGCTGTCGATCCAGCGCGTCGGGGTGTTCGTCGAACAGGCGATTGGTCAGCATCAGCAGATCGTCGAAGTCAACCGCTCCGCAGGCCTTCAGATTGTTCTGGTACTTGCGGTAGGCAACAGCAGCGAGAAACTCCAGATCATTCTCCGTGTGATCAGCAGCGTCTTCGGCGACAATGCTGTGCATCTTCCAGCGGCTGATGATGTTGAGCAGGTCGCCCGGTTTCATGCTCGAATCCGGCACCTTGACGTCGCGCAGCGCCTTGCGGGCTGCGGATTCCTGATCGCCACGATCGTAGATGGTAAATGTCTTCGGATATCCGAGAGCCTCGATCTCCTGCCTGAGCACTTTCACGCAGTACGAGTGAAACGTGGAGATCATCGGCTTCTGCTTTTGGCGCTTGCCGAGCAGTTCCTGAGTTCGCTCGGCCATCTCCTTCGCCGCTTTATTCGTGAACGTGACCGAGAGAATTCGGTCAGCCGGAATGCCACTGCGGATCAGCTCGACCATCCGGTGCGTGATGACGCGAGTCTTGCCGGTACCAGCTCCTGCAAGAACCAGCAGCGGCCCTGAGAGCGTACTCGCCGCGTCGCGCTGAGCGGGATTGAGGTGAGCGAGACGGTCCATATCGCAGTTGCAGCTTCGCCAGCAAGTGTTCGAAAAATAACAACGCCGACGTCACGAAAGTGTCCGTCGGCGCGTGAGCGGCGAAGTATCGCCAGACAGCTCGCGATTGTCCAATTGCCGACGCTGAAGACAGTCGCGCGGCGTCGTGAGACACACTTGAAAACTGGGAATCAAAAGATTCCCGGTTTCTTAGATTCTTACTGCGAGCGGATGTCGTAGGCCAACAGGTTGTCCATGTCTCGCAGGAATAGTTTTCCATTGGCGATCACCGGGTGCGACCAGGAGGGGCGACCGCTGCGTTGTGGCTGGTCGAAACGACCTTTCTCCACATAGCCGCTAGGTGATGCCTCGACGAGAGCGACCGGACCGCCTTCGCTGCGGACGTAGAGATGCCCATCGGCGTACGCGACCGCACCTTTTCCGACGGAACGGTTTTGCCAGACGACCTGGCTGTTTCGCAGGTTAATGCAGGTCAGGACTCCCGGATCGTTCGAGCCGTAAAGATAGCCATCCAGAACCACCATGCCGCCGTGATGATTCTTCATATCTTTCGTTTCGTAGGCGACCTGAGAAACGGTTTGCCCACCACGTGACGAAAGGCGAAAGAGTGCTCCACCCGTGCCATAACCTGATGCTGTGAAGATTTGATTATCGAAGAAGACCGGTGAGGAACAGTTGGCTGTACCGTTTGTCGATTCTCGCTGCCCCCACATGACCTGACCGTCGGAAGCTCGCACTCCCACGACTCCGCCGTGTGTGTAGTTGACGTATTGCCGGACTCCGCCAACTTCGACAGCTATCGCCGAGGCGTAGGCTGCTCGCGGGCTTGTCGGAACGGCTGCAGTCCAGATGACATTGCCGGTGTTCTTATTCAGAGCGACCATCGTCGCCCGTTGTCCGCCAGGTGTGCAGATCAGCCTGTCGCCATCGATAAGAACCGACTCACTGATTCCCCAGGTGATGTTTGAACCGCCAAACTCGCGCAGGATATTCTTTCGCCAGTTGGCTTGACCGGTCTGAGCATCGAGGCACGAAAGATCACCGTTCGCCCCCAGCGAATAGACCTTCCCATCCACGATCGAAGGTGTCCCTCGTGGCCCGTTGCCCTGCCCTTCGCGGTACGCCTGGCCATTTGTAACG
>JAQBWV010000284.1 GCA_027624335.1 Planctomycetota bacterium
GATCGTTGTTGTCTCACGGCTCGGACTTGTCGCCGCCGGTTCCGGGAAATCAAAGGCCCGCATGAGTCCCGGCAGATCCATCCGATCAATGAATCCATAGACGGTTCTGCGGGGAACGAAACTGCTGAGGACGCTGCTCGGCGGGCCGCCAATGTTCCTGTCGAGCGAGCCCGAGACAGCCAGCAGCGAGTCACGAGTTGACTCGAAGTCGAGCCGGTGCCGAGGAAACTTCCACAGTAGCCGGTTCGACGCATCGATCTTTTTTACCTGGTCGGCGGTGAGCGATGCCGGCTCGCTCGACTGGCGATACACGGCGGAGTTCATGATGCGTCGGTGCAGCTTCTTCACCGACCAGCCATCGGCCACGAACGTCGCTGCCAGCCAATCCAGCAGCAGCGGATGCGATGGCGTCGAGCTTCTCAATCCGAAGTCGCTGGGTGTGTCGACCAGACCGGCTCCGAAGTGTTGTTTCCAGATTCGGTTGACAAAGACTCGCGCAGTCAACGGATTTGTGGGGGCGACGATCGCTCTGGCCAGTTCCAGCCGACCGCTGCCATTGATGAACTCTGGTCGCTCGTTTCGAGCGAGAATCTGTGGAAGTCTCCGTGGGACTGGTGGACCCTCGCGATGTGGATTGCCCCGCAGAAAAACAACGGGTTGATAAGGGATCTCCGAATCGACCAGCACCATCGCCCGCGGCGGGGCTCCGGGGCCGGTTCTGCTCCACTTCTCGACCTCGCCGATCAGCGTTTTGAACTCGCCTTGCGTTGGTCGGTCCGGGATCAGATCGAGGAATCCCCATCCCAGCTGTGCGGGAATCATCGGCGGCGAACCTGCTCCATAAAGCACCTGCCGCAACTCCTCGGCATCGTCGTCAGTAAGCCGTGTGGGTGGCCTCGGCGAATTCTCTTCACGAGTCAGCTGATCCTTCCATACCTGATCAATCTTCTGGAACAACGCACCGTACTGTTGAGCGACATCCTGCATTGACCTGGGAGCCGCTTCCCGGAAAGCATCTCGCACCAGGCGGTTGATGTGTGGTCTCGCCGGTACTGTCGCGGTCTCATCAGTGGCCGCCTCTGCTGACTTCTGCAGTTCAGCGTGAATCTGTGCTGCGGCGGTCTCGAATCCATCCTCAGGCAGATCGACGAATCGATGCCATAACATCCACACAGGATCGGATTCGCGACCGGCACGTTTTAGGTGGACTTCCCAACGATGGACCACTGCCGGAATCAGCCCGCCCTTATCGGCGAGCAGCATGAAGTTCTCGGTGCTCGGATGGTTTCGTTTCTGATGAACGGCCAACAGATAGTCGGCGGCACGCTCACGAGCACCTTGCGTGATCAGATCACGTTGTCCGTCTTCAAACGTTCTCAGAGCCGCCACACGCTCGCGCATCCCCTTTTCGAATTCCCGATACTCGTCGGTGTCAGGTGTGGATTGAAACAGTGGCCGCAACGTCGGTTCGTGCGAACTGCGAAAGATCCCGTAGAGCGAGTAGTAGTCGGCCTGAGGAATCGGGTCGAATTTGTGATCGTGGCATCGCGCGCAGGTGATGGTCAGGCCCATGAGTCCGCGCGTCACGACGTCAATGCGATCATCGATGATGTCATGCGTGTTGTTCATGAACCGGGCACCGAGAGTCAGAAAACCCATTGCCGCAAGTGACGACTTGTCGTCTCCCGAGTCCAGCAGGTCAGCCGCCAGCTGCAGTGTCACAAACTGGTCGTAAGGGAGATCACCATTGAAGGCGTGAATCACCCAGTCGCGGTAAGTCCAGGCCCAGGGGAACTCTTTCTCTTCGAAGAAGACGTAACCTTTGTTGTCGGCATAGCGCGCGACGTCGAGCCATTGTCGTCCCTGTCTCTCCCCATAGTGTGGCGAGTCCAGCAGCCGATCGATCAGCTCACGGTATGCCGCATCGGGCTTGCCGATGTGTTGGCTTTCGAAGTCTGCGACTTCTTCAACGGTCGGCGGAAGGCCAGTTAAGTCGAGAGTCGCTCGGCGAATCAGAGCACGCCAGTGTGCCTCGGGAGCAGGCATCAGACCAGCATTTTCAAGTTTCGCCAACACGAATCGATCGATGTCAGTCTTTGCCCAACCGGAGTTCCCTGACGCCGGAATCGTCGGTGTGACGACTGGTTGAAAAGCCCAGTGAGAAGTTCCCTTCGTCGTCTCGAATCGCTGATCAGCATTTTCATCAGGCCACGGGGTCCCGAGCTGAACCCATCTTGCCAGCGCATCGATCTCGTTCGGGTTAAGCGGAGCATCCGGCGGCATCTTCAGATCGCCCGATCTCCGCACCGCCGTGAGCAACAGACTCTCATCCGGTGACCTGGCCAGGACGGCTGGCCCCGAATCGCCGCCTTTCAGAATCATGCGGCGGCTGTCGAGGCGCAGTCCGGACTCCTGCTTTTTCGGTCCGTGACATTCCACGCAGCGTTCAACGAGCAGTGGCCTTACCCGCCGCTCGAAGAAGTCAAGATCGGCCTGCTTGAACGTCTGAGCCCTGACCGTCGTTGGAGAGGTCATCGGCCCGATCAGAGTCAGGAACGCAAAGAACAGAAACGGATTAAGAGGAATCTCAAGAGCGTACCGCCGCGCGAGGATGTTTATGTTTCGAGGAGTCGCAAGGCGAGTCGGCACGAGGCAGCTCCAAACAGGTCGAGGCGATGGCGTGTCAGCGCGGGTTTCCGATTACAGGATGAAGCGTAACTTCACTTGTCCTACCCGTGAACTCAGCTGAGCTGCTGTCGATCTGACGTCGAAAGCTGAAATCGCTCTCCAAGGCGCCCTCGGTTTTCGCCAAAATGAGCTTCTTGATTTCGGCGACACGAAGATTCGTGCCGAGAATGCAGAGAATCCGCAGCAGCGGGGAGTGGTAAGCCTGATAAGTCGAGTCGGACTTCCGGGCCTCGTTGCATTGGAGAACCCCTTCAGGCAGAGCCTCGAAGCGTCCGGAGGCTTCGGGGTCAGGTTGACGACAGGTCGTTGAAGACGAGGCCTCTTGTGGCTGCACCATGCCAGTTGCAAAGCAACCATCACCACCCAAATGAAGACGTCAACCGGTGCCACCCTGCGACAGGTCACGGCAGGGTGGTACACTCGGCAGTCGAAACTGAGCGTGCTGCCCAATTGGCCTCTTCGCCAGACACGGCAATCCGTACGGAGCCCACTCCCCACTTGTCGGCGCGGTTGAGTGTGTCAGGCTGGTGGTCCTGGATATTAAAAAGCGTGCCGACTTCTGACTGAATATCGTCGGGATACGACGACTCTCGTTCATCCAGTAGTAGCCCGCCTTTCCATGTGACCCCTTCGCTGTTCCCACAGTCACACGTCCTGACTTGCCGCACGATCACTCTGAGCGAGTGAAGTGTCAGGCCAGAACTGCGTCGATGACATGGCCGTGGACGTCGGTTAATCGGCGGTCGATGCCGTTGTGGCGAAACGTCAATTGTTCGTGACTGAGTCCCAGCAGGTGCAGAATTGTGGCGTTGAGATCGTGGACGGACAGCACATTTTCGACGGCTTTGAATCCGAGTTCGTCCGTCCTGCCATAACTGACTCCCCCCTTCACGCCCGCACCGGTGAGGACAGCGGTGAAACCATTGGGATTGTGATCACGTCCCTGTGCCCCCTTCTGAAACATTGGCATCCGACCAAACTCGGTACACCATACGACCAGTGTGTCTTCGAGCAGACCTCGCTGACGCATGTCATGAATCAAGGCGGCGGACGGTTGATCCATGATGCGTCCGTGTATGTCGTACTGTTCGCGGAGCTTCTGATGTCCGTCCCAGTTGAGTCGTCCGCCGCTGGCATAGGCACCGTTGAAGAGCTGCACGCACCGCACCCCTTTCTCAATCAACCGCCTCGCCAGAATGCAGTTTCGAGCGAATCCCGCCTTGAGCGAATCCTCTGAATCGTCCGCGCCGTAAGCCTTGAGAATGTGGTCTGGCTCGGTCGACAGATCGCTGATCTCCGGCACCGACAACTGCATGCGTGCGGCCAGTTCGTAACTCGCAATCCTTGCCGCAAGATTGCTGTCTAACGGGTTCAGCCTGAGATGTTCCTGATTGAGTATTCTCAGCAGGCGTCGAGCGGCGATGTCGCTCCCGGCTTTGACTGTTGCTGGCGGCTGCAGGTTTCGGATCCGTTGACTGGAGCTGAATGGCGTCCCCTGAAACACAGCCGGCAGAAAACCGGAGCCCCAGTTGTTGACGCTGGCCTGCGGAACGCCGCGCGGATCGGGGATCGCGACGAAAGCCGGAAGGTCCCGGTTCTCTGATCCAAGCGCGTAGGTCAGCCAGGCTCCCACACTCGGAAAACCGTCCTGCACAAATCCCGTTGACAGAAAATTCTCAGCGGGACCGTGCGTGTTGGACTTGCTGGTCAGCGAGTGAACGAAGGCAAACTCGTCGACTTGTTTCGCCAGATGCGGGACCATGTCCGAAATCATCTTGCCGCATTGTCCGTGTGGCCGAAACCTGTACTGCGGTCGAGCCAGGTTACCAGCCGGTCCCTGAAACGTCACAGCGGGGCCTCCCGGTAGGGGCTTACCATCCTGCCGAATCAGCTCCGGTTTATAATCCCATGATTCCAGCTGACTGCACGCCCCTGCGCAGAAGATGACCAGAACATTCTTCGCCTTCGGTTCTGTGTGCGGCGGTCGTGGAGCATGTGGATGCGCGGCGTCAATTTGAGGAGACCAGCGGGCGTCCTTCGCCAGCAGATCCTGCTCGGCAAGAATCCCCGACAGAGCGATGGCGCTGAGCGCAGATGCCGTGTCGCCTAGAAACATCCGACGATCCAGCAGATTTCTTCCAGCATGTGTCAGTGATTGCGTCTGAGGATGACTCGGCATCTGGTGCTCCGGAAAGAACGAGTGTCGTGCCTCTCAGTGTGACGGAGTCCAACAACGCGGCATAGCGTTCGTCAGTCGAGCGACCGACGTCAGGCCGCTGATCCATCCGACAACCGTCACAACGCTGAGCAGGTGAATGCCAGCAGCCGCACGGCGATCGCTCACGTTGAGAGAATCGTGAGGCCGCCAACTTCTGGCATTATTTTCGTGTGCGGAATAACGTCGCCTCCCGACGATCCATTACAGTTTTGTCCGTCAACACGTAACACATCGTCGATCATACCTGGAGATTCAACAATGCCTCGTTCCGTTTTGTACTCGTTGCTCTGGGCACGCGTCGTTACAGCCGGTTTGCTGTCGATGATTCTGGCCGGTCAGCTGAACGCAGCTGCCCCGACATATTCTCTTCAAGTCGTCACCGACCCTGCCAATGCACTTTACGAAGTCGGAGAAGAGGCCACGTTTCTGATCACGGTATCGCGTGCCAAAGAGTCCGTCACGGAGGGAAGCGTCGTGTTCATCGTCGACGATTTTCTGACGGGAGGAAAATCCGCAGGACTTCCCGAAGGCCAGGCACCTCTCGGAGACAAGCCAACTCGCGTCGTCGTGAAAGGTCGGCGGCCGGAGTTTCTGCGATGTCAGGTGACATTTACGCCCGACGACGGCAAACCGGTTCGAGCCATTGCCGCAGCGGGATTCTCCCCCGAGAAAATTGGCCTGAGTCTTCCTGTACCGGACGACTTCGACGCGTTCTGGGCTGACCAGAAGCAACAGCTGGCGAAGGTTCCGCTCGATCCCAAACTGACGCCGGTCGACCAGGCAGATGCCACGGTGGAATCCTTCGACGCGCAGATTGGATGCCTTGGTGGAGCTCCGGTATCCGGTTACTTCTCCAGGCCAAAAGGCGCAAAGGCCAAAAGTCTTCCGGCCATCCTGTGGGTTCACGGAGCGGGCGTTCGCAGTTCAAGCCTCGGCAGTTCTGTAAAAGGTGCGCAAGCGGGTATGTTGTCGATGGACATCAATGCACACGGTATCCCGAACGGAAAACCTGGTGGGTTCTATTCCGAGCTGAACTCCGGATTACTGAATGGTTACCGGCACGCCGGGCGAGAAAGCCGCGAGACGGTTTACTTTCGAGGCATGTATCTGCGACTGGTACGGGCGATCGACTTTCTGACGGCTCAGCCTGAGTGGAATGGGAAAACGGTAGCCGTCATTGGGCACAGTCAGGGCGGTGGACAGTCACTGGTCGCCGGTGGCATTGACGATCGAGTCACACTGATCGCTCCTGGAGTGCCTGCCATCTGTGATCACTCAGGGCGGGCGGCGGGACGTATCAACGGTTGGCCACAGCTCGTTCCCAATGGACCGGATGGAAAACCCGATCCAACAATTCTGGAGGCGGCGAGGTATGTGGATGCCGTGAACTTTGCAACACGCTGTCGTGCGGAGGCCATCATGAGCGTCGGCTTCATCGACGCCACTTGCCCACCGTCAAGTTGCTACGCCGCCTACAATGCTCTGCAGGGCGAAAAAAGAATGATCAACGAACCGCTCATGGGACACGCCGCTCCGGCACACATTCACGAAGCGTTCTTCGCTCGAGTTCTTGAGCATGTCAGACAGACAAAATGAGGCCAGTAGCACCTCGATCATTTTCCCATTCGTTGCCGTTTGCGTGCAGGTATCCAACATGATGCTTCGAGGACTTTTGACTGCGATTACGCTACTCGCGTGTGTTCAACATTCACTGGCCGGGAATCATCCCGGAGAACTCCGGCTGACGCTGCCTGAGGCCATCTACGCCGTCGTCGATGTTGAAATGAACGTCTACTTCGACAACATCGTGCTCAGCGAATCGCCAGAGAGCTACCAATTTGAGATCCAATGCGCCGTCGGTCGCTCGGAAGATCGGCGGTGGAACCTTACAGCAGCGCCTGATGACATTGGGCGTCATGCGTTCGTCGTGACGATCAAAGATGCCAACGACGTCACTGTGGCGAACGCATCCTCCGAGATTTACGTTGTGCCGGCCAATTCAGGCAGCGAGCGTAAGTTGAAGCTACTGATCGTCGGCGACAGCCTGACACACGCGACGCTATACCCCAACGAACTGGCGAGACTTCTCTCTCAACCGGGAAATCCCACCTGGAAAATGCTTGGCACGCACCGTCCAACGAACGCTGCGACGGGCGTCGCTCACGAAGGTTACGGCGGGTGGACCTGGGAACGATTCGTCACGAAGTACGAACCGGAACCCGATGGCACATACCGAAAGAGAAGCAGTCCATTTGTCTTTTTGAATCAGGACGGAAAGCCTGAACTCGATGTCACTCGGTACTTCGCTGAAACCAGCGACGGGCAGCATCCTGACGTTGTCTTTTTCCTGCTCGGAATCAACGACTGTTTTGGTGCCAATCCGGACGATCCCCACGCCATCGACGCTCGCATCGATTCCATGTTGCTGCAAGCGGAAACCCTGCTGACGGCATTTCACAAAGCCGTGCCAGATGCTGATCTGGCCATTGGAGTGACCACACCTCCAAACGCTCGCGAAGCAGGATTCGAAGCCAACTACAAAGGTCGATATCACCGCTGGGGCTGGAAGCGAATTCAACATCGGCTCGTCGAACGTCTGCTGAAGCTCAATGGAGAACATGAGTCCGTGGGAGACAACCACAACAGCCGGCGTTTCATTGTCCCGACCCATCTCAATCTGGATCCGTTGGATGGTTATCCTGAGAACAACGGTGTCCATCCTAACGCCGTCGGCTATCGCCAGATTGGTGTTAGTATCTATTCGTGGTTGAAATGGCGACAACTGGAATAGCCTTCAGTATCTCGCTTCAGAATTCTGAACGACTGTTTCGAATCATTGGCTTCACACAGGGCGGCATGCCATGAAACTTGCATCCATCATCGTCGTTGGCCTGATCAGTCATGTCGTTTTGCACGAGACCGTTGCTAACGCCAATGACGGGCAGTTTATCGTGCAGTCGAATCTGCGAGCTGGCGTCGCCAAGGTCGACATTACTCCGGATGACACCGACGGGGTAATGGTGACTGGTC
>JAQBWV010000285.1 GCA_027624335.1 Planctomycetota bacterium
AAGATTCTGAAACGGATTGTCCGGTCGATGTTCCGTGTGGCCCGGCAAATGAATCTTCCGAAACTTGCCAACGATGCTGCCATCTTTCTCAACCAGCACGCTGGAGTTGAATCGCCGCGTAATTCCATCCTCGATGGCCAGCTCGGCGAACCCGAGACTGAACCCGATTCCCAGCCGGCGAGCCTCATCAAACAGCGGCTGCGTGTTCGGCCCTGGCAGTTCAGTTTCGAACCATGAACTCAGCTCGGCTTCATCGTCGGTCCACCAGTGCGGAAAGAACGGAGTCAGCGCGCACTCGGTGAACACAACCAGATCACAACCCCGCCGATGTGCTTCCCGCAGCTGGCTCAGTAGCCGCTGCAGTACGTCCGAGCGAGACTCCGACCTGGGGATCGGCCCACTCTGAGCAGCTCCAACGGTGATAACTCTCGCCATGCCTTGTTTCCTTCTGGCTTTGCCACCGACTTGATGTCAGGAAACCGCGTCGCCATGCATCGTCTTTCTCTTCCCTGCAGTTCAATGACTATCCGCAGGCTACACACACTACCTCATCTGGCATCAGGAACCCGAGCTGGATGTAGTACGGGACACCTGACGTTCCTGCTCGCAGTAGCACAGCTTGCGTTTTGACGCACTTGCGGCGGTATGAAGTCTGCGGAGAACAAAGTGGCTACGACAGCAGTAAAAAGGTCAGTGGTCGCCAGCGGCATGTGTCGCTGCCGCTGGCCGTCACCGGCGCGAATCAGGATGACGGAATCGCGGCACCACAACTGTTGTCGCAAGTAACTATCGACGAGCTGCCTCGTTTGACCGTGACCTTCGGCGACAACAAATACACAATCACTTTTTGAATGCCTGGCATGACCACTCATGCCGCAACAGCAAGGATTACCAACGGGCGACGGCTTTGGCGGAAGCCATGATCCAGATCCGTGCAATACATCTCATGCTCAAGCGGTTTGCGCCCGACGATGTCCGGGGCAACTTCAATTACCGCGATCCAACGTAAGTCCTGTAAGTGTCGCGTTATGAGACATCTATGCTTCTCGGAAAGTCCCTGCGTGTGATGAACACGGGTTGCCATGTCAGCTGATCAGTTCGGGAATTGGTTGACCGTGGTCCACGATCGGCGTCGGGCGGCCGTTGAAGTCGTTCAGGGTGATCTTCGACGAGTCAATTCCGAGGTGGTGATAGATCGTTGCCAGGAAGTCGCCCGCTCCGCAGATTCGCTCGATGGAGTCCTCGCCGCGTTTGTCAGTGGCACCGATGTAACGACCGGTGTCGATACCGCCTCCTGCCCAGATGTTGGAGAAAGCCCGAGCCCAGTGATCTCGACCAGGTTGTTTCGTGCCGGCAGGGGCGCTGGCGTTTCCAGCACCGGTGCTTGGCTGATAGTTGATTTTCGGAGTGCGGCCAAATTCACCGCTCACGACAACCAGTACTCGTTTGTCGAGACCGCGTTCGTAGATATCTTCGATCAGTGCAGAAACGGCCTGGTCATACGCCTGAGCCCGGAATCTCAGGCCATCGAATACGTGGTGATTTACCGCGTGGTCATCCCAGTTCTGGACTCGCCCACACAACGGTCCGTGCAGACTGGATGTCAGCACTTCAACGCCGGCCTCGACAAGGCGACGAGCCAGCAGCAGCTGCTGACCCCACGTGTTGCGACCATAACGGTCGCGTGTTCGGTCGTCTTCCTTCGTCAGATCAAACGCTTCTTTGGTCTGCGAGTTTGTCAGTAGTGTCATTGCCTGTGTCTCGAACTCGTCGAGTGCCTGCAATTCACCTGCCTGGTCGAAAGCGCGCTCCAGCGTGTCCAGATTCTGACGGAGTGTGGCACGGCGCCCGATGTGTTTTACTTCATTGGCGTCTGACAGACCGATATTCGGTACGGAAAAATTCGGAGTGTTCGGGTCGCCGGTCACCGAGAACGGTGAATAAGCGTCGCCCAGATAAGCCGGCCCGGTGTAGGAAGTTGGGGCGTTGACCCCGACATAGGCTGGCAGCGGAACAGTTCGAGGCCCCTCCAGAGAACGCAGGTAGTTGGTTACCGACATCCAGTCCGGCAGTTTTGGTTGTGGCTTGTCGCGACTGTCGGCGTCACCGGAAAGCATTCGCATCGTGCCTGCCGGGTGACCGGGACTGCCATGTCGCATGGAACGCAGGACGGTGATTTTGTCCGCGATCTTTGCCTGCAACGGAAGTAATTCCGAAAAGTGCAGGCCGGTAACGCTGGTTGGAATCGTCGCGAACGGCCCACGATACTCGCTGGCAGCTTGAGGTTTCGGATCGTACGTGTCGATGTGAGAACAGCCACCTGGTTTCCAGACCATGATTACAGCAGACTTTTCACGGTCGGCAGAGGCTGCACTTGCTGCTTTAAGACGCAGCATTCCAGGCAGACTCAGTGTTGCAAAGCCCGCCAGGCCCATTTTCATGAAACCTCGACGACTGTCTGGCCCGGGGCAGTCGCTGATCGACGATGCGTTGAATGGATGAGTCATTTCTTCTCCGCCGGATTAACCCGAATTCTGATGGGAGTCGACACCACGATGTCGACAATGTCTTTTGGCTGTGCTCGAGCAGTCACGTCTTTCAGTAGTTTATCGGCCAACACCACTGCCGCTTCGGCAGCCTTTTGTCTGGCGACGGCTTCCTGTGCCATTCTTGCCGCTGTCACCTTCTGATCGTCAGGAACGGTTTGCGACAACTCGGTGAGACTCTGAGCTTCGACCTTCACATTCATTGCTTTCTGCTGCGCCTGTTTGAGTGCGACTTCCGCCGTCGTCACTGCTTCGACGTTATATCGGTACCGGGCGACAGCACTTCCATAGAATGCAATAGTGTAATCGCCGGGCGGTGTCTTCAGAGCTGCCAGGTCCAGAACGACTTCTGAGGTTTCGTCATTCAGCGAGACATCGAATGCGGGCACCCCCTCGAAGCCCGGACCGAAAGTTCTCAGGTTGATACTGTCACCCGAAAATTCACAACGGCGAGTGTGGACAAGCGGCAACGTCAGTTTCCCGCTGACAGTTACTTCCCAGAGAGTGTTCTCGATTGGTGCGATCGTGATTGGAGCGAACTCCGAACCACAAACCGAAACCGGGACATCAGCCAGAAGCCGTGGGACAGGAACTTCCTGAGACGCGTCAGGGATGGGCCACTGCATCGAAGCCATGTGGCACGGACGTGTCACGACGTTGCCATCGATCGTGGCTCGACCATAGAACGACGCGCTGACAAGAGCACGCGGAGCATTCTGCTCGGCGGTAACCAGCATAATGCCACTTGTTTTTCCGGACGGAATTTTTATGCCGGCAGCGGTTACTCCGTCGGGCAGACCTTCCATCACAAGATCAATCTCACCATCGAATCCGTCTCGCCGGACGACGACGACTTCAATTGGCATTGTCGTACCACCACGCAGAGCGATCGGTTTCGAAAGTGCGTTGCGGTCTCCGTTCCGCAGGTTCATATGCAGCGCCCATCCGACAATCGCGAAATCGGGAATAGCCTTACGAATTATTAGTCGGTAAACGTTGAGCGGATCGTTGCGAGTTCCGCCAAACAGGTCCCGAAGCTGCAGGCGGTGGATACCGTCTTCTTTGATCTCGACCTTGCCAAGGATGTCTGTCGAGCCAGCATCGTACGGCGGGCCGTCATACGAATACCCGTTGCTGGAAACTTTCATAGGACTGGCAATGTCGCTCAGTTCGACCACATCGTTCCGCTTTTCATCGGCACCTTCACCCGTGACGTGCTGCACGACGATTGATGGATCAGTTGGCAGACCAAGACGTTCTGAAGCGACCTCGACCCACCACACGTCTCCCTTGCTGGCGGAGAACTCGAACGTGTCCACATCAGCTGCGGGAAAGAAACTACCACGGATATCACAGGGCAGAGCGATCTTCTGAGCTAGAGCGTGCTGGTTGTTCGGTTCACTTTCAGCAAGTGGAGCCTCGTCGATCAGTCCAGGCGGCGGCCACGAGAATGAACTGACTGTTCTTGTCGAAGGAAGTCGAGGTACTAATTCACCGGGCACTGCACTCTGAAGTGCCAGCCGATAGAAGTACTGCGACCCTCCTTTAAACGTCAGATCATGAAGCTTGACAACATACGAGCCAGTGTCCGGAGCGGTGAAACTGATCGCCCCACCGCGACGTTGAACCATCAGGTCGGCTCCCTGCTGGTCGGCAACAATGACGACGGGATTCAGTTTGGAATCGATTCCTGTTGCGGCACAGTCAACGACGATTCGTTGCCCTTTCGTGGCCTCAAAGGAGTAGTAGTCGATCACCTGAGCGGTCATAACTGCGTTGCAGATAGAGTCAACAGTCAACGGCATTGCCGTTTTGAGTGACGCGTTGGCTGCTGTCCGGGTTACTTCTGGAAGCGAGCCGACGTTGAACACTCGCGACGACGAAACTCCCAGTCGAGTCATAACACGAGCCTCGTGAACACCCGCAGGGCAATTATCGGCGATTGAAACAACATACTGGTTGGGAACTGGCTTGCCGCTCGCGTCCAGTTTGCGGGTTGCCGTGATGCCTTTGTCAGAGAAGCTAAGTTCATCGGTGTCTTCGAAGTTGTCACCGGTGATGACAATCTCGACTGACGCACCAACCTGCCCGCCCATCGGCATCATTGTCAGAAGTCGCGGTGCGGGGAGGCAGACCGACTGTGCCAGTGCCGTTGACGAAATCAGCGTCGCAGTGCCACAGATCATCATCACCGCTCTGGAAATTGCGGGAGAACAACCGCAGCACATTCTGAAAACTCTTGATGGCATCGAATTTGTCCTTCGATTGCTTTGTGGCTCTAGTGCTTTGTCAGAGGCGATTTTTCGGGTAGTGGAATTCGCCAGAATTCCTGAAGGGATTGCAGGGCAATGGGATTCTGGCAAATCCCACTACGGTCAATCCGAAGTTTTGACCCTGACAAAGCTCTAGTGGTTAAACAGGAACTCTTTCGAATTCATCAACGCCCAGATCAAATCCTGAAAATTTCCGCGAGCAGCCGTCGCCTTTTCAAGTGGGTTGCCGGATGCATCCAGCAGCGGTTCGTTCAGATACTCAAGGGCTGTCTTCAACTCGTCAGCTCGCGGCTGTCTCGAAAATGCTGCGAGGTACAGTTCAGAAATCTTCTTTTCATCCGGTATTTCTTTTGTTGCCAAGGTGGCAGCACGACCATTGCCGACGGCAAGTTTTGATTTGATGTCAGAGGAATTGATCAGATGCAGACTCTGGGCGAGGCTTGAGGATTGAACACGTTCACACTCGCAGACGCTCAGGCTGTCCGGTCGACCGAATACCTGCAGAAACGGTGATGCGTTGTTGTAGCTATTGTCAGGTAGTGCGATCGCTCGCGTACCAGGCGGCAGATTCGCAAAACGGGTTGTGGCACCGGTGAGATGATCGATCGCGTCCAGCATCACCTCCGCCTGCATTCGTCGCGGATAAAAACGCGAATAATTCTGTCGGTCGGCCAGGTTGTGTTCGTTCGGTTCCGCGCTCAACTGATACGCCTGTGATTGCGTAATTACCCGCACGAGACTCTTAAGGTCGAAGCCGCTTGTCAGAAAGTGATGTTCGAGGGCAGCGAGAAGTTCCGGGTTTGTCGGAGGGTTTGTGTCGCGAATGTCGTCCTCCGGTTCGATCAACGCTCGCTTGAAAAAGTGTTTCCAGTAGCGATTTACGAGTGCCTTCGCGAAGAACGGGTTGTCCTGGGAACTCATCCAGTCAGCAAGTCGCAGTCGCGGATCAGCATCCGGAGGAATCTCGCCGACACTGTCGCCGAACGCAGCTGGTTTCAGTGGCATCCCGGTTTTAACGTTCATCGCTGTGGCGACGCCGCGTTTATGGAAGATCAAATCCTCTCCGCGAGTGCCTGTAGGTTTTCGACCGACCTGACTGAAGAACGCGGCGAGACTGTAATAGTCGTCCTGACTCCAGCGTTCGAACGGGTGATGGTGGCACTGGGCACACTGCATACGAACACCGAGAAACAACTGTGCGACGTCTTCCAGTTGCTCTTTCGGGTCCTTCACGCGTTTGTACCACGCAACGGGTGGATTGCCGATCACAGTTCCCGTGGCGGCCAGAAGTTCTCGCACGATTTGATCGTAGGGGACGTTCGCCAGCAGACTGTCCCGGATCCACGCATGAAACGCAAAGTTGGATGTAATGTCGCTGGCATCGTCGCGGCGATTCTTCAGTAGTGGAGTCCATTTGCCAGCGAAGAAGTCTGCGTAGTCCGGACTGCGCAGCAGCGATTCGACCACCTGATCTCGCTTGCTGTCTTCAGAGCTCGCAAGAAAAGCCGCAGCCTCATCCTCACTGGGAAGGCGTCCGGCGATGTCCAGCGTCACACGTCGGAGGAAGGTGGCGTCGCTGCACACCGTTGACGGCGGAATCCCCAGCTGTCTGAGATTGGCGAAAATGTGCTCATCGACAAAGTTCTTCGTTGCCGGAAGCGTTCCGACCGTTGCACCTAGCGGCACAGCGGCAGTGAAGACAGCAACTGTCCCCTGATAGCGAACCATCACGGCGACTTTTCCCGGTATGTCGTGAACCTTCACGAGCCCGCT
The DNA here is from genome assembly GCA_027624335.1 of Planctomycetota bacterium. GTDB lineage: Bacteria > Planctomycetota > Planctomycetia > Planctomycetales > Planctomycetaceae > JABMPE01. Next base: position 6,593 of record JAQBWV010000285.1, read on the forward strand.
TTCAGTGACGGTCGCCATGGCCTCGGCGTTGGATTCGTAAAGTGCGACGTTCGTAACGTCCCGAACACTGTCGTCCGAATACCTGGCCACCGCCTTGAGTTGCTGTTCGGCATTCATCTTCACCAGGCCGAGGTTCGGCTGAACTTCGACAGACGTGAGTTGCGGCTCCGAGGCCGATCGGTACGGTGTGCCCTGTGCGATCCAGCGGCGGAGCAATGCGTAGGCGGCGGAATTCTGAGCAATTCGAATCCCACCTCCATGCGGAGTCTGCCCGGAGGCCTTTCTTAGAAAGAGACTCTCATCCGGTGCCGCAGGAAACAACCGACGACCGTATCCGTCTTTAACCAGACTCTCGTAATCTTCCAGCGGTTCAAAACCCAGCAGCGAAAGCTGAAACCCTTTCTGTCCGCCGCCAGACTTGGCGTGGCAGGCTCCTGCATTACACCCGGCTTTTGTGAGTATCGGAACGACGTCGTTCACAAAGCTGACTGATGAGGCAACTTCGGCGACGCATGTCTGCGAGACATACAGGAATGCGACGACGGTCAGATAAAACCGGACAGACCAGAAGCCGCGTTGAGCGGCAGTGCTACGGGAATGGGCCATGTCGTTTCCGATTGAGGCCAGAAGTTAAGACTGCGATGGTTGGTGCCACCGCATTGTGAGGCAGGCTGAAACTGAGGGAGGGGCCGCCGATATCGAAGATCGAACGGTGCGATTATGCTACCACGAGGTATGACTGGAAAAAAGCCGAGTACGGCGACCGATCGTAGTCACAGGAATTGCCACCGGTGAGATCTGCGGTTCATGGATGAAAAACTGTAAAGCGATGTGCCGATTTCGCGAGAAGATCAGCGGAGAGAAGTAATGACTCAGCGGTATCTTATTTGTCTGTGCTTTGTCCTGGCCAGCACCTGTGTGACTGGTAAAGCAGTGGCCGAGTTGACTCGATTTGAAGTTGAAAGGCGCGAGCCGTTTGCCGACGGTCGTTCATTCGGCGACGTCGGATCTTACGAACGGATCGTTGGTCGAGCTTTCTTTGAGATCGATCCGAATCTGCCGGGAAATCAGAGAATCATTGACCTGCAGCACGCTGCCGTAAACGAGCGAGGTCGAGTCGAATTCAGTGCCGATCTCGATCTACTTGCTCCGCAGGACTTGAAGAAAGCTCGCGGTGCCGCGTTGTACGACGTCAATAATCGTGGCGGCAAGCTGGCCATTCGCTTCTTCAATGACAGCGTCGGCGAGAATGAACCGAAGGATCCCGGGAACGGATTTCTGATGCGGCATGGCTGGATCGTCGTGTGGAGCGGCTGGG
>JAQBWV010000286.1 GCA_027624335.1 Planctomycetota bacterium
GTCATCACGTTTTTCGTGAATCCCGGCATGCTGGAACTGCTTCAAAAGGATCAAATCCCAGTTTCAATTGCCAGCCACACGGCGGTTGCTGAACACTACGACGTGTCGATGATTCATCTCGCTCGCGAAGCTGCCGACCGAATCACTGCCGGAACGCTGACCTGGAACGAGTACGGTGGCACTCACCCTAAACCACCGGGGAATCGCATCGGCGCCGAAATGATCGCTAAGTTGCTCAACGACGCCTGGGCGAAACCGTTGGACAAAACGGGCGGGCTGACCGCTCACCCGCTGGTGGAGCAACCGCTCGACAAAGGCAGTTATTCCAACGGACATTTTCAGGGACTGGAAACAGCATCCGCCGACAGCGGCTGGAAAATTGATACACCGGACTGGAGCAGCATTCCGGGTGGCAAGCGAGAACGATTCACAAATATCCCGCTCCTGTGCGCGAAGGAGTCTGGTTCGGATACGACAGTGAAGTTCAATGGGCAAGCCATCGGTGCCTACATCGTCGCCGGCCCGGATGCGGGAATTGTCGAAGCAAGCATCGACGGCGGCACGTTCAAGGAAGTCGACCTGTTCCATCGCTTCAGCACGGGACTGCATTACCCGCGAACAGTGATGTTCGCCGCCGACCTTGTCGCTGGCGATCACGTTCTGAAACTCCGCATCAGCAAGAGCAAAAACAGAGACAGCAAGGGCCACGCTGCAAGAATCATTCAGTTTGCTGTTAACTGATAACGGTTCGCAGAGCATCGACTCGCCGTGTATGCCGGCGAACGAAATATCTCCGCTGAGGGTGACCGCGCATGTCGACCGTTACGCCAACTGGAATCCAACGACTCGTGACAGCAGAATCGCTGCTGGAGAACCATCCAGAGCAGCGGTGCGAACTTGTCCAGGGAGAGATCAAACTCATTTCACCAGCGGGCAGCGAACATGGAGCGATAGTTGGCCGCCTCACGGTCCGATCGGCCTTTGCGTAGAACAGGGGCAACTGGGTCATTTGTCTGGTGCCGAGACCGGTTTCATCATCGAGCGGGATCCAGACACCGTCCGCGCACCAGATGTCGCGTTTGTCTCGGCGGATCGAGTGACTGACGGGCTGCCGACTCAGTTCTTTCCTGGTGCTCCCGACCTGGCAGTGGAGGTACTTTCGCCAGGTGACACCGCGTCGGAAGTTCAGGAAAAAGCGGAAGCCTGGCTGAACTCCGGGTGCCGCGAAGTATGGCTGATTGATCCTCGCCGACAATCCGCCACGCGTTTGACGCCTGCGGAAAACAGCATCGTTCAGCGATCCGTCGAAACGCTTACCACCGATCTGCTCCCTGGTTTTTCGCTGTGCGTCGCCGACTTGTTTAAGTAGCGGAGTCGATAACTCATCGCGTCATTGTCAAACGAACTTCAGACTTGCTTGTTTGAAGATGATGGGTTGTCGGTTCGCGGCGCGACAACGTACAGCGTGAAAGCGGCGAGGCATTCAGCGGTGAGCGATGCCAGTCGATAAAGCCCCGCGGCCGCGACAGCGATCGCGCCTCCGGTTGATGGAGCGAGCACAGTGATGATCAGCCCCTCGCGCACGGCCAGACCGCCGGGCGCGAAGATGGCGAAAAAGCCGATCGATGTTCCCGCAGCGGCGGCGGCGGTGGCGATCGTCCAGTTGTCGAGACTTAGCATCTGCGGGTTCAGCGATCGCAGGACGAGCAGCAGACTCAGTCCATGACCGGCCCACGACAGCGCGAACATCAGCGACGCGATGCTCAGGAATCGCCACGTCAGCGGCGCCACGATGGAATCGGTCGTGACGTTGTTCGTTTCGTTCGACGTACCTGCGGTCGTGAGCGTCGAGGAATTGCCGGCCTCTTTTTTTCGAACTTGCTGTTCGACCGTTCGCGAGATCTTTTTCAGGACCCAGTTAGCAGGTGCGGCAATGAGGGGAGTCGCAGCGATTAGAATGGCAGCGAGCAGCAGCAGGCCGCTCCACGATGTCGACTCTCGTGGCAGAGCTTCCGACACCCTGGTGGGAAGTGCATCGGGCGGAATGATCGTCAGGGCGAAAGCCAGCGACACCACGCCGCCGACGAGCATCACCGCTCCGGCTTCCACCATCGATGCAATGCTCGCTCGGACAAACGAAACCTGCTGCTGTTTCAGCAGGGCTGATCGGATCAGAATCACAGCCGCTTTGCCCGGCAAGTACTTACCAAGTGACCCGCAGTAGTAGGCTCGGATCAACGGATAAGCATCGGACTTGCCACCGAGCAGAACAATCAGACGATGCCAGAACCATGTGGATGGCAGCCAGCTCAGCTGAGAGATCAGACCCGCGGCGGCGAGGTACTTCCAGTCAATGTTGACGTCGATTGAACTGCTGTTTTGCCACAGCGTCTTTGCCTGAGAGGCGACGTACCACAGGACGAGCAGAAACAGTCCCCAGCGAAGCAGGCCAGCGCTCAACGTCTTCATTCGGGATGCTGAGCCTGGTGCCACAATGTGCCTCGTTCTGAACCTGCGTTTGATAGATCACGACCTGCAGAAGGCTGTCGTCTCACTCGGTCTGGCAATACAGAATCGCAGGCAGCACCTCGCGACGCCACCCTGTCCAACAACGTGCGAGCGCTGTGAAAATCGCTGAGGAAACGGCTTGCGTCAATTGCCTGAAGCATCGCAAGTGCCTTTTCAGACACGAGATGAGTGTCTTCGTAGCGAGATTCTTCGTACGGTGAAGGCTTCCGGCCAGGATTCGACGTCGTGGATTGTCTAACCTGGCAGGACACCAGACTCCTTCTGACAGGCAGGACAACATTTGGTCACGAGGTCCGACAAACAGCTCATCGAACTCTTCCGCGAAAGCGGGCAGAGGGATGCCATTGATGAGCTGATGCGACGACACCTCAGTCGAATCCGAGCGACCGTGTTTCAGATGGTGCATAGCGACTCGGACGCCGACGATCTGACGCAGGAAGTGTTTCTCCGAGCCCTTCGCGGAGTGGAGACTTTTGACTGTCGGGCGGAGTTTTCGACATGGCTCTATCGAGTCGCCATGAACACGACTTACACATTCCTGAAGCGTCGATCACGGTCGCCCGTCGACTTTCGGTCGGAGCTGCAGGAGCCGATGACGTCTCCTGATGCTTCACCGGATCAAGCGGTTCTGCAGGCAGAGCTTTCTACGGAAGTGGAAACAGCGGTGGCCAGTCTGACACCGAGTCTTCGAGGAGCGATTGTGCTGGTCTGCCTGCAGGGATTCAGTTCGGTCGAAGCTGCAGACATTGAGGACTGCTCGACAGCGACAATCCACTGGCGAGTCCACGAAGCTCGTCAGAAACTGAAGCGTCTCCTGAAGGAGCACTTATCGTGAACCAGAACATCCACAGCGACCCGCTTGACAATATGCTGCAGCAGTGGGGCGATGAGCGAGCTGCAGACACTGAGCACCTGGACAATCTACAGGAGCGGATTGTGCTGGCGCTCGGCAATGAAGAGCTCGCTTCGACGGACTCCGTTGCGAATGGGCCAGTTGATTTCAGGACGCTTCCTGGTACTCGACGAGCGTCGGTTGCTGGCTTCCTGGTTGGAGTCACGTTGACAGCCCTGCTGGCATTTGTCTGGATCACTCAACTGGCAGACCAGGGGGATCACAAGCCGCGAATTACCCGCGCTCCGCAGATCGACATGCCTGCTTACGCACGGCTGAATGAAGACGAGCTTCGCAGTCGAATCGTTCTACTTTCGGAAATGAAAGACCTGTTCGGAGATCGCCTGAACTGGCTCGCGGAGACAGAGGCAAGGATCGAAGTCGGACTCAGTGATCGACGAACCCTGAATGATGAGTCGGTGACTGGAGTCGATGCGGTGCAGCTTGCCGTACGTGTTGTGGTTGAGAAGCGAGCGTCCGCGGACAGCGACTGGCAACTTGCCTTATGCGTCGATGTGATGTCTCGAAGTGAAGAGGTTGTGGAAATCGCACCGGCAACCGGAGACGGGACTTCCATGACGTTCTGGGTTTATGCGTTGCCGGACGGGATGGTTGCGATGGATTCCGAACTGTCCTTTTCAAACAACGATGCCACCAGGACGGAAACGTCTTCCTCAGGAACAGGTGCCTTTCATGCGGCGTTTTCGCATGTTCAACAGGACCGCCTGCCATCGGAAGAATTGCTGACAGGCTCAGACGGAGTTGAATATCGCGTGTTTCAGACAGTCGCCGTTCTCGACAAGAAGGTTGGCTGATCATGAGATCAATCATTGCGGCAGCCGTAGTGCTGCAAATCTTCACGGCGGGAACTTGTTCGGAACCGACCGGCGCCGCTGCTGATTCAACGGCGACGATCACGCCGGTCGAAAAGTGGTCATGCCTGTTCGGCGATCAGGATGTGACGTTGCACTTTCGAGTCGCGAACAAGAAGGCGGGTAATGCTGGCGTCGAAGGCCGGCTTCAATGGCACTATTCGGCGAATCAACGCACGCTGGCTCGAGGTGAAGCCGAAATTGGTCGAAACGAATCCGGCATTGCCGAAGTTATCCTGCGAGTTCCAAAAGTTCGTGACGGCGTGATCTTTCAGACGGATCTTGCACTTGCCTGCGTTCCTCGCGGAGCGAACGCCGCAGCCGCGACGCTGACGAAAACGCTGTGGTTGTTTCCGGAAGATCCGTTTGTCGATCAACGAGAGACTCTGAAAGAGCGACAGCTGTCGCTCTTTGACCCGGAAGGTCGAACTGCCGCCCAGTTCGAGAAGATCGAACTGCCTCATCAGCTGATTCGAAACGCGACTGAGTTGGACGAGCGTGAGGAACACTCATACGTGATTGTCGGCGAGGGTACGTCGCTGATTCGAAACCGCGGACTCGCAGAGCGACTGCTGAGCTTCGCCGCGTCGGGCGGAACCGTTCTGATGCTGGCTCCGTCGGAAGGCGTTCTCCCCATGCCGGGTGAAGCGTCGCAGAAAGGTATGGAAAACGTTGCGCAGCCGGGCGAACTGCGATTTCGCCAGCACCATGTGATTCGTGAATTCGACAAACGACTGGATCTGACATTCCTTCCAGGAACCAGCGACTTCGCTGGTTCAAAAGTCACAATTCGAACGCGGCTAAGTCACATCGGAATGGAAATATCCGAAGACGGCGATTGGCCGTGGTTGACGATTGAATATCCCGAAACTAACGGTCGTTTCATCTTCTGTGGATTCAGCCTGGTTCAACACTGGGAGAACGGCCCGACACCGAGATACCTGCTGAACCGAATCCTTACAGCAAAAACGCAACGTTGATGCTCAATCAGCAAGCAGACTGAAGAATAGAAGGGTGGGCCGACCACTTGTGGCCGGTTCGCTCAATGATTGACCGACTTCCCCGCTCAATTAAAACAATCACCAATCACTTTGTGCGCTCCAAGGAGTTTCTCATGAATTCACTTCGAATCCTGTGTTCGGCAACGCTGATTGCGGCGTTCATGACGTCGTCGATACTCGCCCAGAAGAAAGACAAGGCCGAGTTCACTGTCTATCCGGTTGCGATGTTTCCTTTCTCCGAGCGAGGTCGCGATGCGGCAGAGCTGGGCAACAAGGTGACCGATCTGCTGTTCGCAAATCTTGTCACCAACCCGGACATGTACCTGGTCGAGCGGGAAGAAATCGACAAGCTGTTTACCGAGCAGGAACTCAATCGCTCTGGACTGATCAATCCGGACCAGGCGACGCAGATCGGTTACTTGACGGGTGCGAAGATTCTGGTAACCGGTTCGGTACTGGTGGTCGGCGACAAGATGTACCTTGTCGCAAAGATCATCGGCACGGAAACCAGCCGCGTGCTGGGAGCGTCTGTCAAAGGCGCAGTCGACGATGAGCTTGATGAGCTTGTCGAAGAGCTCGCAATGAATGTCGCGTCAACAATTTCTGAACGAGCCAAAGACCTCGTTGCCAAACCGGTCACCAAAGAAGACCGTCTGGCGGCACTCGTTAAGTCGATGAGCAAAGGTAAACGACCGTCGATCTGGATCAACATTCCCGAGCGTCACATTGGTCAGACAACTTACGACCCGGCGGTGGAAACTGAGCTGACGCTCTTCTGCACAGAACTCGGTTTCGAAGTGATCGATCGCAAAGAAGGCGACGTCAAAGACGCTGACGTTGTGGTGACCGGTGAAGGCTTCAGTCAGTTTGCGTCACGGCACGGCAATCTGGTTTCGGTCAAAGCCCGCCTCGAAGTAAGAGCACTCGATCGCGAGACCGGTAAAGTGCTGGCTATTGATCGTCACACTTCAGTCGCGGTCGACCTTACTGAGCACATCGCCGGCAAGTCGGCTCTTCAGGATGCAGCGGTCAGCATTGCTGAACGACTTCTGCCGAAGCTCGTCAAGCCAGCGAAGGGCAGGGAGAATAGGAAGTAGTCGCTTCCCGATTTCAGCAATGATTCCATGCAACTGACGACGTTTGCTCGACATGATGAGAATCAGCCCGCAATTACCCCTTGAGTCCAAATCGCAGGACGGATGAACTGATGAAGCATTCATTCAGACGCCGACTTTGCGTGGGCATTTCGTTTCTGGTTCTGCTCATGGCAGTTGCAGTTGCCGGTGATTGTCGAGCTGCAGATTTCAGACCGCTTCGAACGTGGGCTGTCATCGGGGATTCCGTTGCCCGCGCATCGGGGCTTACTGATCTTGTGACTGCTGAACTGGCTTCGTTGAAAAAGGTGGAGCTCGTCGAGCGCGAAGAACTGCAGCGAGTGACTCAGGAGATCGAACTGTCGCAGTTGCACACCGCATCGCAGTCTGCGGGACGGCTGCAACTCGGGAAACTGATTAAAGCCGATGCTCTGGTTTTACTTTCGTCGGGCAAGCATGACGGCAAGCCTTTCTTACGAGTCGTGACATGTGACTGTGTTACTGGAGCGAGGCTGGCGTTCGAACAGTTTCCTTACATTGAGTCGCAGGTCGACAAACTGTCCAGCGAGGTGGCAGGCGTGGTTGCCGGAACGATCGCTCGTTTTCCTGCGGGTGTTCAGCGACTGGTAACGGTTTCGCCATTCCTGTCGAAAGACTTCTCGCACGACTTCGACTATCTGCAGAACGCGTCTGCGGCGTGGCTGAGTGAAGTGATTGCTAATCAGCCTGGCCTGGCCGTCGTCGAGCTGACCGAGGCACGAGCGATTCGCGAAGAACTGTCTCTCACCGACAGTGACCTGTCTGACCGTCATCGACCACTGTTTATTGAGGGCGAGTATTCCTGTGAGCGTGTTGCGGATTCGAATTCTGCAAGTGTTCATCTTTGGATCTCTGCGCGTGATCAGGAAAAGGTCGTGTTATCGGTCGAAAGTGGAATCCTGAAACTGGACAGCCTGTCGGACTGGCTGGACACGACCGCCGGTTCGAAAGTCCTTGAGCATTTGAAGCGAAGTCCAATCAACGCGGGCGGGATCACTCGTGCCGACCAGAGCAGGCTGCTGTCGGAGCGAGCGGATCGTTTTTCTCAGTTCGGTGCCTATGAGCAGTCGATTTCACTTCGCGAAGCGGCACTGCTGTTGGGCCGGGATACTGATCGAGAGATGACACTGGTCGACGATTATCAGGCACTGTTGAGCGATCGTTATAACGAAGCCTCCGACTGGCTGACCGAACGCCATCGCCTGCTCGTTCAGAGCAACGGAACCAGGCAGTTTGTGTTTCCGGAGACGTGGGACCAGCGGTTTGAGGGTGACCTGAGACTTTATCGAGCCATGATTCCCCATTGTCTGAGCATCCTGAGTGGATCTGATTCGCCATCCCACCGGGCCAGCACAGTGCTGCGGGCCATGACGAGCAGGCTGCCCGATTGTCGCTTTGTGCCAGAACGCTGGCAGGAAGCTCACGGCGTTCGCGAACCGGCGTTCTGGTCGGCTGTTTCCATTCTCA
>JAQBWV010000287.1 GCA_027624335.1 Planctomycetota bacterium
TTCTGATATTGTCAGAACTCCACGGCTACGCCGCACAACAACTATCCGGACACGCTGCTAGAATGTGCGAAGTATCCCGGAAACGACCGACTCCCCGCAAACCGGTGCCGTCAACGTTGACCTCGGCCTGATTTCCGTCGATCGGCACGTCGTATTCGGCAAAGGCCGACATGAAGAAATGCTGGTCCGGCACAAAGGCCATGGCAAGAAATGGCTTCAGATGAATCGACTCGTTTCTCAGACGAATGAGCGACTTACCGGCGGCTGATACGACTTCAACGTCGCTGCCCGTGGGCAGTGAGATGGCGAGTCCGCCGGAAATGACCATCTGCTCGTTCGATCCCAGTTCATGCTTGAGGACGACCAGAGCGTTACCGAACTTTGTTTCATTCGAACCACGACCATTCTCAAGAATGAACTGGCCGTTCATGGATGCCGCGAACGGAAAACGCATTTCCACGGAGAATTCGCCGTGTCCGATGATCTTTTCGATGCCAACAGTAAAGCGATCGAAATTGTCAGCCCGGTTGAACGGAACTCCGTTCTGCACCAGCGAGTAGTCAAAGTACAGTCGGTCGGTTGGAATGGCAGTCGTATTTGTTCCAACGGTCGAGCGGCCCAGCAGGCCGTCGGCGCTGGGGCTGGGAATCGGCAGGTTCACGACGTAGTCGAATGCGTACAGGGCATCGAGCATGTCTCCCGCGGCTAACGCCAGGTTCAGAGGAGCGACTGACTCGGTGTGCCCGGAACGGATGACACCACTGGTCGTCGGGTCATAAACCGTTTGTCCGTTGATCGTGTTGGTCAATTCGAAGGCGTCGTTGACGTCAGGAGTGTACGACCCCGGTGGAGGCTGTACGGCGATCACGTCATAAGGTTGAAGCGTGTTCATGAAGCTGGCATTGATCTGGTCGAGTGACAGAGTCGACGTGAACGTCGCGTTGTCGATGGTCATGCCGACAACTGTCTGCGCGGGCAGCAGAAACTTCTGGCGGTACAGTTGCTGAAGCCCTCCAATCGTGGAAATCGTGTCGGGCCGAATGATGGGTGCCGGGCCAGTTCCGGTAACGATCAATGGATCCATGCCAGCGCCGAGTGCCGGGACTTCAAGGTCGGCAGGAAGAACGAGCAGGCGGTCAATCGGAAACAACACGTTGTTGCTGCCGGCACCGCGGGAATAGCTGCCCAGCATCAGCGGCAGGGTCAGGTGGTGAGTGCCATGACCGGCACGGTGGTGGCCGCCTGAGTCCCCGTGTCCGGATCCGTGTTGTCCCGCTGGGTTCTCGGAAACGCCGTGCTGGCCATCGTGATGGTTCTGATCTTCACTCTGTTCTGCGAACTCTTCCGCAAAACTCGTTGGGAGGTACGAGGCGGACTCCGCTCTCTGCTGCTGGAATCCGACAGCGGGAATGTGTTCCTGCGCCTTCGCGCTGACGCACAATGTGGCAGCGATCATCAGGCCGGACAGCGCCCGGCAGAGACTCAGGCGTCCATTTCCAGTGCCCCGTTGAGGTCCGCTGGAATGTCCCAGCATACTCGTAGACATCGCATTCTCCCCACTATGTCATCATGCCGAGCCACATACCGGGCGCAGCAACAGCCAGAAGGCAGGCTTTCCGAATTGATCGACAGATTTCCCAGTCGGGATAACCCGGAGATTCGGTTCAGCCGAAAAAAGACTCGAAATCGTTACTAACCGTTCGGGGCTGAACCCTGCTTCCAGTGTGGCGCGTACCATTCCGCCAGCCGATCGGGGTGGACGCCCACGTGCTCGGCGGTCAGCAGGCACCAGTTGCGAATGGTTTGCCGCAGTGCACCATGCTTCTGCCACCGGCGAGGACTGACATGCAGCGGCCCCGGCAGCAGCGCGAGGCGACCGTGATCCCGTAGCGACTTCATCAGCCGCACATCTTCCATCAGTCGTACGTTCGGAAATCCCCCCAGGGACTCGAAAATCTCCCGCCTCAGAAAAATGCCCTGGTCACCGTACGCGATGCGCGTGCAGCAGACTCGCAGGGCATCACCCGCTTCGACCAGTCGGTACAGAACGCCGCCAGCGTCGATGCGATGATAGAACGCTCCGCCGGGAATCGATGGCGACTGCAGAGCCCTCTCGATTTGCTCCCGTCCCTCGGGCACGAGCCATGTATCCGCATGCAGAAACAGCAACACGTCGCCGGTGGCCACCGCCGCACCGCCGTTCTGTTGAACGGCTCGACCGCGAGAGCTCTCGACAAGATGGCAGTCGAGCGTCTGCGCGATCCTGACGGTGCCATCGACGCTGCCGCCGTCGACGACGATCACTTCATGTGGACACAAAGCTTGTGCCGTCTCGACCGCATGCCGGATCGACGCCGCTTCGTTCAAGGCTGGAATGATGACCGAAAGTTTCACGATTCCCGCTCGCCTTTCCGGTTGAGCGAACGATATCGCAGTTTCTGCAATTCGCCGATTCGTTCTATGGCGCTTTTCGACCAGCCATCCAGCGGCACTGCAGTGCCCAGCGTTGCGGAGATCGCCTGAGCAAGACGGAGTTCAAGTTCACCGATCGAGTCGGTCGAGAAGTTCTCCCGCTGAAAACCGCCGGGAAGGTCCCGCAGGCCAGGAATCTGAGTCGCGTGATGCGAGTGCTCCAGCAGGATACTGCCATGTTGAAGAACAGCGCCCTTGCGCCGTCGCTGTGCGCTGCCGACGATCTTGTGGCCAGCGCAGAGGATGTCGTGTCGGTCGCCGCGGACGAAACACAAAAACGGTTCGTCGTCCAGCGTCCGGGCTTCGCCTCGCATGGCACAGTCTACATGATGGCTTCGCAGGACGTCGATAATCGCCAGGTGGATGTGTCCGTAAAGTTCGGTCGGCTCGGTCGCGAGCGGATCATCAGCAGGCAGGACGAAAGAATAAGTCAGCTCTCGGTCATGCAGGATCGCCCCGCCACCGGAGAGTCGTCGCACGACGGGCAGATCTCGAAACGCGGTGGACAGGGATTCGTCGTTCGCGTCCTGAAAGTAGCCCAGCGAAATCGTGGCTTCTTCCCATCGATACAGCCGTACCGCCTTCAGGTGGTCGGTGATGGCTGCTTCGAGGAGATACTCGTCGGTCGCCATGTTCCATGTTCCGGAACACGGTTCCGGCTCCACGTGCAGCAGCACTGGCTGGCGTGATGGTTCCAGATCAGACATGGAGCAATTCCAGAATCTCAGTTGCCGCTCGATTGCCGTGATAGAAGGCCTCTTCGAACAGGGGAACTCCGCTTAACGCGCTATGAGCGAAATGAATGTTGCGGAACGGGCGAGTGCGATCTGTTCGAGCAGTGCCGCTGAAAAAACCAGGAGTCGGGCGGATCATCGCATGTCCCCACCGCATGATGTCGAGCCGTTTTGTCAGAGCACGAATATCGGGGTGAACCCGATCCAGATCCGAAAGCACGACGTCAGCCCATTCTTCCCACGACAGGCTGAGCAGGCGCTCGCGAGCCGCTTTCGGCGAGTCGTCACACAACGGGTAATAGTACGTCAGCACCGTCGGCCCGCGATCAATGCCGCGCTGATGAGTCGCTGTTACATACCCCAGCGAAGGGCTGTCGTAGATGACATTGTCCCAACTCATCGGGAAACCATTATCAGCAGGCCGCCCATCAAGGTGAAGATTCGCGACGAGCCAACTTCCGAACGTGAAGTCATCGATGCTGGACGTGATCGACTCGCGATAGGACTCCACCAGGTGCGGAGTCAGGAACGGCGGAGCGGCAAAGATCACCTGCCGAGCTCTCCAGCCTCGCAATTCCGGAACAGCACTGCCCGACGTCTGAAACGCGGTAACTTCAGTTCGAGAGGCTGCCGAGTCGGCGTTTGCATCGCGTTGACCGGGCACGATCTGCGACACGGCATGACCGGTCAGAATGCCATCAGAAACCGCTTCACTCAGGTGAGCGACCAGTCGCCCGTTGCCTTCCGGCCAGGTGATAAACGACTGCGACTCGCCGCCCGCCTCGCGAACTCTCGCCGCGAAGTAGAACACTCCGGCCCAGGCACTCGTCTGGTCGATCGTCAGGCCATAGTCATCGCGGCAGGCATAGTCGACATACCAGCGCAGGCGAGGTGACGTCCAATCGTGGTCGGTGAACCACCGCAGCATCGACTGGCTGTCCAGCGACATCACTTCGCGATCGTTCGAGCATTCGGCCACGGGAATTGTGAACGCCCGCCTGCCTGCAGCATCTTTCCAGGCAACCCAGCGACGGATCTCTGCCTCAAATTCCTTGAGCTGAGCGAGATCTTCGTCCGTCGCCTGCTCCCACGGAAAAAGACCTTCCTGCCACTTTCCATCGATGAACAGTCGCTCCTGAGGATCGCGGCAAAGAAACTGCTCCGCCACAATCGGAGAACCATCATCAGCGCGGCCTTCGAGCAACTTCATCTCGTCGAGCAGATCGATCAGCTCCGTGTTATGTGGCAGAGGCACCGGCAGGTAGTGGGCGGCCCACGGGTAGGCGACGACGGACGACTCACCGCTGATCGCGGTACCGCCGACTTCCGGTTCCAGTTCCAGAAGAACAAAGTCGACGCCGGCTTGCTTGAGTTTCCGAGCGGCGGACAGACCGGCCACTCCGCCGCCAACGATCACCACATCGATGGGGGTCCAGTCGTCCTGCGCCACTGTCGGTCGAAAACCGTCTCGAAGTTTGTGGCCAACTCGGTGCGACGATCCGACGAATCCGCCCGCAGAAGGGAGACCGGGCGTCGACATTCCACAGCCGGAAGAAAGCGCAAACGGCGCTCCCAGAAAGGCCGCCAGTAATTCGCGTCGGTTCATGACGTTCCGTCGAGGAATGCAGATTCAAAAAGTCGATCAGGAGCTCAAGCAGTGTAGCTCCGATGGTAGTCGCCGGGCGAGCGGCCTTGATGTCGAACTCTCTCCAGTCAACGCCGTTACCTTTCAGTCCGTCGCTACAACTCAGAATCAGGATCAGCCAGCCGAATCTGCGACAGCCTGCCAGCACGGCGGCAGACGGGGAACCGTTTGATCGACAATTCTGACGATCCGTGCCCGCTCGTCCGACGTCAGGTGCTGGAAGTCGTTGTCGGGTGTTTCGGAATTCAGTCCGGACCACAGTCGACACAATAAACGTGAGCGACACTCCTCGGGCAGAGCGTCAAACAATCGAGAGTGGATCAGAAAACTCAGTCGATGCGAAAAGACCGCGCCGTTGAGTTTCAGATCGCGGAGCGAGTGTCCCTGGTCATCTCGTGGGCCGCGTGCAACGAACGAAGCAGCAAATTCCGAGGCGCGCAGAATCGTTGCGGCGTCGGACGGAGACAGATCGAGCAGCGGTTCGTCGGCAAACGTCAAATAGCGAAGCAGTTGAGTCTCGACATCCGACCGGCGATTCAGGCGGGCCTCCAGTCCGGCTCGGATCAGCAGATTCGTCCCGTGAACCTGATGGGCCAGAACCAGGTGCGCCACCAGATCGCTGCTGGGATATGGATAGTCACTGGCCTCAAAGTACGGGCTGAGGTTGCTCACGTCGGAGTTGAAACCTGGTTCTCTCTTATGACGAGCGTTGTCTTCTTTACTAACAAGATTACCGCGGTGGACGAAGTGTGCCGGCACTCCTGTCACATACCAGCCGCCCCATCTTCGAAAGTAACTCATGTCATGCGTCACCCGCGAGAATCCGACGATCGGTTTGCCTGTGTGATCGGTCTGGAACGCTCGCAGCAGAAGCCCCGGCACTTCCAGCGAAGACCGCCCTGCATGACAGGCCAGACAGCGGTCGCGCCGCAGGAACGTCGGTGTTGACTCTTCGGCAGCGGCGGGAAGACCTGGTTTCGCAGGTTCTGCGAGACCATTCAGTGGTTGAGACAGCGTGTAAAAGCTGATCCCCTTGATCGGGTCGACCGCCGTCAGTTCAAGCTCTCGCGCCTCAGGGATCCAGGCGACGGAAACCTCATCGTTGAAGAAGATCGCTCGCGGGGATTTCGGACCGACAAGATCGGGTGATCGCGCCGTCTTTGAATACACAAGGACCTGAGATTCCCGCGGGACATCGAGCAACTCCAGTACGGACAGTAGAAATCCATGTCGACTCTCCGCTGTCAGGTGAGCGTCGCCGGAGGCAAGGAGGCGGGCTGACTTCGACACAGCATCCTGCGACGTCTTCCCGAAGTAATCGATCGGCTGCCGCCCATAGGGAACCGGGTCGGTGATCTCGATCCGGGCAGGATTTGTGTCGGCGACCGGCGTTTCTTCGGCGCACGCGAATGCCGCCACCATCAGAACGAGGGGAAGTGCTGCGGTACTGGAATCTGTGGAACGAATCATGGAATCAGCAGCCTGATCAACGGCTCGTGTGAGCTGGTAACGAGTTGCTCGCACGCGGAGCTGAATCGTAGTCTCGCAGATCATGTTCTGTCATACTCGCTGGACTGCGTTCAGTCGGTCCGTGCTGATTCCCGGTGCTTTTGATCGGCATTGCGACCAGGTTCTTTCACCCTCAACAACTGTACTGTGGAGCTGTTTTATGGTGTCGTCTCGTCTACTGTCCCTGGCGATCGTTATCAGTTTCAGCTCGCTGTCCAGCGCGAATGACTGGCCACAGTTCCGAGGTGCGTCGGGCAACGCCACGGCCCCGGAATCTAATCCGCCAATTCGCTGGAGTGATTCTGAGAACATCGCGTGGAAGACGAAGTTGCCAGGTCGAGGCGCGTCTAGCCCTGTGGTGTTTGGCAACCGGATCTTCCTGACCGCTTTTTCGGGTTACGGTTTGACTTTCGAAGATCCAGGCGACAAGGCGAATCTGAAACTGCACGTCCTCTGTTTCGAACGCGACAGCGGAAAACTGATGTGGGACAAGTCGCTCTCCGCGAGTTCCGCGTCTCAGAACTTCTCACAACGAGTGGCCGATCATGGATACGCCACCGGGACGCCGGCAACTGATGGTGAAGCCGTCTACGCGTACTTTGGTGTGTCTGGAGTTGTCGCGTACGACATGGATGGAAATCTGATGTGGCAGGCGGACGTCGGGTCAGGGACCGCTGGCTTCGGCTCGGCATCTTCGCCCGTCATTCATCGCGAAATGGTCTACGTGAATGCGAGTATCGAAAGTCAAACGCTGTTCGCCTTCGACAAGAAGACCGGCAAGGAAGTCTGGAAGGCAGGTTCGATGATTAAATCATGGTCGACACCATGCATCGCGGAAGTGCCAGACGGACCTCCCGAACTGATTCTCAACCAGACGAACGAGATCTTCGGTTTCGACCCGATCACTGGAGAAAAGCTCTGGTGGTGCGCCGGAGTCCAGGACTACATCGTCCCGGTTCCCGTGTTCCATGACGGAGTTGCCTACTGCCTGGGAGGCCGCAGCAACCGAGCGATCGCGGTGAAACTCGGCGGCCGCGGAGATGTCACGAAGTCGCACAAACTCTGGGAAGTGCCGATCGGTGCGAACGTGACGTCGCCGGTCTACTACGAAGGTCATCTTTACTGGGCGAGCGACAAGGCGGTCGAAACGTGTCTTCGAGCGGCGGACGGCAGCGAAGTTTATCGCGAGCGGCTGCCGACTCGCGCAAGAATCTATTCGTCGATCGTTCGCGCGGGAAACAAGCTGTACGTCACGACGCGAGATCAGGGGATCCTCGTGCTCGCAGCAAAACCCGAGTACGAAGAACTGGCCGTCAACGTCATCGAGTCCGACGAAACGCTGGTCAACGCCAGCCCGGCCATCAGCGGAGACCAGATTCTTCTGCGCACCGACGCCTACCTGTACTGCATCGGGAAGTGAACCGACTTCTCATGTCGCGGCACCTGCGCTCTTTGTGAAGGCTGAGCTCGGTCACGAAGTCTCAAAATCAG
>JAQBWV010000024.1 GCA_027624335.1 Planctomycetota bacterium
TCAGGCAGCCGGGTATGCAGACAGGGGCGGCGGAGTCATCCATGCGTTCGCTGAGTCGGTGACTCCTCGGAAATATGTGACCGTCGGTCAGTGGACGGAGCCGCGAACTCGACCCGTTCGATCGATCCAGCGTGTCAGCTTCGACGCGTATCCGGATTACGAAGATGTGCAGCGCGTCCCAGCCGAGTCGCTACTGAACCCTTACGCCGCTCGCGCGGGCGAGTATCCCCATCAAACGGCACCGTTGCCACAGGACGGCCAATTGGTGGACCTGCCGGCCGCCTACGCTCCGTGGTGGGAAGAAGTGATCAACAAACCAATGCGGGCTTCGCCTTCCACGCTCTCCGTGAACGTCGAATCTCTGATCCTGTCAGCCATCGAACACTCGCCACAGGTAACGGCGCTCCGCATCGATCCGATCGTGCGTGAGACGCACATTCTTGAGGAAGCGGCCGCGTTCGATTGGCAATCGTTCATCGAAACAAAATACGACGACAAGAACGACCCGGTCGGCAACTCGCTGACCATCGGAGGTAACGGAAATCGTTTTTCAGACAGGAATGTGACGGGAAGACTGGGACTCGAAAAACGCATGGCTCAGGGCGGGCATGTTGATCTCTCTCAGAAGTTCGGCTACCAGGACAACAACTCCACCTTCTTCACGCCGACGCAGCAGGGAACATCGCGAATCGAGTTGAACTTCACTCAGCCGCTGTTGCGAGGTGCCGGGCAGACGTACAACGAGAGTCGGACTGTCCTGGCGATGCTGGACCATCAGGTCTCGGAAGACGACTTGCAGGACGGTCTGCAGGACCACCTGCTGGAGGTCTACAAGACCTACTGGAATCTCTATCGAGCGCGAGCCGTGCGGCTTCAGAAAGAACGCCTGTTGCGACGCGCGATCGACGTCGAGCAGAAGCTCACCGCACGGCAGGGTATCGATTCCGTGCGGCGTCAGGTTCTGCGCGCTCGCGCGGCGATCGCGAGCCGTCGGTCTGAGATCGTTCGTGCCGACATGGAAGTCCGCAATGCAGAATCGCGACTGAGGCTGCTGGTCAATTCGCCCGACCTGAAACACAGCACGATGGTCGAATTGCTGCCCGGCGAAGCTCCGATGTCGAATTACCTGTCAGTTTCGATGCGAGGTTCCATCGAAACCGCATTGGAAAACCGTCCCGATATCCGTCGTGCAATCAAACACATGAAGGAGTCCGCCGTTCGGCTGGAGGTTTCGAAGAATGAACTGTTGCCAAAGCTCGACCTGGTCCTTGGTACTTATGTGGCCGGACTTCGAGGTCGCGGTGAGGTTGATGCCGCGTGGGCTAATCAGTTTCGCGACGGACGACCAGGCTACGCTGTCGGCCTGATGCTGGAATACCCGCTGGGCAATCGAGCTGCCAAAGCAAGGTATGCTCGACGCGAGTGGGAAGTCGCCAGAACCCTGAAAGAATTTGAAGCGTCAGTGGAATCCAGTCTGACCGACGTGGAACTTGCCGTTCGCGAACTGGAAACGTCGTATCAGGAAATGCTCAGTCGATTCCAGTCGATGATCGCGGCAGATACCGAAGCCACGTACCTGCTTGAACGCTGGCGGTTGATGCCTGGCGACGACCAGACAACCAGCTTGTTACTGGAAAATCTGCTGGACTCGCAGCAGAGAGTCGCGATGGAAGAACAGCAATTCGTGGAAGCTCAAGTGGCCTATGTTCTGTCGGCTGTTCGCCTGAAGCGAGCATCCGGAATTCTTTTGAGCTGCGACTGCAACAACTCGCCGGTGTCCTTCATGACTCCGGCACTTCGTCAGGACGCCGTCTCAAACCAAGGCTCCGATTCATCACAACTCGCCGAGCCATTGCCATTGACGCAGCCTGAAAGTTCGAGACCAACGTTGCTGGAGCCGTCCCACTCAAAGCTGACACCACCACTGCCGACGCTTTCGAATGGTGGAACCTTCAGCAATTCCGGCCCGCCCGTGAACCGGGGAGGACAATCTCAACGAGTCGGCATTCCAGATGATGAGTCACCGGTTTTCCCATTGTCAGGCCCATCGCGTTAACAATCACAAGAACGAGTCGCAGCAGGGTGCGTAAAGCGAATCTAAACTCACTCGACAGCCTGCGGCGATGTTTCAAGGTTCTATATTTCGGAGTGCAGACGGCAGCATGATTGGACTTGCGAAACGATCGGACGGAACCAGAGGAGCCGTGAGTGTGGCGGCGTCTGAACGTGCGCTGGTTGCTTCTGTTCGCAAGGTTGAAGCACAACTGGCAAACGCCGGGCAGCAGGAATTGCGTCATCGGGCGGACGAGCTTCGTGAACGGCGTTTTCAACGGCGTCCAGGTTGGTTGTCAGAGGACGCGTTGATCGAAGCCTGTGCTCTGGTCTGTGCGGCGGCCAGGCAGACTCTGAATACGACGTTGTTCGATGTTCAGTTACTGGCGGGACTCGCTATGGCGCGCGGGACTGTCGCAGAGATGGCAACCGGCGAGGGCAAAACATTCGCGGCAGCGGTGCCAGCGTTCATCCACTCGCTGTCCGGTCGAGGAGTTCACGTCAACACGTCCAACGAGTACCTCTCGCAGCGGGACTGAGCAGTTGCAGCCGTTGTTCGAGTTTCTCGATACATCCTGCGGGCATATCTCGTCGCAGCAGTCTCCGGCAGAGAAGACCGCGGCGTACCGCTGCGACGTTACCTACGGCGGAGGTGCTGAGTTCGGATTTGATTACCTTCGCGACCAGTTGACGTTGCGGCAGACTCCGCGGACGAGACTGGGAGAAGACTTTCTTGGGATTCTGCGAGGACAACATTTGTCATTGCAGACAACCATGCAGCGTGAACTGGCCGTGGCCATCGTTGACGAAGTCGACAATGTTCTGATCGACGACGCCGGGTCTCCGCTACTGTTGAGTGGACAACCCGACGGTCTGGCGACGGATGCCGAGGCACATCTCGCGGCGAAGCGCCTGGCGGACGAACTGGTGAATGGACATGACTTTCGAGTCGACACGGCATCGGGTTCTGTCAACCTGACTGAATCCGGCACGACGCGAGTCTGGGAAGCGACGGACAGCGTTCCGCTGAAATGCCTGCTCCGTCCCTGGAACATTTACGTCGAGCAGGCGGTAAGAGCTCGCATGTTGTTTCGGCGGGACGTGCAGTATGTCATTCGTGACGAAGAGGTGGTCATCGTTGATCAGTCGACGGGTCGGTTGTTCGAGGATCGAAGCTGGAGTGACGGGCTCCATCAGGCCATCGAGGCACGTGAAAACGTCCCGATCACCGGCGAAAAACAGGGTCTGGCGAAGATCACCAGGCAGCGTTTCTTCCGCCTTTATCCGGTTCTGTGTGGGATGACCGGAACCGCGACCGGCAGCGAGCGTGAGTTTGCCGAGTTCTACCGGTTGTCCGTTTCCCGGATCCCATTGCGAAAACCGAGTCAGCGGCAAACTCTGCCTGGCCGGGTCTTCTTAACGGAAGAAGCCAAATGGTCGGCCATCGTCAGTGACATCAAACTACGGCACGAAGCCGGGCAGCCGATTCTGGCGGGTACGCGATCGATTGCCAGAAGCGAACTGCTGGCGGAGCGTCTGAGCGACCTGTCAATTCCGTTCGAACTTCTCAACGCCAGGCAGGATGCCGATGAGGCGGCCGTCATCGCGCGAGCTGGACAGCCCGGAGCAGTCACCATTTCGACCAACATCGCCGGGCGCGGAACAGACATTCGACTGGCACCTGAAAGCCTCGATGTCGGCGGTCTGTGTGTACTGGCAACCGAGCATCATGACTCCGGTCGGGTTGATCGTCAGCTGGTTGGTCGTTCCGGCCGTCAGGGCGAGCCCGGTTGCGCGGGCTTCTACCTTTCCGCCGACGATGACCTGTTGACACGCCACGGAGATTGGCTCAGCAACGTCATCAGTAAATCACCATCCCGTAAAGACGAAGTTGTCGTCGACATGTCGTCGTCGGTTCGCAAGGTGCAGTTGCAGGCAGAACGAATTCAGTTTCTGCAGCGTCGAGCCTTATTCGTCGACGATCGACGACGGGATGTCGTCATGTCTCGAATCAACGGAGAAGCATCGTGACCTTCCGAATTCATACTCATCGTCGCCACATACGGAACGCCGTGTTCTTAGCGACGTTCCTGACACTGACCGGATCGTGCACGTTCGCCTCCGAGATCCAGAGCTTCACCGAGCCCTGGCAGATCATCGATGTGGCCGCCGTCGAATCCGGCATCGTCATCGGAATGAATGTCAAAGAGGGTGATCTGGTGGAAAAGGATCAGGCCCTGGCCGACCTGAATCAGGCCGTGCTTAGAGCGAGCCTCGAAATCGCTCTGGCTCACCGCGACGCTGTTAGCGCGATGAAGTCGGCAGACTCAGAATTGAAGCTGCGATCCGAGCGGCTCAGCAAGCTGCAGGAGCTTCGCGTCAGCAGTAATGCCAGCGAGGATGAAGTGAACCGCGCTCAGTTGGATTTTGAAGTCGCTGAAGCACGTCTTCTGCAGGTTCGGGAGGGTCTTGAAATCAAGCGTCTGGAATACGAACGCATCCGCCTGCAGCTGGCGCTTCGCACGGTTCGCTCGCCGATTGATGGCGTTGTGACGGAAATCTTTCGCGACATCGGTGAGTACGTCTCGCCTGCCGATCCAACGGTCATGACCATTGTTCAGCTGAACCCGCTGCGTGTGACATTTTCAGTACCCGTTTCGGACATCAAAAATATCCGTAAAGGACAAGCGATTCCGATCAGGATTGAAGGAACTGAAAAACCGGTCAATGCGACAGTGGAACTGGTCTCGCCGGTCATCAATGCGGAAAGCCAGACGGTACGTGTCAAAGCGGAACTGCCGAATCCTGGCAATCGCATTCGCAGCGGTGCCAGGTGTTTCTTTGGCGCGGAAAGCAGGACCGGCGATCTTGCCGAAAAGCTTCGACCGGGAGCTCGCCAGTAGCAATGAGCGATCACGCCACCACATCGGCATCTGAGGCCACTGCGCAGGAATCGTTCGTTGTTGGCGACCGTGCAGAAGTGACTTCGGGATTCTCCGAGTTCATTGTCGACTCGTTGCCTCAAGCGGGTTCACGAGCAGGCTCGGGGAACGTCGCTGCGCACTTCCTGACAGTCCTGCGCCAGCTGCCACTGTGCCTCGCCGAGTCCGATGACAACGCTCCGGCTCTGAAGAAGATGGCCGAAATTATCGGTCGAGTCGGCAAGCTCGATTGCCTCGCCTGGTTCGAGCGTGCTCAAGATGGTCTTTCCAGTCGGCCCGAAGTCTATTTCCCGGACAAAGTCCTGGATCTCGGTCACGAGCTTGCAGAAACGGCGGGAGCCGCGAGTTCGCGCATGACCGAAACGTGCGGAGTGTCACGCGACGGTACCTCATGGATCGTGGTCGCGTCGCCGGTCACCGGTGTGCCCGCAGCGGGAGGGTGTCTTGCGGGTGCGTTTCAAATCGGTCGTGAAACACCGGCATGGCTCGCCGGACAGATCGAACTGGCGGCGTTGATCCTCGGCCATTCGCTGACCGACCGAAACCGGATCGCTGCCGAACAGGAACTGGCAGCGGCAGCGGCGATTATTGATCTCGCCTCACGTCTGGAAAGAGCCAGCACCTTCAGCCAGGCCTGTCAGATCCTGGCAGACGAAATGTCTCGACACACCGGTTGCCCGCAGGTCGCGATCGGGACTCTTGATTCGGAATCGGGCAGCTGCCATTTGCGAGCCTGTTCAGGTGATTTGCGAACCACCCTGGACACTGTAGAGCGATCGTCTCTGGAAGCCGCGCTCGATGAGATCGTGATTCGAAACGAACGTACCGTCTGGCCGCCGGAGTCCGAGACTCAGCGGCTCGGACTCATGACTCACCGCCGGCTGGTCGAGGACGGCATCGCGACCTGCGTGATCGGATCGCCGTTGCGAAACCGGGATGGCTCCGTGTACGGAGCGTGGCTGTTTCCGGGTGACTCCACACTGGTTGAATCTCAGGCGACGAGCCGGTTCATCCTGGCGTGCGAATACCGACTCGCGGAAACGCTTGAACTGGTGAAGCGTGCACAGCGTCCCGCCTGGAAACGAACACTGGATCAGATTTTGAAGACAGCGGGAGGGTCACCGCGCCGGACGGCAACTTTCGCAACAGTGATGATTGCCGGGCTGCTTGCCATACCGTTGCCGCACAACGTCAGCGGCAAATGCGAACTTCAACCGGTGACCCGACGATTCATCGCCGCGCCCTTCGCTGGCACACTTGATAAGACGCTCGTTGAACCCGGCGATGTCGTCGTGGCGAACCAGCTGCTGGCACGCATGGACGATCGCGAAATCAAACTCGAAGTCGCCGGAGCCGACGCGGAGCATCATCGAGCGGCCAAAGAGCGGGACACTCATCTGGCGAAACAGGACATCGCCTCCGCTCAGCTTGCGAGATACGAAATGGAGCGGCTGCAACTGCGGCAACGGCTACTCACACACCGCAGCGAGAATCTTGAGATCCGCACCCCGATCCCCGGACTCGTGATCGCTGGCGACCTCAAACGTTCCGAAGGAATTCCGCTGGCGACCGGTGACACGCTGTTCGAAATTGCGCCGATCGATCGGATGGTTGTTGAAGTGGCGATTCCCGAAACAGACATCGCGTTTGTAGCCACCGGGCAGGAAGTGAGCGTCGTCCTTGAAGGCTTTCGCGGCGACTCGCTGACAGGACAACTGATCCGGGTTCATCCCCGCTCTGAAATGAAGGACGACGAACACGTCTTCATTGGCGAGGTCGAATTCGACAATCCGGACGGTCGCCTGCTGCCGGGGATGCACGGAGGAGCCAGCATCGACAGCGGTCTGGAACCGCTCGGCTGGATCATCTTCCATCGGCCTTACGAAGCATTTCTGTTCTGGATGGGGTGGTAGCGTGTCCCGGCCAGCGATTGATTCTTCAACCCGGGAGTTGCTGCACTCCCGAGTTCATCTGCGTGATGACCTGACCTTTGTACCTCGTCGAGGCCGCTGGAAAGAGTGGTACCAGATCGAGGCGTGCCACTCGGGTCGCTTCTTTCGAATTGGGGTGACCGAGTACGCGTTCATCTCGCTGCTCGACGGAGACACAACGATTGGTGAGGGTGTCAGCCTGACCGCTCGTCGCTTTGGTCCCGACGCGTTTTCAGAAGACCAGGCTACTTCGATCGTCGTGTGGCTGCTGGAGAATGACCTCGCCGAGTTGTCCGAGGCTTCGCTGGAAGCTGGCAGGAAGAATAACTCGGTCGCCGCTCCGCGACGGAAAGCATCACTGACCGAGCGACTGAACCCGTTCTGGCTTAAGCTGCCATTTGGCAGCCCCGATGCGATCATCGCCAGGCTGCTGCCACTGACATCGTGGCTGCACTCGTGGGCGGTGATTGTGATTTCAGCGGCGATCTGGCTCGCAGCTGCGGTCGCGATTGCCAGCAACTGGACTCGCTTCGAAACGTCATGGGCGACCGTGCTGCATCGCTCCAACTGGGTCTGGCTGGGTCTGGCCTGGCTGTTTCTGAAGATCGTGCATGAACTGTCGCACGCCGTCGCCTGCCGTCGTCATGGCGGCGAGATCCGAGACTCAGGGATCATCTTCATTCTGCTGGCGCCGGTGGCGTATGTTGACGTGACGTCATCGCTGCGGTTCCCGTCTCGCTGGCAGCGGATTCAAACCGCGGCGGCTGGCATCTATGCCGAGCTGACCGTCGCCTCGCTGGCTGCGATTTTCTGGACGACGACCGACTCGCCGCTGCTGTCGCACCTGCTGGTCAACATGATCTGGTCGGCCAGCGTCACAACACTGTTGTTTAACGCGAACCCGCTGATGAAGTTCGACGGGTACTACATCCTGTCCGATCTTCTGGACCGCCCGAACCTGTACACCGACAGCTCGCAGCATGTGAATCGTCTGGCGAATCGTCTGTTTTTCGGAGTCAGAGCCGACGGCGTTCGCAGTTCCAGCCAGGATGCGTTTCTGACGGCCACGTACGGTCTGGCAGCCTTTGCCTGGCGGATGCTCATCTGTGCCGGATTGCTGATCTCTGCTTCGGTGCTGTTTCACGGTGCAGGAATCATTCTGGCTGTCGCCGGTGTGCTGTTGTGGTTCGGTCGTCCACTACTGAAGCTCGTTAAGAAGTTCTGGCTGCTGGCACGTCTCGACCCGCGCAAGCCGATCCGAGCGGCCATGGTCGGCACCGTCGTCATCGCGGCCATCGGATCGATTCTGTTTCTCGTTCCCTGGCCAGCCGGAGCGACGGCGCCAGGCATTCTGGATCATCAGGATCTTGCGGTCGTTCGCACGGAAACGCCAGGGTTCATCCGCCGCGTTCACGTTGTCGATGGCGAGGCTGTGGCGGTCGGGCAGTTGCTGATCGAACTTGAGAATGAAGAACTCACCAACGAAGTCGCGGACGTCGAAGCGGCTATTGAGCAATCAAACATCCGCCGACAACAGTTTATTGGAAAGCGCGAGCCCGCAGCCGTGCAGGTCGAAACCGAAACTTACGCGGAGCTGCAGAAACGCCTCGACGAAAAGCGGGAGCAGATTGAATCGTTGACCGTACGTGCTCCCGTTGCCGGGCGCGTCATGTCGCGGTCTCTGGTCTGGGCCGAAGGCACTTACGCGCAACCGGGAACTGAACTGGTGGCGATCGGCGACGACGCACGGAAGGAGCTGCGTGTCAGCATCTCTCAGGACGACGCGCGCTGGCTGAAGGCGTCAGCAGACCGCTCGGGACTCAACGCCACCATCGCCGTGCGTCTGCGGACGGTCGGCGTCGTGCAGGGCTCGGTGAGAAGAATTCTTCCTGGTGCGTCCAGGACGCCACTTCACGAGTCGTTGACCGCCCCCGCTGGCGGCCCGTTGGCCGTCAAGGCGAACACAGATTCCGAGTCCGGCACCGAACTGGTTCTGACAGAACCCCGAGTGACGGCAATCATCGATCTCCCGGCTGATGTAGCCGCGTCGATTCCGGCGGGAGCATTCGGGCACGTCTGGCTCGCATCCGAAACCTCGCCGAACGTTGCAGAAGCGATCACCCGCATCGCCCGGCACTGGATCGAGGATCGACTTCAGGATGCACACCCCACGAATTAGGAAATCCAATAGCAGTGCCGTTGGGTCCTGCTAGCCGGCAGCGCCGCTGGCTTCGTACTGGTTGAGCTTGTTGTACAGCGTCTTCAGAGCGATCCCCAGCTCGGCTGCTGCGCGAGGCTTGTCGCCGTGGTGTTTGTCCAGCACCCGGTAGATGAGGTCCATTTCGATCTCCCGAAGCGTTTTGGTTTCGCCTGCATCCCACAGAAGGCCAGACGCCTTGTCGATGTTTACTGGCTTCGTCGACGAAGTTGTCGCACCAATGGAATCCGGCAAGTCGCTGGCGATGATTCTTTCTCCGTTGCACAACGTCAGCGCGTATTCGATCGAGTTGGCCAGTTCCCGCACGTTGCCCTTCCATGCGTGCGTTTTCAAAGCCTCGACGGCATCTTTCGTGAGTTCGACTGACCGTCCGCCGTGTTTGTTGCGGTGCCGCTCGATCAGATGCTGAGACAGCAGTTTCACATCGTCGGTACGGTCTCGAAGCGTCGGTAAGTGAATCTCAAATGTGTTGACTCGGAAGTAGAGATCTTCCCGGAACGAGCCTTCGTCAACCATTTCCTGCAGCGGGCGATTGGTGGCGCAAACAACTCGAACATCAACGTGGAACGACTCGTTCTCGCCGATGCGTCGCAGTTCGCCTGATTCCAGAAACCTCAGCAGTTTCACCTGAGTGGCTTTGTCGAGTTCGCCAAGTTCGTCGAGAAACAGTGTGCCGCCGTTGGCCATTTCGATCAGGCCTTTGCGGTGGGTGTCCGCTCCGGTGAACGCTCCTTTGCGATGTCCAAAGAATTCGCTTTCGACGAGTTGTTCAGGCAGCGCTCCGCAATTTACAGCGACAAACGGCATGTTGTTGCGTTTGCTTTGTTCGTGAATACTGCGAGCGGCCAGTTCCTTGCCGGTGCCCGTTTCGCCCAGAATCAGCACGCTGGAATCTGTCGGCGCAATCTTGCTGATCAGTTTTCTGACACGCTGCATCGGTGCCGAATCTCCAATGAGCTCAGCCGAACCTTCCACCAGCTTCAAACGCTGTTCGAGAGCTCTCGTCTTGTTGGCCAG
The DNA here is from genome assembly GCA_027624335.1 of Planctomycetota bacterium. GTDB lineage: Bacteria > Planctomycetota > Planctomycetia > Planctomycetales > Planctomycetaceae > JABMPE01. The sequence continues at coordinate 10,161 of JAQBWV010000024.1, forward strand.
AGTCCGATTACTGGCGACTCGTTGCAGCACCGTTGCGATGTCGACGAGTTTGCAGGGCTTCTGCAGAAAGTCATTGGCGCCACGACGGATCGCCGTCACGGCCTCGTCGAGGTTTCCGTGAGCGGTGTGGATAATGATCTGAGTGTCTGGCGAGACAGCTTTAAGATGGTCGACCACTCGCCAGCCATCAATGCCTGGCATTCTAAGGTCGACGATCGCGGCATCGAACGAGCCAGTTTCAATGACTTCGAGTGCCTTCTCGCCACTTTCGCAGACGGTCACGTCGTGGCCCATGCGCGGCAGTTCGATGCGCATGACCTCGCGGATCATGGCCTCGTCATCGACAAACAGGACACGAAGTCGATTCGTCGGGTCGCTCAAGTGAATCCTCCCTGATGTGCTATCCGAACCTGACACGCCGGGATCTGCTTGCAGGCCTTGCGGCTCGCAGATCAGCGGTGAGTCCGGGTAAGGATCGTTCCAGCGTCTTCCCTGACGCAGGCCTGTCGAATGGGTCTCCCAACCCGTTCGACAGAAAAATGTGCTGTCCGAGTCCCCGTTCTCCCGTTTTGAGACGTTCAGACAGTTCCGACCGAGTCGCAGCAATTGATCACGACTCGGACGCGCAGCGGGTAATATCAGAATCCTCAAAACGGGGTCAATCCGGGTTTCGAGTGAAGCTGGCGAACCGACTGTCCATGTCCGACTGCTCGGCTGCTCGCCGACAGTAGTGGGTGGTTGGATCGCTTGCGGTCGGATGCCGCAGTCTCAGGCAGCGTCACCATCAGATCACGCCATCCCTCATCGCTCCATAGCGATCGGACGCTGAGGATGAAGCATCCTGTCGCTGCGTGACCCGCCCATTCTGGACGAGCCACCCAGCAGAAACAGAGTTTCCGCATCCCTCCGCGACGGTCGATTGGTTGACAGTTGCTGAGCGTTAGGGCAGGATGATTGCACATTCCAAACGAGCCATCTCTGACTCACTCCCGTACGGATGGGATTCCGTCGTTCAACGTTTCCTCGCGCAACGGATTGCGTCGAATTCCCCGCCTTTCTTCTGAGTTCCCGCCAGGCGTGTCACCGCGAAAAAAAACTCTCGTCGTGGGTTTCATTGGGGGCATTGGATCCGGGAAGAGCGCGGTTTCCAGAGGTCTTTCAAACACTTTCCGAACATTGACGATTGACGCGGACCGGATCGGGCATGAAGTGCTCGGTTTGCAGTCCGTGAAGGATCGTATTCGACAGGCATTTGGTGATGTCGTTTTCGACGGTGCTGAGGTCAGTCGAAAGTTGCTGGCTCGGGAAGTTTTCGGTTCAGACACCCATAAAAAACAAGCACGCATCAGGTTGGAGGAAATCGTTCATCCTGAGATTCGACGACAGGTTCAAGAGCAGCTGAGTGACATTCCAGACGACATTGAGATCGTCGTGCTGGATGCCGCCGTGATGCTGGAAGCTGGCTGGAACGATCTTTGTGACACTATCGTCTTTGTTGATGCACCGTTCAAAGTGCGTCTGGCGCGGGTTCAGGAGAATCGCGACTGGACGGCGGATGAACTCCGGCGACGCGAAGCGAGTCAGATTTCAATTGAAGAAAAAAGAGTCGCAGCACACTTTGTTGTCGACAATTCCGGAACTCTGGAAGACGCTATCAAACAACTCGTCCCGTTTATTCAGGCCCGGTTCGCAGATCATCAAAACTCGCCTGACGACAAGCTGTCCGTCGACTGACGACCCACTTTTTCACACCAGCTGATGTTCCCCGAAGTGCATTCCCCGAATTCAGTCTGACTCGTTCGAGTCAGGCACCTGTTTTCACGTTATGACCCCTCTATCCCAGGGGTGCTGCTGATTCGAACCCTTCTTACGACTTCCGGGCAGTCAGCTCGTCGAGTCGCAATGAATCCAGCGTGGCACCTCACCCCATCTGCAATGGCTCAAATCATGTCAGAAGTTCAACAGGCAAAGAGCAGCCAGGATGCTTTCCCCTCTGACCGGCGATACGAAGAAATTAAACAAGGCGACCTGCACATCGCCGAACTTCATCGCATGTCGATGGCAGAGTTGCTCGAACTCGCCGAACACGAAGAACTGAGCGACGTCATCGGTCTGAAGAAGCAGGACCTGATCTTCAAAATTCTGAAAGCCAGGACCAGAATCAACGGCCTGATGTTTGGCGAGGGGACTCTGGAGATCCTTCCTGACGGCTTTGGTTTCCTGCGCAGCCCTGAATACCACTACCTGCCCTGCCCCGACGACATTTACGTGTCGCCCAGCCAGATTCGCCGTTTTGGTCTGAGGACAGGTGCAACCGTGGCCGGTCAGATTCGGCCTCCGAAAGAAAATGAACGATACTTCGCACTCCTTCGAGTAGAAGCGATCAACGGCCAGGACCCGAATCTTGTCACCGCGAAAGTTTCATTCGACGACCTGACTCCGCTGCACCCGAATCGGCGTCTGATTCTCGCGAACGATCCGAATGAACTCAGTACGCGAGTCGTTGACTTGCTCGCGCCGATCGGCATGGGCCAGCGAGGGCTGATCGTCTCGCCTCCGAAGGCCGGCAAGACAATTCTGCTGAAACAACTCGCCAAAGCGACGATGATCAATCATCCCGACGCGTACGTCATCGTTCTGCTGATCGACGAGCGACCGGAAGAAGTCACGGACATGGAACGTGAGATTCGCGGAACCAACTGTGAAGTCGTCAGTAGCACGTTTGATGAGCCGCCCAGCCGACACATTCAGGTCTCCGAAATGGTGATCGAAAAAGCCAAGCGGATGGTTGAATACGGCGACGATGTCATTATTTACCTGGACTCGATTACACGACTCGCCAGGGCATGGAACACTGAAGTTCCTCACTCCGGCAAGATCCTCACCGGCGGTGTCGACGCCAACGCACTGCAGCATCCGAAACGATTTTTCGGGGCGGCTCGTAATGTCGAACACGGTGGCAGCCTGACGATTGTCGCAACGGCTCTGGTCGACACCGGCTCGAAGATGGACGAAGTTATCTTTGAAGAGTTCAAAGGGACGGGAAACACCGAACTCTACCTTGACCGACGTATGGTCGAAAAACGTGTCTGGCCGGCGATTGATGTAAATCGCTCGGGAACTCGCCGCGAGGAACTGCTTTTCACCGCCGATGAACTGCAGCGGATCTGGGTGATGAGGCGAGTCCTGAACGACATGAATCCGGTTGAGGCGATGGAGCTCTTGACCAGTCGAATGCGAAAGACGAAGACCAATGACGAATTTCTGCTCTCGATGAATCTGAGTTAGTCTTCTCGACTCGTGGCAATGGCGATGCTTCGTCGCGAGGTCACGACACGGCGTCCACAAAACAGAATTCTACCTGCTGAGGCTACGACTGATTTACCATGCCGAAAGAAATTGAAGGCAAACTGATCCTGACAGGCGAGTCCATCGCCATCGTTGTGGCGAGGTTTAATGAACTCATCACGAACCGTCTGCTCGAAGGATCGCTCGACACGCTACGTCGTCACGGAGCGCATGATGACAACATCACCGTTGTCCGAGTTCCAGGTTCGTTCGAGCTGCCATTGATTGCGGACAAACTTGCACATTCCGGAAAGTTCGATGCCGTGATCTGTCTGGGAGCGGTCATTCAGGGACAGACCACTCATCACGACTACATCAATCACCAGGTCGCCGCCGGATTGCGGGAAGCCAGTCAGAAAAGTGGAATCCCGGTGACGTTTGGAGTTCTGACCTGCCAGTCGATGGAGCAGGCCATTGATCGGGCCGGCGGAAAAGTCGGTAACAAAGGTCACGAAGCCGCGCTGGCCGCTATCGAGGTCATCACGACGCTCAAGCGATTGAAAGCAGAAGGTATTCTGTCCGACTGAGCAGAGAGATTCGCAGGCTGGGGATTACTCTGTGTTTCCTGTACCTGCGTGATTCTTGAAGAATTCGGCGATTCAGAACCCGGAATGCATGGTCGCACTTTCCGACCTGAAAACTGATTGCCACGACGCTGCCCACTTTAATCATCCTCAACGGTAACACGATCAGTAATGGCACGACGTCGAGAAGCCCGTACAGCAGCCCTTCAACTGCTCTATCAACGTGATTTGAATCCCGACATCGATCAGCATGTCGCGCATGAAATGCTCGACGAACTGGTCGAGACCGAGAACCTGCGAGAGTTCGCCTGGCAGATTTATGCGGGGACACTTTCGATTGGCGAGGATGTCGACCGGAAGATTCAGGCCATCGCTGAAAACTGGCGAGTCTCCCGCATGTCACCGACGGATCGAAACATCATCCGCATGGGCGTTTACGAGATGACTATGATGGGGACCGCTCCTGCAGTCGTACTCGACGAGTGCATCGAAATCGCCAAGGCCTTCGGCTCTGTTCAGTCCGGCCAGTTCGTCAACGGAGTCCTCGACAAGCTGATCCCGGAAGTCACCGCTTGATCATCGCTCGGTTGGTTTTCGGTAGCGGGCGAGCAGCGGTTCAATCACGCACGCCGGAACGAAACGTTCCAGGCTTGTGGCTGCCAGATCGGGACCCATTCTCGCAATCTGCTTGATCAGCGTGCTGGAGATGTGCGAGTACTTGTCGCTGGCCATCAGGAATACGGTTTCGATATCCGGCGCCAACGAATGGTTGGTCAGCGCCATCGTGAATTCCATTTCGATGTCGCTAACCGTGCGAACTCCTCGGAGCAATACGGCAGCATCGACGTTCCGAGCGAAGGTGACTGTCAGATTATCGAAGCAACTGATTTCCACATTGGGCAAATCAGAAACCATCTTTCCCACGAGGGCGATGCGTTCATCGGGGCTGAATAGAGGCTCCTTGTCCGGGTTGATACCGATCCCGACAATCAACCGGTCGAAGAGCCTGGCTCCCCGTCGAATGATGTCTAGATGACCGAGTGTAGGCGGATCGAAACTACCAACGTAAACGGCGTTCCGAGTGCTGTCTCCAGGCATGAGTTCGCACCAGTATTCAGGTGAGTGGTTTTGGACAGGCGAGTTTCCGGCGAGGATTCTATTCGCTTGAAAGGATTTCTACCTCAGCATCTTAACAGTCACCAGCGGTTCCACATCATGCTCGTCCATGAGGGTCTGGAGCGAGCTGCCTGTTTGGCAGCTTGCCAATCCGGCAGCGAGTCCCGTCGACTGAATGTTCCATCCTGTTTGACGTATCACTTGAATTGTTCAACGGTTACGAGCCAGACATTCTTCCCGCGAGGCGGTGTCGGGGGTGCGGTACAGAGTTTGCTCGACAGGTCGTGCTGTGTTGTGCGGGTTCGCTGCGGGATTTCGTACCGGTTGAAGCTGATGTGTGAAACCAGCTTCGGTTTCGTTGTTCAAGAGAGCCACAATCATGGCAGTGTTTCGTTGGGGACATAGCTGGAGCGATGCGTTCAGCGATCTCGAACGCGAAGTGGACAGCATTCTGGAAAGCGTCAACCTGACGTTTCAGGGGCTGCGTTTTGGCAGGCAGTATCCTCCCATCAACCTGTACGATCTTGACGACCATTACCTGATTACGGCGGAGATCGCCGGTGTCTCGACGGACGACCTTGACCTTGCAATCGCCAACGGGGTGCTGACGATTCGCGGAGGCCGCAAACTCGATGAAGGCGCTGACGAAACCCGATATCGGCGACAGGAACGCCCACACGGAATGTGGCAACGTTCGCTGTCTTTGCCCGAGCGTGTTGCCGAGGACGGCCTGAACGCAGATCTGACCAACGGGATTCTGCGTATCGTGCTGCCAAAAGCTCTGGCAGAAACTCCCCGTCAGATTCCCGTGACGGGCGGTTAAGGGGATCACCACATGAATCATAATCTTTCTCGTTCTCACGCGGATCCACAGTCTGCCGATACTGATCAGCAGGCCGGTCATGATGCTGGTTCGGCGTCGCCTGTCGAGCAGTACGTGTTTACTCCGCCGATCGACATTCACGAGACCGATGAGGGATTGATCCTGCGCGCTGATCTGCCTGGTGTTTCTCTCGATACGTTGGAGTTGCAGGTCCAGAACAATCGACTGACGCTGTTTGGTCGAGTTCCTCCGGTTGCTCCCGCAGAGGCACGGCTGATTCACCAGGAGTATCACGACGGCGATTTCCTGCGATCGTTCATCCTCAGCGACAACGTCGATCATGATCGCATCACCGCAAAGTTGACCAACGGCGTGCTGGAAGTCTTCCTTCCGCACACGCCGAAATCGTCGCCGCGGAAGATCCAGGTGTCGGGATCGTAACGTTGCGGCCCCGCACGAGATTGCTACCGGCGCATCGCCGTTGCCGCAGCTCCTGGAAGTTGCACCGGCCTTTTGTTCGTCGACGGAAGAAATGGCTGCGAATAAATCTGCTTGCCAGACCAAACCGTAAGACCTGGTGTCAACTGACACCCCAAAGCAGTCCGTTTCGGCACTTCGTTGGAAACTAGCCCGGAAGGTGTGGGTAGCATGGTCTATGCGGCGCCTCACTCGCCGACAGACGGATCACACATCCAGCTTCCTCTCTTCTCAACGCAAGGCTCTCACATGAATCCGGAAAACAACGCCAGGGTAGAATCGACACAGACGAGAGACTCGGTATTGAAGTACCACATGACGAAACTCAAGACAGATGGCACCATTATCGCCGGGGCGATCCTGTCAGTCGCCAGCACGCTGTTGGCTCTAATTCTTCTGCACGAAAACTGGAATGGCATGTGGGTCGTTCCTGTTACTGTCCTTGGGCTAACCGCTTTTCTGGTGCCGGTCACCATGTGCGTGCGTGAACTCTTCCGCCGTCGGCAGGCACAGAACAAGCAGCAGCCGACATTCACAATCAACGCCCATCCACTGGCTGTCTTTGCCGCGTCGATGTTGTTTGGTTTGTTGCTGACGGCCGGCGTTTCGAAGACCGCTTTGGAATCTGGCGTTTACTACCAGTTGGGACAGCGACAGCTCGCTCATCAGGATTATCTGGCGGCTGCCGAAAGCTATTCTCGGTTCATCAGCCTCGCTCCAGGACAATCCGTCGGCTACTACAAGCGAGGTCTCTCGCTCTACAAGGCCGGTCAACTTGATCAGGCATACGCTGACCTGAAGGTCGCGATCGAACGACAACCGCGCGACTGGAATACGCGAGTCCTGTTTCTGGGCACGCTGGAACGTCTCGGTCGAAGCGACGAACTGAAGACAGAACTGGAACGTGCCGAGCTGCTCAACCCGAACGCTCGACGTTCACTCAACGAGCTTCTCGATTCTGTTGAAGGTTGAATACTGACCTTATTGATTCGCACGAAGCACGCGGCCTGCGACGGAATCGGTTCCGGGCAGGCCGCTTTCTGTTGCCGATCTCCTGCCGAGCAAGTGCGTGCAGAATCTCGTGCGGTACACATCGTCGACCAGCGGAGTCCGGCAGGTTGCCAGAATTGGCTCGTTCACCGTGTGCAGCTGGTAGTGCTGGATGACGTACCGTTCCAGTTGCAGGAATCACGACGTCTGCTCAGTCCGTGGGAACCTGTCGCTCGAATCGCTACGTTATTGCGTCGTAACGAATCGTCGAACAGATTGCTGTTTGTCTCTCCAACTTCCGACTCCAGCGGCTCGCTGACTGATACTGATACGAAGCATGGCACTTGAGGACAACAACTGGATACCTGCAGCCGTGTTCGGCGGATCTCTGGTACTGCTCGGATCGGGAATGATGGTCGGGCACGTTCGTGCGTGGCAGAAACATCGGCACGACGCGTCGCACAGCGATCTTGATATACAGCATCTTCGGAACCGATATCGAAGACGGATGCAGGCATCATCGGCAGTCGCGTTTGTTGGCTGTGCGATCGGTCTTGGAGATATCTTCATCTGGCAGTTTGGACCACTTGTCGCGGCAGTTTACTGGCTGGTTGTTATTCTGCTCGGGTGCTGGATCACGCTGCTGGCTTTTGGCGACCTCACCGCAGTCCGAACCCACTCTCACACCATTAAAGCCCAGCTTGATTCAAGGCGAAAAGCACTTGAAGCGGAACTCACCGAACATCGCCGTCGAAACAACGGCCAGTCAATCAAAGATTAACCAGCAACTGACGCAGGCCAGCTCACAGTCATTGAATTCTTTTTTGTGAAACCTCGGTAATTTCCATGTCGACACTTGAAGCAGCAACCTCGACCACCACGCGTCAGGACACCGCATGGCAGGTTTGCATTCAGCCGGATTGTCGTTCCACGTACGGGATCGACGAGATTCTCGTCGCCTGTCCGAAATGCGGAAACCTGCTCGACATCGGCTACGACTGGGACCGTTTAGAGGTTCCGTCATCGTTGTCGGAGTTCGAAGCCCGCTGGTCGACGCGTCGCAACCCTCTGGATTTCAGTGGCGTCTGGCGTTTTCGCAACCTGCTGCCCTTTGCTCCGGAAGCGAGCATCGTGACGATCGGCGAAGGTCAGACCATCCTGCGCGAAAGTAATCTGATTTCGAGATACGTCGGCCTGAACGATTCCAACGTGTTGTTGCAGTACGAAGGTCTGAACCCTTCCGGCAGCTTCAAAGATAACGGTATGACCGCTGCGTCGACGCACGCTCGAATGGTTGGAGCAAAGTTCGCCGCCTGCGCGTCAACCGGTAACACCAGCGCCTCGCTGGCCATCTACAGCAGTGCCGCCCAGCTGTTTAATGCGCTGGTATTCGTTGGTACTGGGAAGATTGCCTTCGGGAAGCTGTCGCAGGCGCTCGATTACGGAGCACACACGCTGCAGATCGCGGGCGACTTTGACGACGCACTGAAACAGGTTCGCGAAGTCTGCCAGCGCGAGAAGATCTACCTGTGCAACAGCGTGAACCCGTTCCGGCTCGAAGGTCAGAAAACGATCATGTTCCGCGTGCTGGAAGCGTTGAACTGGCAACCGCCCGACTGGATCGTTGTCCCCGGTGGAAACCTCGGCAACTCGAGCGCCTTCGGCAAGGCGTTTCTGGAATTGAAAGATCTTGGACTGATCGATCGAGTGCCTCGGCTGGCTGTGATCAACGCGGCCGGAGCGAACACGCTGCACCAGCTTTACAACGAGCGTTCTGTCCGATGGAACGACGGTCGCACCGACGACGCGACGATCGACGGGTTCTTTGCACAGATGGACGCCGAGAATCGTCGAGCATCAACACTGGCGACCGCCATCGAAATCAACCGTCCCGTCAACCTGAAGAAGTGCCTGAGGGCACTCGACGCGTGCCATGGTGTTGTTCGACAGGTTTCCGATCAGGAAATTCTCGACGCTAAAGCTCAAATAGGTGCTGGCGGTTTCGGTTGTGAACCGGCCAGCGCAGCCAGCGTCGCCGGTGCAAAACTGCTTCGCGAAGAAGGTATCATTGCGCCGAGCGATCAGGTGGTCTGCATTCTGACCGGCCATCAACTCAAGGATCCGAATGCAACGGTCGCCTACCACTCCTCGACAAACGGTGAGATCGATTCCAAACTGGCTGCACATGGAATCGATTCGGTGACCTTCGCCAACGGACCGGTCGTTGTCGAAAACGAACTGGATCGAATTCTCGACGTCATCCGCAGTCTGTGAATTGTGAAATCGGAGTCCGGCTCGTGACAACACCCATCCATCGGAATCAACTCGCCCGCCGAGTCGTACTGCTCGTTACGATCGCCACCATTTCCGTCGAGCTGTTATTTGTCGCGGCGACAGCCTCAGCGTTGTCACCAGACACAATTGAAACATGCGTCGACAGCGGTGAAGACTTTGCTTCCACCGCGTTGAAGCATGCCGGGAAGATTCGGCAATTTGAGTTCGAGTACGCTGGCAAGGCCATCAATCTGAAACCGCTGACGAGCGTCCGAGTCTGGCTGCCAGTTCCGACCACCGGTGAGCACCAATGCGTTTCCGTGAAGGCGTCGCAGTTTCCAGCCACCGCCCGAACCGACAAAGAGCTTCAATACGGCAACAGTATTCTCTACTTCGAAACGATAGCGCCGCAGTCCGGCGAAGTCAGCTTCTCCGTGACCTACGACGTGACCCGAACCGAAGTGAAGGCGCTCAGCAAAACCGGGAAAGAACTTGACGCAACCGAGCGTCGAATGTTTCTCAAGCCGAACCGCCTCGTCCCGACGACCGGGCGACCGCTGGAACTGCTCAAAGATCTGAACGCTCCGAGAGGCCCATTGGAACTTGGGCGTTTCCTCTATGACCGAGTCGATACTCACATGAAGTACGACAAGTCTCGACCGGGGTATGGCAACGGAGATTCGGTCTGGGCCTGCGACAGCCAGTTCGGCAATTGCACGGACTTTCACAGCCTCTTCATCTCTCTGGCCCGAGCGAAAGGATTGCCGGCTCGCTTTGAAATCGGTTTTCCAATTCCGGAGTCACGCGGGCAGGGATCAATCGGAGGCTACCACTGCTGGGCCTTCTTCCACACGGGTGAGCACGGCTGGGTTCCGACCGATATCTCAGAAGCAGACAAGCGTCCGGAGTTGAAGGACTACTATTTCGGCAACCTGACTGAGAACCGCGTGGCCTTCTCGTCTGGCCGTGACCTGAATCTAGTCCCGAAGCAGTCCGGTCCGGCTTTGAATTTCTTCGTTTACCCGTACATTGAAGTCGACGGTAAACCGTTGTCGACGGATTACATGGTCAATTCGTTTCGTTATGCCGACATCGACTGATCTGCGTGGGACGAGCATGGCGCGTGGGTCAATGAGCGCTGCTTCTGGCTGCTGGTCCTGCACAATCAGACGATGATTTCATTCGCTCATGCAACAGTTTTCCGGAGCGTCCTGTGGCACTTCTTCCCTGGGAATATGGCATCCGAAATCTGCTTCGTCGTCCACTGCGCAGTGGACTGACGCTGCTGGGATTAACGACCGTCGTGCTGCTGGTGCTGGTCGTGGTTGGCTTTATCCGAGGTCTCGAACGTGCGCTGGCCGTCAGTGGGGATCCTCAAACTGTCATCGTGTTTTCACTCGGCATGGGTGAGAACCTGGAGTATTCGTCCGTTCCGATGCGCACTTCCGACCTGGTGGCAGCAAGCATCGACGGTGTCCAGGAGCAATACGGCAAAAGGTTCGCCTCACCAGAATTGTATCTGGGAACTCAAGTTCGAACTTCGGCGGAAGGTGCCCCGGGAATGGGGTTGGTACGAGGCGTTACGCCGGCGGCGTTGCTGGTGCATGCTCAAATCGAAATCGTTGAAGGTGACTGGCCTCAGTCCGACGAGGTCATGGTCGGTCGATTGGCAACGACGAAAATGGGAGCGTCCGAGGAAGCGACTCGCGTCGGACAATCGCTGTGGTTTGAAGGTCGCGAGTGGCGAATCAGCGGTGTGTTTTCGGCCGCCGGATCAGTCTTCGAGTCAGAAGTCTGGTGTCGGCTGGACGGTCTGCAACAGGCAATGAAGCGACAGGACTTGAGTCTAGTCGCACTCACACTGAAACCAGACGCCGAATTTCAGGATGTCGATCTCTTCTGCAAAGAACGACTCGATCTGGAACTGCAGGCCATTCGGCAGGTCGAGTATTTCGAAACACTTCAAAAGGACTACAAACCGGTGCGATTACTCGCCTGGCTGGTCGTGATGCTGATCTTTGCTGCGGGAGTTTTCGCGGGACTCAACACAATGTACGGAGCAGTGGTTGGTCGTGTCCGGGAACTGGCAACGCTGCAGACCATCGGATTTCTGCGCAGAGCGGCGGTCATCAGTATCGTTCAGGAAGGCACGATCCTGGCTGTCACTGCATCCCTGATAGCGTCGGCCTGTGCGTTATTCATTGTGAACGGCTCCGCCGTGCGTTTCACGATGGGCGCCTTCGAACTTCGAATCGACAGCGTCTCACTGATGATCGGATATGGGACAGGACTGGCACTCGGAATCCTTGGCTCATTGCCGCCCGCTATACGAGTCCTGCGTTTGCCCGTCGTTGACGGGTTGAAAGCTGTTTAGCAGCGGCAGAGAACGTCGTCGCACTTCCGTCAATAGACAAAGTCGCCGTGTTATCCCACAGTCTGATAAATTTGTAATCAGACGAGCAAGTATTGAACGATGAGCGACTCAGGGTGGCACAAAACTCATCAGATTGATGCCAGACGTCGTCCTTCAGGAGAATTCTGTATGAGCTGTTACACGCTGAAATCAGCGACAAAGTTCGCGTTCATCGTTGCTTCGGCTGTTTCAGTCGAAGCCGCTGACCAACCCTGGAAGAAGCACGTTGTGTTCGAAGGCGAGCATACAAATACGGCGGTAGCTGCGGATTTCACCGGAGACGGAAAACCTGACATCATCAGCAACAGCGGCGGCAAGACGCGGCTGTTCGTCGCTCCGACGTGGACCCAACACATCATCGATGAAACGCCGGGACACAATTTCATTCACAGCGAACACTTCGATGTCGACGACGATGGCGATGAAGACTTCATCGGCGCGCGATATCAGCCGGGCCTCGTCGCATGGCTGGAATGTCCGGACAATCCGACGGTCGGAGTGTGGAAAGTCCGCATTGCTGATCAGGAGATCAACGGAATTCACGGGCTGCTCAAAGGTGACGTTGATGGCGACGGAAAAGTCGATCTGCTCGCCAACAGCGCTCAACCGGTTGGAGCGTTTCCGGACTCGGGAGCGTGGTTGAAAGTTCCGAATAGACCTCGCACGGCGAAGAGTTGGCAACGCAACATCTTTGCCCGGGGAGATGCTCCGGGCCTGAGCCATTACCTCGGTATCGGCGACGTCAATGGCGACGGTCGAGCGGACATTGCTATGGGCGCCAAAGGCGGGGCGCAGGACAAGTCGGGCCTCGGTGAATGGTTCTACTGGTGGGAAGCTTCGGACGACCCTACGAAACCGTTTACACGGCACGAATTGCCGGGCAGACACCCCGGAGCAACCAACATTCAGCAGGCCGATGTTAACGGCGATGGCAAGGTCGACTTCATTGCGACTCGCGGCCACGGTCTGGGAGTCATCTGGTTCGAAGCGCCGACCTGGAAGATTCACGACATCAACCCGGACTTGGAATTCCCTCACTGCCTGCAGGTGGTCGACATGGACGATGACGGCGACATCGACGCCGCGACATGTGCGTACGGCAGTCAGATCGCCGCGTGGTTCGAGAACGATGGCAAGGGCAATTTCAAAACGCACGTCGTGGCCACTGAGCAACATGCGTACGACATCCGAGCGGTAGACATCGACCTGGACAAGGACCTCGACCTGCTCATTGCCGGGCAGCAGAGTAAGAACGTCGTCTGGTACGAGAATCCTCGAAAGTAGCAATGCCCAATTTGCCAGTTTCGTACGAAGATGTGGTCGACGCGTTGCCGCGTGTTCGGTCTGTATTGAAACCGACGCCGCTTTTTGAGTGGTCCGGCCTGAGCGAACTGCTTGGCTGCGAATACTTCGTCAAGCATGAGAACCACCAGCCTGTCGGTGCCTTCAAAATTCGTGGCGGCATCAACCTCGTGTCGACATTGAGCGACGAAGAGCGGGCGGTCGGGATTCTCGGATGCTCGACAGGCAACCACGGGCAGTCGCTGGCGTTCGCCGCTCGCCGATTCGGTGTCGAATGCACGATCGTCGTGCCGGTCGGAACCAATCCCGGAAAGGTCGCGGCCATTCGTCGACTCGGCTCCAAACTGATTGAGCACGGTCGTGACTTTGACGAAGCGAGAGCATACGTCGAGAGCGAACTCGTGCAGACAGGACTTCGCTACGTTCATTCCGCTAACGAGCCGAAGCTGATCGCGGGAGTTGGCTCGATGGCTGTCGAAATGTTCGACGACCTGCCGGACCCCGATGTGATACTTGTTCCGATTGGCCTGGGAAGCGGAGTGGCGAGCACCTGCATTGTCGCGAAAGCTCTGCGGCCGGAGACGCAAGTGATCGGCATTCAGGCGGAAGGAGCACCGGCCATTGCCATGTCCTGGAAGAACGGGCAGATCGATACTGACTACGAGTGCAATACCTGGGCCGAGGGCGTCGCGACTCGAGTTCCGGCGGAGATGACATTCGGAATCATGAAAGAGTTGCTCGACGATGTGATCCTCGTCAGCGACGACGAGATGCGTCAGGCGGTCTACTGGCTGCTGGAGCACACTCACAACCTGGCGGAAGGCGCGGGAGCGGCAACGCTCGCCGCCGCGTGGCGCGAACGTTCAAGATTTGCCGGACAGAAAGTTGTGGGAGTACTTTCCGGAGGCAATCTTGATCTCGGTGAACTACCGAAGATCCTCGAACTCGGTCGACAGTAACAATTGGCATTCGGCTTCACGCACGCTACGGATTTTCGTTGAGTGTCTCGACGAAATCGATCGTGACTGTTTTTGTCTCGCCAGCGCCGACGCGGACCGTGCGTTGCTGACGACGCTCGCCGTTGATCCCGACGTCGATGATCACATCTTCGTCGGGAGCGACTCGCTGGATGACGTGCTCGGGACCTTGCTTCGGTACGGTGATGATGAATCCAGGATCGGGTACTCCGAGTTCCGCAAACTCTGCGGACCGAGCGTAGCTCACACTCAGGCTGCGAGCGTCCCAGGGAACAATTCTGTCGCCGACCTTCACCACGAGCCGGATCTCGCCGCTATGACGAAATCGGACAATGACTTCGTCGTTGTCACCGCTCACTTTGCCCAGCGAAAGAAAAGCGCCGGGAGCTAATGGAGACTCTGCGGTCCGTTGCCACAGTATGACCGATGTTTGCGATCCGTGTGTTGTGATCGCGCCTGCTGACCGATCGCGACGGACCCACAGGCGGTATTTCCCTGGCTCGTCGGGCGCGGCCTCACTGATCGCCGTACGATTTGTTCTGGTACCGGTCCAGAATGTCTCATTCTCAGTCGGCTCATCGTTCTCGTCGAAGGCCATCACTGTGACAACGTCTGATTCCACTTGTTGAATCGTGATTGGCTCAGGCGTCCCGGATTCGGGTAACTCGAACGTCACTTCACTGAACGGCCTCGCGAGCCGCTGACTTCGGTACTCCTCAATGAACGGGTCGAAGAAACCATCGGCTGTCGACACGCGATACCTGGCAGGTGGTAACGGGGTGAAAGTGAATTGCCCCTTGGTGTTACTGGTTGCATATCGAATCGGCACTCTCGTTCCGGTGGAGGCCCGCAGGATGACGCCTTCCAGCGGCTTGCCACTTTGATCAAGAACTCGTCCGGACAATCTCGGTCCGTGCTTCAAACGAATCGTGCCTTGATCGCCGAACGTGATTGAGTCTGGGCTGTCCGTTCTCTTCATCAATTTCACGGAGTCACTGACAAAATTCTCCGGGAACCAGTGCAACCGTTTTGGCCAGCCAGGCGATGTCACGACACGGTAGCGACCGTTTTCATCGGTCCGGCCGATGACGTCACCGGGGTAACCCTGACCGGGGCCATCACGATTCACAGAGACCATCAGGACCAGATTTGCTGCCGGGCGACCATCAGGCTCGATGAATCGGCCCGTAACCGGCACACCTCGCCTCAATTTGAGATGTCGAAGATCGGACCATCCGGGAGGTACAGCGTCCGGTAGAGTGAGTCTGGTACCGACGCGTTTCTTCGGCAGGTAATCAGGATGCAATGCTTCGAATTCGGTCGTACGTTGAGCGAACTCGAACGCTTCTCGTGGCAACGTGACCCGGTACCGCCCGTTCGAGTCGGTCGTAAATCGTTGTTCAAAAAGCGGAGTCTCGTCCAACTTGAACGAAGTCTTTCGAACTCGCCACAGCACATCGACCCCGGCGATCGGTTTGCCGGTCTCCTCGTCCGTGACATCGCATTCGTAAACCAGTTCTTTGCCCTCGGGCACGATTGCTCCGCGAATTCCGTCCGCGATGCGAGTCACTTCGTCGTTCGAAAAGTTACCAGTGATGACGAATTCGCTGCCGATTTCGCCGCGAACGATGGGCACTGTGATGATGACGCCGTTGACAATCATTGCCATTTTCCGGTCCAGGCAGAGCTTCGACAGACGCTGCATATGCAGACCGCCGAGCTTGTCGAGTTTCACGCGGATGTTGTAAATTTCGAATTTGTCGTTCTGAATGTCCACAGACAAAACATGCCACGACCGGTCGGCAGTCAGAACGTGATGTGCCGAATCGCTCAACAGGCCAATCCGGAATTCACCAACGTTCAGCGAAACAGGAAGTTCAACGTCCGGGACTTCCTTTCGACGAATCGGGAACCAGGCGTACTTTCTGGCGTCGGCAGGATCTGATTTCGGAATCGTGCCGTCGCGATAGTCGGACTCTTCAAGATCTTCCAGAGCTCCGGCGGCGGCCTCTACCGTCTCGGCGTCCGGCACGAGTCGAAACTCCAGCGGCGGCGTTGTCGCGGGGATCCGAATGCCGCCCGCTTCAACTCCGAAAGTCAGGTGCGCCTGCCTGGTGAGCTGAGCGATCAGCGATCGCAGCGTGACATCTTTCAGGTCGAGCGTCATCGGAGTCTGAGGGTCGACTCCCCGCAGCGCGAGTTCGCTCAGCTCAACCGTGATGGTCAAACCGCTCAGCTTCTCGACAGCGCCCAGCACTTCGATCAGCGGCATTTTCTTGACATGGAACTCAGTTGGTTCATCGAGCTTCTTCTGAATGTCGATTTGCCGGCTCGACCCGCCTTCTGTGTCCGGAGTGTTGTTCGTGTCTGAATCGGAGCCCGCACGGCGACTCGCTGGGGCAGCGACCGCCGTCTGACTCGGCCCAACACCAACCGAAACTGTCGGGATGCCTGGACCAAGTGAGATCGCAATTGCCAGCGCGGCTGCAAGTGTCAACGATTTTCCAGCCATGAGAATCTCTCCAGCATTCGGGGCTTGAGACCAGCAAAATGTAAACACTCGACAGCTGCCGCGATGTAGACGATGAATTCTGGCCTTGGTCTGCGAGCCCTCTCGCGAACTTTGCGTTCCACATTCTGAACGACTGACAGGGAAAGAGTCGCTGATAGAACCAACCACGAACTACACGAAAACGGAAGAGCTGTTTTCGTGTCATTCGTGAATTTCGTGGTTTAATCCTGCACTGGGACTTCTACTTGCCGAGGCAGATCACGGTTCCGTCTTGCGTGGACAGGAAGAGTTGACCTCGGGCGGCGGCCATGCCGTCCCAGATGGGGAGCGAGTCCAGCTGCACATCGGAGATCGTCGAGCCGTCGTTTGCAGAGATCGCTCGCAGCAGCGAACCTTTCGATCCATTGAGCAGCGCGTCCTGCTCGGCCAGCACCGCTTCGACGGAGACGTCACGGTTCTTCAGCTTCTCGAACGTTTCCGCTTCGTCGACGATGTCGGGAGGGCCGACGATGAACAGGGTTGGCCCGGTTTTTACCATGGCCCGGACAAACAGTGGTGCGTCTTTCGTCCAGTGAGGTGCGACGAATGAACCGCCGGATCTGCCGCCGCCGCCCTTCGCCTGCCCTGTGAAATGAAGTGCCTTTCCAGAACGACCGACAACAGATGTCGCAGAGACGATCTCTCCATGATTGCCGGCTTTTGATTCATCATCGGCTTTCCCGTTGGTGAACGAGCTGGCGAAGACAGCTTTCCCTTCGAGTCGTTCCGGAGCTTCGATGTGCTGCTCAACATCGGCAGCGGTGAACAATCCATGAATGATCTTCACGTCGTCGATCACGCCGGAGAATCCATAGGGAGACTGGTACTCGCCCACGGCGCTGCCGTCGTCCGCTCCGATTTCAATCGACTGAACGGGAGCTTTCGGAATGAGTCCTTCGACTTTTGCGGAAGCGACCAGTGATCCGTTGACGTAGAGGGCGACCTGACCGTCGGTGGTGATTGCTCCAGCGAGCTTCGTCCACTTGCCGACAACGGATTCTTTGCCGGAGACCTGCACCAGCTTGTCGTTGATGCGAGCGGCAAACTGCGGTTGACCTTTCGTGATGAATAAAGAGTAACCTTGTGCTGGACCGCCGTGAGCAGCGACGACTCCGTTTGGCTTTTCGATGTTGGCCCAGGCTTCGACGAAGATTGACTTGTTACTCGGATCGATCTTGTTCGACAGCGGAACCCGGACCATGGAGGCGCTGCTGGTTTTGCCTTTACGATCCGGTTTTGCGCTCTCGGGGACTTCCGGAGCTTCGCGGGGAGCCGAAAAGAGCTGATGTTCCAGCACGGTCGTCCATTTCAGGTGCTCGGGTTTGCGACCGAAGCCGTAGACGTTGTCTTCATCGAACACGAGGATTCGACCGGACGGAGCAAATTTACCCGCCTGGTAATAACCCGCGTGTCCGCCAGCGAAGCTCTGGCCATAGACCCAGTAAGAGCGATGGAACCAGGTGTCGTCCAGAAAGCCCATCGGCGCGAACAGGTGAGCGTGCTTGCCGGCGTGGACCGAAGCTTGAGCCGCGAAGTCGCCCGAGTTCGGTCCGATGTCGAAGCGCTGTCCTTCCTGGTCCAGCCGTTGCGACTTCATGTAAACCGAATCGCCGTCGCTCGACAGGATGTCCGGCAACCCGACGGGCATCTGCAGCGTCTGATGTCGCATTTGCAGGTTGTCGCCGGTTTCCGGATCGATCTCGTCGATGATCGACTCAGCGACCATGCTGCCGGTTCGAGCGTCGAGTTTCAGGAACCTCAGGCCGCCGTCGAGAAAGTTGGATCGGCCGGCGACTCCGAACACAAATCCGTTTTGAACCAGCACGCTGCCGTGAACCGGCCAGACGGATTCGAGTTGTTCGAAAGACATCAGTCGGCGATCCTGGGGGGCAGCCAGGTAGCGCCAGACGAGATCTCCGTCGGTCGCTCGAACACAGTAAATCCAGCCGTCGTTGGCACCGAAGTAAACGCGACCGTCTTCAATCGAGGGTGGCGAGTCGACCCGACTGTCGGCCGTAAACGTCCACGCGATTTCTCCGGTCGTTGCGTTGAGAGCGTGGACACGATGTTCGTCGATCTGCGTAACGAACAGCTTGCCCTCAGCCACGGTGACACTGGAAAGTCGTCCGCCGATTTTCGTCGTCCACTTTTTCGTCAGGTCTGACGGAACGCCTGCTGAAGACGTTCCGCTGCGAGCCTGGTCATGCCGATACGTCGGCCAGTCGTCGCCCACCGACGCTGCGGTGATGGCATCACCAAAGGCAGGGCCTTTGACCAGCCGTGTATTTTCAAGAATGTCTTCAGGCGTCTCTCTCGAAACACTCGTCGGAGCCAGAGCGTTAAAGCCGTACAGTTTGGCTTCCGGGTAACAGGCGCAGTTGTGCGGCGGAGCGTAAACCAGCCCGTTGCACGGCATGATTCCGTACAGGCAGCCACCTCGCACCCAGTGGTTGATGTCCCAGCTTTTGTTTTCCGTGTCGACAAACTCGATGCCCGTGCGAGACGGAATGATGAATCTTTCAGTTGCTTTGGCGATGTAGCAGCGATGGTGGAACCAGTAAGCGCTGACGTCGGGCGGGAAGGAGATTTTCACTTCGCCGGTTCGAACGTCGCGAGCGGTGAAGATACCCGAATCGCCGCCGCTGGTCGTCGGAGCGGACCAGACCATATTTTTGACAACCAGCAGGTCTTCCGGCGACTGATAGCCGGATCGATCGTGCGGAGCTTCCCACAGTACCTTGCCTGACTTCACGTCGAACGCTTTCATCATTCGTTCGCCGCCCGCGTACAGCAGGACGTCACCATGAATGACGAGTCGCGGCCCGAAGTTGTACGTGATGGTGCGGCGACGCTCGGCTGGCTCGGAACTCCACTCGACATTACCGGTCGTTCGGTTAAGGCACACCACCTTCTCACCGTCGTGAAGGTAAACGCGGTCGCTGTCAGCAGTCAGGGTCAGCGGTGCGACTCGCGTCTGACGACTCCAGTTGGTCTTACCGGACTTCGCATCGACCGCCATAACGACAACAGGTTTTTCGTCCCACCGCCAGTTCTTACCAACGTCTCCCTGATCGCCGACGACGGCATTAACCGGCGCGTATCTGGCGAGGTCCGACTCACCCTTGTTGACGACCAGAAACAGCGTTCCGTTTTCGTAAATAATCTCTTCCGTCGACCCTGTGTCTTCGTAGGTGCGAACAATCTCGCCGGTAGCGGCGTCGATCGCGGACAGCGGTGCGTCGATTGCCAGTGTGGCGAACACCAAATCTTCTGACGCGACCAGCCGCCGAGCCAGTTGTGTCGGCCCGCTCTTCAGCGGCCACAGATGACTGTGCCATTTCGGGATGTCCTGCTTCCAGAGGATCGTTCCGTTGAACGCGTCTCGACCGATTAGCTTCCAGCTGGGCGGAAGTTGAATTGAAACTCGCGAGCCTTCGTCCATGATGTAGAAGAGTCTCCCGCCCGCTGAGACGAGTGCACTCATGCTGGCCATACGATCGTGGTGTCTCGACCAGCGAGGACTGCCCAGCCACTGCAGATGCCGCGGCGGTCCAACAACCGTGTCCTGAGCGACAGCATTGTTGCTCGCACTGTGCAGGTAGTGAGACCAGTCGTCGATGTTTCCCGGTCGCGGTTTGACGATCTTCTTCCAGAACTCGCCATCCCGGATGAATGCGACTCCGTTGGGAGTCAAAGCCCGCAGGATTTCGTCGTTTGAGATTCCGCTGCGGTCTTCCATCACGATCAGATTGACAAGGTTCTCGATGTACGGCAGCCGTTCGCCCGTGAGCAGTCCGACAGAGACCTCGCCATAAACTCCCATCTTCTGCAGAGCGGCGCGGGCAGCTTCGACTTTCGCGATGTCGCGATCGATGCCGTGGACCTGGTATCGACTGTGGGGTTTCAGAGCGGCCGTCAGTTTGCCATCGCTCAGGCCAACGTGGACGACCAGCCCACCCTTGATTCCGGACTGTTCGATCAGCATCGCAGCTTCCGAAGCCGAAGCCGAAGCCGAAGCCGGAGCGGCGCTGGCAACGGAACCACTCGACGGGGACACGAGCACAAACATTGCGAACAGAGACAAAACTGCAAGTGATGGTCGAATCATGATCGGGTGTCCCCAGACAGAAAGTCGCGGCTCAGAAATCGATGTTGCACAATACAGAGATCTGACAGAGTCGAGGCGAAGAATGCAATTCTCTCGATTTGACGACGCCGTGCGGATCACGCAGGCCTCCGCCGCCACGTTGGAGAACGTCACTATGGTCTGGCAATCTGTTGTGAGATAAGGGGTTAAATCCGCTTCACGTACCCTGTCGCTCACAATGTTGACGCCAGAAGTGGCGTTGTCCCATTCGGACGCGTTCCTTACCTCAGTCGCCTGCTCACTGCAGGTGTAAATAACAGGTCCCCGCGTGCTCGCTAATCTCACAGAAAACCGGAATAACCGGGCGTGGTGGCGTTTCTCTATTTTTCAGAGATTCACTCTAAGAACCCGGTTGCCGCTTCGTCATCGAGGCAGCACGACTCAGCGACACAGTTGTTCTTTGCGAGGATTCGCGAAGTCGACGGTCGCCTGAACCGGGGACATGAAAGTCCGGGGACGATGATGAACAACGGGCAGGTCAGCCAGTCCGAGTGGATCCGGGAAGCTCTTCTGAAATACGAGGGGCCGCTGGTTCGTTATGCGCAGCGGATCACCGGTGAGCTGGAACTGGCTCGCGACATCGTGCAGGAAACTTTTCTCAAGCTCTGTCGGCAGGAACGAGCGGAAGTGGATGGCCATCTTTCTCAGTGGCTGTTCACCGTGTGCCGCAACAGGGCTCTTGACGTGCAGCGAAAGGAGCGTCGGATGACTACGACCACCGCACTGGATGAGCGAATTTCGACCGACGGAACGGAATCGCCCGATGATGCCGCCGAACAGAAGGACTCGATGGCCCGAGTCCTCCAACAGTTGGACCGCCTGCCGGAAAATCAACAGGACGTCATCCGACTGAAATTTCAAAACGAACTCAGCTATCGCGAGATCGCTGAGATTACCGGCCTGACGGTTTCCAACGTGGGCTTCCTGCTTCACGTCGGCCTGAAACGACTTCGCGAGCTGATGCAGGTCGAACTGGCCTGACTCGCAACCACGCAGCTCCTCCCCACAACCACCTCCCACCGGGAGATTCGAAATGACGAATCCAGTATTCAATCCTGACGACCCTCGCCTGACAGCTTTCGTGCTGGGCGAGATCGACGACAGTGACCGAGCAGCAATCGAGCAGCTTCTGGAAACCTCTCCGGAAGCTCAGGCAGTCATCAAAGAGATCGGGGATACCATCGACGTGCTCCGCGACGGGCTGGCTTCCGAGCCGGTTCCGGCGTTGACTGCCGATCAGCGAGCAATCGTCGAACAGCACTCCAGCGGAGCGGTTGTTGTCTCTGCCCCACTGGCGGCAGCTTCGGCGGTCCGTGTTCAACGTCCGCGGGCAAGGTTCGCGAAACTGGCGGGCTTCGTGGCATCGATCTCCGTTCTGGCTTTGACCGTCGCCTTGATCCTGCCTGCCGGGCAGCAGGCCCGGGATGCATCGATGAGTTCTATACGGCGTAATGCGGAGAAGCTTAGTCAGCTTGTTGCGGCGAGCACTCCGGCAGAAACGGAAGAGTCATTCGCCTACAGCGATCAGCAAAAGCCAGGTGGCGAGAGCGCTTCGCGCCGTCTGGATTCCGCCGACGAGTTCAAACTAACAGGCGCCGGTGCGAGTGCCCGCTTGGGCGATGGCAGGGTGTCTTCAATGGTCACTCAGAATGAACCCTTGGCGAGACCGTTTGGGGCAGTGCCTGGCTCATTGGACGTTACTGCAACACCAGTGGTGGACGGTCCTGAAGGTGCGGCCAACACAGTCCTGGGTGGCAAAGCCCGACCGGCGAGAAAGGAGTCAGACGACTACGCAGCGACAGCTAATCCGGCAACCTCAGCTCCATCTCCGCCGAGTGTCGCACTGGCCAGCAAGGACAAGAACTCTCCCGGTTCAAATTCGTCGCTTGGGAAAGTGCATCGTCAGTCGGCTCAGTCGCCAGAGCCGCTCGGTCAGGAGAGCGGAGACCGCCGTCGAATGGTCGTGAATGCAGAATTTGAACCGACAGCGAAACCAGGTGATGCTTCCGGTCCTCAGAGTGGAGGAGAGACTTCGAAGTTTCGGTTGGAAGCGGTTACGAAATCTCAGCCTGCTCCCACGAATGAAAAAAACGGGCCAGCTAAGGCGGACGGAACGGTCCGACATTCAAATGTCGTCGTTGCTGGTCGTCCGGTTGCTGACGGCAGCGGAGGCGGAGTCGCAGGGCCGAAGCCTGTTAGTGGCAAGCCCGCAGACCAGCTCGCCAGCCGAACATTGAAGACAACTGCGCCGAGTCAGCAGGGTTTGTCAGTCGCAGATGTCGATTCGAGAAAGGGATCTCTACAGCCGGTCCGACAGCCTGCCGCAGAATCTTCGGAAGCAGAGACCCTGCAGAAGGTTCAAAAGCTCGAAGCCGCTCGTGGTAAGTTGCTGGAACTTCAGACGAAGTCGCCACAGGAAGAAGCGGTCAAGCTTCAGATCGCGGCTGTTGAACGCCTTACTGAAGAACTCAAGCCGATCGCTCATCGGATGGAGCGGGAAAGAGGCGTCCGTGACCTGGAAGAGAATCTGCGTGAATACCGAACGCAACTCGGTTGGAATTCCGGAGCGAATGAACAGCAACTCGCGAGTGACAGAGCCAACTTCGGCACTGAGGCCTATGATCCCATCGTTGAAAACGATTTCATCGTGCCGGTGCCCGGTGACAAAGAGAAAGCTCTGTCGACGATCTCGATTGATGTCGATACTGCCAGCTATGCCAACATGCGTCGCTTCCTGATTCGTGATCAGCTTCCACCAGCGAACTCCGTTCGCATCGAAGAGCTGGTCAACTACTTCAAGTACGACTATGCCGAACCGGAAGGCAACGAGCCATTCTCGGTGAAGACAGAACTTGCCCCGTGCCCGTGGCAGCGGAATCATCGTCTGGCGATGGTCGGACTGAAGGCAAAGACGATCGATAAGGCTCAGCGTCCGCCGACGAACCTCGTCTACCTGCTGGACGTTTCCGGATCAATGCGTGCGTCGAACAAGCTGCCGCTCGTGCAGCAGTCGATGAGATTGCTGGTCGAAGAGATGACGGAAGACGACCGCATCGCCATCGTGACTTACGCCAGCAATGCCGGACTGCGACTTGATTCAACGCCGGGTTCAAAGAAAGCCGACATTCTGAAGATCATCGATGGCCTGCAGGCGGGCGGTTCGACCAACGGCGAAGGCGGCATCAAACTGGCTTATGACGTCGCTATCCGCAACTACTTCCAGGGCGGAGCCAACCGGGTCATCCTCTGTACTGATGGCGACTTCAACGTGGGAGTCAGTAGCGACAATGCGCTGGTCGAGCTGATTCAGGAGAAAGCTGCCAGTGGTGTGTTCCTGAGTGTCTTTGGCTTCGGCATGGGTAACCTGAAAGATGCAAAGCTGGAAAAGCTTGCCGACAAAGGAAACGGCCACTACGGCTACATCGACAACCTGAACGAAGCACGCAAGGTCTTCCAGGATGAACTGGTTGGCACTCTCTACACGATCGCGAAAGACGTGAAGCTGCAGGTTGAATTCAACCCGGCCACTGTCGGAGCGTACCGACTGATCGGTTACGAAAATCGTAAACTCGCCGCTCAGGACTTCACCGACGACACCAAAGACGCTGGTGAAATTGGTTCGGGTCATACGGTGACTGCTCTGTACGAAATCATTCCGAAGCACTTGCTGCTGGAACAGCCTGGCATCGATGGATTGAAGTATCAGGCGGCTCAGAGGAAGAGGACCCCGGAAGAACCGCCCGTTCCCGAAGATGCTGCCGTCGCTGCCGCAGCGATGGAACTCTTCACGGTCAAACTGCGGTACAAGAAGCCGGATGAAGAAAGCAGTGTGGCCATCGCCAGCGACTACCCTGTGCAGGACATCGAGATTCCTGGTAAGGCTCTCGCGGCTACCAGCGATGACCTGATGTTTGCCGCTTCGGTCGCATCCTTCGGGATGAATCTGCGAGGCTCGCAGTACCGAGGCAACTGGGGTTTCGCCGAAGTCCTCGAAACAGTTCAAGGATCGCAAAGCGAACACGACGCCGCTCAGCGTGCGGAATTCGTGCAGCTGGTTCAGCGAGCCATGCGAATTACCGGTCAACAGACTGGACCGGAACCGCCAGCAAACGTGACACCGATTGCACGTCCAGGCGAACTCGATTCTGCTGCAGCCCGGATCAAGGCATCGGTCGACGGAAAATATCGTCGCCTGGTGACGAAGATCGAAGTTCGAGACGACTTCCAGCGTTTCGGAGCGTTCAACGACTACGGCCATTGGGACGGCACCGAGTACGCCGGTCACAAAGACCTGCCGCCTGGCAACTGGGTCTACGTGTACCCGAACTGGTACATCTGGGCCGAAGCCACCGTGCCGCCAGTCGAAGACAAACCAGAAGATAAGTAGGTCAGGCTGTGCCTGACGAAGTTTGTACCTGACGAAGTCTGAGACCACGGTGCGGCATGTCTCCATAACATGTCGCACCGTTTTTTGTGCCTTGCCATGTCTGTGACAGGGTTCGCCACGACGCCTGGCGGGAATATCCAGAGCAGCCTGCGCATCAGGCTGTCGGTTGTCGCTCGGTAAAAAGAGGCTCAGCAAACAGAGGAGTCGTCATGTCTGCTCATTTAAGGATCGCAGTTGGTGTCGTGGTGATCGTGTTGACTTCGTGCCTGTCGACAGGCTGCGGTCTGCAATCGACTCCTGAGTCTTCAGACGCGATCACGACGCTGGGATCACCGAAAGCGCCAGCTGCCGCTGAATCCGTGAGGCGGGATGTTGTCGCGAAGAACCGACATGACTTCGCAGGCGAGTCGGCACCGGATGATGATCGTGCTGAACCGGTCGCGCAGGACGAGACGTCGCCGCAACAAATGCTGACGGCGGGTCTTCTGGACGATGCTGAGAGGATCTCCGAATTCCGGAATTACGTGGCGGCCACACAGCAGTCTGCCGACGGTCGACATGCTGATCCGCTTGATCGATGGAGTGGGCGACGATTCAAAATCATGGTTCGTAATCACCAGGGACAACCCGTTCAGGATGCGATCGTCCGAATTTTTCCGGGCTCGAAATCAGACCGTTTGATTCAACTGAAGTATCAGCCGGACGTGGAAGACTCGGAGTCGCCAGTTCTCGTGGCTTCACTGAGGACCGGTTCGGATGGTTGCACGCACTTTCTGCCGGGAATCGACGGAGACACGCAAGGCGATTTGTGGAACGTCGAGATCGCCACTCCCGACGGACAGCTTCGTGTCAGACAGGAAGGACTTACCGAAACAGTCTCGTCGTGGGACTTTGCCATCGGCAACGTTCCATCGGAATTGCCAGCACAGTTGGACCTTGCTCTGGTCATCGACACGACGGGCAGCATGGGTGACGAACTGGAGTATCTCAAACAGGAGATCTCCAGGATTGTCGCTCGGACTGAACAGCTCTTTCCGAATGTGCGGCAGCGGTTTGCACTGATCCTCTACCGGGACGATGGCGATCGGTATGTCACTCGGAACTTTGACTTCACTGACTCGCTGACCGAGTTTCAGCGAACCCTGTCTGCACAACACGCCGGTGGCGGCGGCGATTATCCGGAAGCCATGCACGCGGCGCTCGAACAGGCGAGTGAGTTGTCCTGGCAGGATCGCAACACGGCGCGGATGGTGTTTCTTGTTGGTGATGCGCCACCTCATGGTCGTCATCTGCAACGAACGTTCGATGCCGTGCAGAAACTGCGACAGCGGGATGTCGCCATCTTTCCGATTGCCGGCAGCGGAACTCGCGACGAGGCCGAGTTCACTTTGCGGACCGCCGCGTTTCTGACGATGGGAAAGTATCTGTTTCTGACGGATCACTCCGGCATCGGACTGCCGCATGCCGCTCCGCATGCACCGAGCTACAACGTCGAATGGCTCAGCTCTGTGATGCTGAGAATGATCGCTTCCGAACTGACCGGTCGGGAACTATTGCCTGCCGAGATCCTCGCGACAGAGGACTCCGGGACGACGTTGTTGTCTCAACCACAACCGGAGCCCAGGCTGCAGCCTCAAGCGGCAACCACAAACCTTGCGATTCCTCACTTCACCGGAGCGTTGTGGGACGAGATCCGCCCGCTGGTGGCTCTTGCTCTTTTGCTGCTGCTGGCGATGGGCGAAAGATTATTCTCTCGCCGCCCGGTGCCACGACAGCAGCGTTAGAGTCTTTCTGTAAAACTCTAACGCGAGTTGTTGTCGGTGACTTGACTCGAATCCGTCCCCGTTACGTCACTTTCCAGGTCGTCGATTAACTCTTTCACATGTGCTTCCCACGATGAGAAAGTCTTCTTCGGCTGGTTCACGAGTCGAGTGACTTCAGGCGGTGTGGCAGTGTTGATCTCACCGAATTCTGTCAGCCAGAACTCTGTGTCGATGTCGGATCGTGCAATGTCGTCAGATTCCACGCTCCTGACAGGCTGTGGCTCAACGTCCTGCGGACTTCCAGGCACAATACTCTCCCGGTCTCGCATGAGTCTCGCAAAGACTTCGCTCTCAACCGCGATTCCTTTTCGCCGTTTGATCGCTTTTTGAAGACGGCGGTCTCCGGAGACAACTTCCAGCTGCTTCGGAGCAGAATGCTCCAGAATCAGTTCTTCGATCAGTGTGTCGGCATCACTGCCGGCCGGATTAAAGAGGACTGTCAGCTCGTGATATTTGTATTCGCGGACGCCTTCGAACGGGATCGCCCGCGCATCAAAGACGACCGTCGTCCGCCGCCGCTCATCCTGGTCGAGCCGATTGACGAGAAAGCGAAGTAACCTCGTCCTGCTTCTTTCAAGCCCGCCCTGGCCGTACTGCTCCCGCGCGTACCCCACCGAATGCATCAGGTTGTAGCCATCAATAATGCGAAATCGTTGAGCCATGAATCCAGTATGGTGACAAACCGTTGAGATCCTCAACACAAGGAACGCTGCCGAGTTAGTATCCTGACCTGCGAGCGGGCTGGTGTGTGAAGCGGAGCTAGACGCACCATTGACGAGAGTTCTCTTCGATTCCTTAGCCGTCGTCTGTTCGCACCGTTGAATCTCGTGAATCGTGAGAAGCTCAGATGAGGCATCCCATTTCCGATCGCATCGACACTGTCTTCAGCTGGCTGAAGTGGCCGGTGGCGATTGCATTCACCGTGATCCTGGCTCCGACGACGCTGGCGTGTCTGGAGCTGTTACTGTCATGCAGCCGTGCTCCCCAGCTGATGCTGCCTTTCCTCGGCGGCGCAGGCCTTTACCTGCTCGTCTGGCTGTGGGTCATTCGTCGCTGGCGAACGACTTTCCTGTCGACGGTCGAGCACGAATTTACACACGCCCTGTTTGCGATACTGACCCTGCATCGCGTCGTCGAATTGAAAGCCACCTGGAGCCGTGGCGGACATGTCCGCATCATCGGCCAGGGTAACTGGCTGATCACCGTCGCTCCGTACTTTTTCCCGACGGTCTGCTTCATTCTGATTCCCGTGTTTCAGCTGCTGACGTTTGTTCCACCGAACATTGCTGATGCCATCGTTGGCGCGGCGTTCGTCTACCACATCACATCGACGATGAGAGAAACGCACGGCGAACAGACGGACCTCAAACTGGTTGGCTATCTCTTCAGCACGATGTTTCTGCCGACAGCGAATCTTGTCTGTCACGGAGCGGTTCTGGCGTTTGCTTACGGCGGAATCAGCGGTATCCAGCGTTTCCAGGTGTCGATCACCTCGCACTTTCAGGATCTCGTTCGACTTGTCGGTCTGTCGTGAGCAGAAGTTCCGAAGCCGGCGATCGAAATCACCAGGCCGGTAGTTCTGTTAGTTCCCGTCCGTTGAACCCGTGGCGATGACCTCGATGCCTGAGACTACCGGCCGTCCGACGCGCGGCGTCAGATCGACCTTCAGGATCTTGCCAGCGAGAAGAACGTCTTTAAATTCGTGAACAACCGCCGTGTGGCGTCCGTCGGATTCGCGTGCAATGTCGATGTTCTCCGCCAATGATCTGCCTTGCAGGGCAATGTCGAAGACTCGCTCGCCGGGTAGTGCGTCATCTGGTTCTGTAAAGTGCAGCCGCACCGTGTATGACTGAGGTGTCTGTGGTTCGGTCGACCTGAGTGTCAGTGTGATGCTGGTTGCACCTTCAACACCAGAACCTGCGACCCAGTTAAGGCCATCGCCCTGCAGCAGCGACGAGTGCCGACGGAAGTAGCGAGGACTGTCGGCTGTCACCGTCAACGGGATTGCCGGCGACGAGCCTCCCTTGCTGGGATAGTCGATCCACAGGGTACCGGAATCGTCCTGCCGATCGCCGGGGGCCCCGAAGTTGATTCCAATCCGGCGAACGGCATCTTTCTTCGGATCAAACGTCATCGCGGAATAGCTCCAGACTTCGGTCTGCGGAAGATTCACCAGAGCCAGCGACGTGAACAGCGAGTATCCACACACGCAGCCGTGAGCCATGTTCGGAGCGTTCAACACACCGTTTGCTGGAATCAGACTGTTGCGGCAGCCGCTGCGAAATCCTTTCAGCCTGGATGTGTTGCCGGATTCAATGTCGCAGAAGCCTGCGTCGCCTGCGCGGAACGTCATTAAATGCGGACTGGCGATGGCATAATTGCAATGATGCCCCTCCTTCGTGAATTCCCACGGAGTTTCTTCGTTCGTGACCGGATGGATCCTTGGAACGCGTTTGCCGGTCGTCAGGTCCCACGCCAGGCCAGGCCCGCGTTGATCGAGCAAACGATCGTTCCAGACGATGACCCGGTCCCACAGACTTTCCGGATGCCCCCGGAAGCCGACACCTTCGGAAGTCTGCTTCCAGAGTTCTTTTCCGGTCCGACCGTTGACCGCCATGATGCTGGACTTGTTGCTCATCAGGACGACGTCTTTCTCGCCGCCGTACGACATCCAGGTGCCGATGAAATCCGTTTCCTGCTGCCAGACCAGCTTGCCGGTTTCGAGGTCAATCGCTTTGGCGTATCGGATGTCCGAAGCTTTGGGAATGGTGCCCCGACGCTTCCAGTCCTTATAGAAACTCTCCAGCGCACCATCGAACGCGAAGACTCGATCCTTTCCGACGGATAGAACCGGGAAGCTGGCTTCGGCTTCGTACGACCACAACTTCGATCCTGAGTTTCGATCGATGGCGACGATTTCGACTGCCGCCTTCGAGCCCGCAAGCAATTGTCGTCCTGGCGGCAGCTTGCTCTTGTCCGCATCGATATCACGAAAGACTTCGGCGATCAGCTTGTTATCGACGACGCGGATGCGGCCCCAGTCGTCGTCCGGTTTCTGCAGCTTGAACTCGTTGATCTGCTCACCCGTCGCAGGGTCGAGTTTCAGGCAGCTCTTCTCGTGGACGAGATAGATGGCGTCCTCGGCAGCCAGGAAGTGATAACCGGCCAGCGAGCCTTCAAAGTCGTTACCACGCCGACCAGGCAGATAGTTCGCCTCGCCTTCGAGTGGCAACTGCCAGAGGATTCGGCCTGTGTAGACATCCACGGCTGTCATCTTGCCGGGGCCTTGAATGAACATGCGGCCGCCAATGACCGCCATACTCGGTCCCCAGAAGTGCCGGTTGTAAAACAGGCTTCCATCCGACGCCGGACCACCAAACCAAAGCACCCCCAGCGGTGCCTTTACCAGATTGTCGCGCGACATCAGCGTGTTCGATGCGTCGCCGTACTCGTGAGTCCAGTCGGCGGAACCCGGCAGCGCTCCCAGCCGTGTAAGACGAGAGTGGTCGCTCCCGAGCTGCACTTCTGCCTGGGCGAGTTGCGCGTCGTCAACCGCTGCTACAAAATTCGCGTGCTCAGTGGCGTCTCCAGGCAGCCACGCAGTGCCACCGTAGGGCCGTAGGAGCCGAAACAATTCGGCGATGGCCGCGGGCTTCGTGGTCAAACCGAGTTTCTCTGGAATTTCCGACACGACCAGATTCGCCATGTATGGCGGCAATTCGTACTGCAGCGGGTCGCCGACGTGTGCGACAACCCTCGTGCCATAAAAATGGAGTCTGTCGCAATCCTGACGAAGCTGGTGAACACGGCTGGCGTCGGAGTCGATCACGACGAGCCGCAACCGGGACTGCGTCAACAATTCGTCGACGAGTTCTCCGGAGCCGATTCCGAGTACCACGCAATACGCATCGCCAGGATTCGACACTTCCAACAACGCTGCAACTCGATCTTTCCAGCGCCGGTTGAACGACTTGTCGTACAGCGGTTCTTCGTGGATCTGTGGCTGTGTGTTTCCATCCGCGAAACAGTGCATGTGACCGTCCAGCGTCGTGACGACCAGTCGACCGTTGGCGGCGATCACTGACGAAACGTCACCTTCGACGTTGGTCGTCCACGCGATCGCTGGCTGCTTCGCGTCCGACACGTCGATCGCGAAGACGAAGCCTCCCTGGTGTCCGTAAAGCTGCTGCCCCGCTCGCAGATCAACGACCAGCGGATCTTCGGCGAGCAGTTTTGCGGCTTGCACTGCGTCGACGCCGCGTAGTTCGGCAAAGGGTAAGCTCCACAGTTTCGCCAGCTTCGGAACACTGGACTTCTTGCCGCGTCGATCGGTCGTCTCGACGACTTTCACGTCGTTCAGGTCGAACGCGACCACCGCCGCGCCTTCGGCTGCGAACATGACGTCCTGGCTGACAACCGGCGTTCGCGTTGACGAGCTGATCAGCTTCTTTGTCGACATGTCGTAGGTGACCGATCCGTGGAACAACCAGCGATCGGAAGCGGAAACGTGGTAATTCGTCACGGAGTGAGTGCCGTAGCTGTACGTTCCGAACGTTCGAGCTTTCCAGTCGAGCGTTGCGACGGTGGCTCGCCCCTGCGGAATCAGAAGTTGAGCGGCGTTCGCGGCGAGATATCCCTGCGGCGTCAGATCGTTCAGTGTGATGACGTCGTGCTCGACCGCTGAGCCTGTCGCGTCTGCGATCTGTTCACCGCCTGCCACCTGTCCGTTTTCCGGATCCAGCGAGTACAGAAACGTTCCTTCGAACGGCCACACGCCAACGGTGAAATGAATTCGGCCATCGACCAGCAGCGGCCCGCCTCGTACTGGCCAGACAGAGATGACTCGCTCGCTGCCGATGACTTTGCGGGCACTCGGCGCCGCGACAAACCGCCACTGCAACGCACCGGACTTCGCGTCGAGGCAGTACAGCGCACCGTCGTCGGCCCCGCAGTAGACGCGACCTTTGTGTACAAGCGGCGCGAAGCGCACCGGGCCTTCCGCAAAGAACCGCCAGCGCTGCTCGCCCGACTTCAGGTCGACCGCCGTCACCGAATCATTCCGCGATGAGCCATAAAACAACGTCTCGCCCGCAATCACGGGCTCGTACGACGCGTCGAACTGCAGCCGCGGATCCTCAGGCCATGCGGGCTTCAGCGCCGGCAGGACTCTCGTCCACTGCAGGTTGAGCGAGGTCGGCAGCTCTTCAGAAGTCGAGGCACTACGTCCAGCATCGAATCGCCAGGTCGGCCAGTCGGTCGCTAAAGCGGTGGTCGCCATCGAGGCAAGAAAGCAAGCGGTCGCGGCAAGGCAAAGACAACTGCGTTTCATAACAAAGCTCCATGCGGATTCTGCAATACAGGATGAAACAAGAGTATCGAGTTCCGCTGGATCCTGCGCTCGCGCCGGGCTGTCAACGTGCCCGTATTACCTCATTCAAGCGGGCTACAACCGGGGCAACGAAACCTGCGTCGTTCTCGTTGGTCGTCCGCTGGACGTTCTTACTGCACGAGGAACGGCGCGTTCCTGAATTGTCAGTCCGAATCCGTCAGTGAGTTCCCGGCGAGCCAGATGGAACCAGGGCGTATTCGGGTGCGACTCGATGCAGCGAGTCAGAATGCGTCGAGCGTCTTCTATCCGAGTCTCGCGAATGAGCGAACCTGGCAATTCTACCGGCCGAATCGTGAGACCATTCGAAGTAGACTTCAGACGAACGCCGCCAATGTTGGCCGCAAA
>JAQBWV010000288.1 GCA_027624335.1 Planctomycetota bacterium
CATCAACGGCGCGGCGTTCCGAAGCGAGCACTTCTGTGATCCGGTCGATGGCCTTCCTGTCGTGAAGATTGCCGAACTGAAGAGCGGCATCACGGGCCAGACGAAGTTCTCGAATCGCACCGATCTTGATCCGAAATACAACATCGACACCGGTGCGCTGCTTTACTCGTGGTCGGGCAGCCCCGATACGTCGCTGGACACGTTCCTGTGGACGCTTGGACCGGGACTTCTGAACCAGCACATTTTCAAGATTGAAACAGATTCGGAAGCGCAAAAGCACTTCGTTTACTACCTGCTTAGATACTTGCGCCCGACGCTGATCGAAATCGCCCGGAACAAACAAACGACGGGACTCGGCCACGTTACCGTTGCAGACATGCGTCGCCTCGAAACATGCTTTCCACCGGCTGAAATACTTGAGGCGTTCGATGTGCAGGTGGGACCAGTGTTCGACAAGTGCTTTCTCAACAGTCTGGAATCCGAGACGCTCGCCGCCCTCCGCGACACGCTGCTGCCCAGACTGCTGTCAGGCGAACTCCGCGTGGCCGACGCCGAACGCAACGCTACGGAGGTCTGCTGATGGCTGAGTCGTTCAACATCTATCTCGACGAAAGCTGTCATCTGGAACATGACCGGAGCCAGGTCATGACGCTCGGCGCAGTCTGGTGTCCGCAGGAGAAAGCTCGCGAGGTCGCTGTTCGCGTCCGGGATATTCAGAGCCAGCACGGGCTGGATCACGACTTCGAAATAAAATGGACGAAGGTCTCACCGGCGAAACGGGACTTCTATCGTGCCATTCTTGACTACTTCCTCGACGATGACGATCTGCACTTCCGGGGCGTCGTCATCCCGGACAAAACGACGCTGAATCACCAGGCGTTCGACCAGACGCACGACGAGTGGTACTACAAGATGTGCTTCCGACTGCTGGAACCGATCATCGATCCGACTCAGCATTACTCGATCTACCTGGACATCAAGGACACTCGTAGCGAATCGAAGCGTCGCAAACTGGAAGAGGTTTTGCGCAACGCGAAGTACGACGGCTCTGGAAACATCATCCGTCGCGTTCAGCAGATCCGATCGCATGAGTCAGAGCTGATGCAGCTCGCCGACCTGCTGATCGGTGCGGTGACGTACGCGAATCGTGGCCTGAAGACGAGTCCGGCAAAGCTGGCTCTGATCGAACGACTGCGCCAGCGCACCGGTTTCTCGCTGACGCGAACGACGTGGCTGCGCGAGCCGAAGCTTAATCTCCTGGTCTGGCAGTCGGGGTATTAACGATGACGGACCAAGTCGACTGGCTCCCCGAACTTGTCACCCTGGCCGATTGCGACGGCAAGTGGGACGCCTACCTTGCCACGATTTACGAGCACTTCTGCGACGACTTTGTGCGATCAAAGCCGGCGTACACGAAAAAACGGTTTGCTTTGAAGCGGCACCCGCTGTTCGACGGAAAAGAAGCGACGTTCTGGCACCTGATTTCAGAAGGCTCCGTCGAAGATGAGCGGACCCCAAACCTGCGTCGATGCGAGAGAATCCGCTGGCCACGACCCATGATTGAAGCGATCCACTCAGGCAACGTCTGCGTATGGCGGAACGTACGGAAGCACAACGAGCGAATCGTCATTGCCGCCGGAGATTTCTCGTACGTCGTGATCCTCGATGATCGCGAGGAATTCGTTCTGCTCTGGACGGCGTACTTCGTCGAGCGGAATCACCAGCGTCAGAAACTGGCGAAGGAGTACGAGGCGTGGAAAAAGAAGTCCGGAAACAGCTGAAGCCGCCCCGAGGGACGGCTTCGTTACTCCTTCTACACATGGCAGATGAGCTGCTTTCAATATCGGTTGTGGAACAGTACTAATCAAGCGAACAAGCACCCAATAGCAAAAAAGGCACGTTTTGAGCCGACAACAAGGGGACGAGACACGGTTTCGCGGACCGAGCACGCTGCCGTACTGATCTTGCCAGGTCTGGCTGATCAGGGACTCAGCCCACGGATCCTGGCTACTTACCAATCCTCGGCATAAGATTGAAAAATGACCGAACTTCGACATTACACGAACGCACCGATCACGGAAGCAATCATTGATCTTCGCGTTACGCCACGTGATGGCCTGACTCTGGCTGATGTCGACTCCATCCATGAAGGGTTGGAGGACGACTATCCGGATCGAGAGGATACGATTGAGGCTGTCGGAATCATGGAAGTCAGGGCGGGAGTTGGTGCCTCTGCCTCTGCTCGTCAGTCACGTACCGGGTCGAAATACCGCAGCGCTGATGGAAAGTACATTTGGCAGATTCGGCTCGACGGTTCGACTTTCACCCGGCTTGCGCCTTACGAGAGTTGGGAGCCGTTTCGTGACGAAGCACATCGCCTGTGGAAGCTCTATCGCGATAAAGTTTCGCCAAAGGCAATCACTCGACTCGCTGTTCGTTATATCAATCGAGTTGATATTCCCGTTAGCTGCCCTGACGAGTCTGTCGATTTACAGGAATACTTCAGAACTTCGCCCGAAATCTCATCTGATCTACCACAGCGGCTGAACCAGTTCTTCCTTCGCCTGGCGATCCCGTATGCGCCGGTTGGCGGAACAGCCGTGATCAACCAGACGATCATACCACCACCCAAAGAAGGCGTTGTTTCCGTCGTCCTGGATATTGATCTGGTCCGTTCAGAGGGAGTACCGTACACAGATTCAGAGATCTGGAC
Source organism: Planctomycetota bacterium (assembly GCA_027624335.1). GTDB lineage: Bacteria > Planctomycetota > Planctomycetia > Planctomycetales > Planctomycetaceae > JABMPE01. Next base: position 2,714 of record JAQBWV010000288.1, read on the forward strand.
TATTTTTGAGTCTCTCCATGACGGAAAGAATGACATTTTTGAGGCTTGTATCACACCAAAAACACGAAAGCTGTTTGACTAATGCCAGTAATCGATCTCCCCCCACCAACTGCGTTCGTTCGGCCCTTTGAAGACTTTGGACAAGCGTCAATAGCTCAGGGGGATGACGGAATCGCTGTTCAGTTTGAGCTAAACGAGATGGAAAAACACTGGAGGCAAACCGAATGTGGCGAGGAAAGCTCGTTCGCCGACGAAGGTTATCGGCACGTACCACTTGAAACCGTCGGGCGGATTCGAGTCCGATTTCGTAAGGCCACAGGCTTGGCTCCCAGGACAATCACAACCGCAGACGACGAGTAACGGGCCATGAGTCAACCGTGGTGGGTTCAGACCAGTGGCAGCGGCCTGGCACAGGGCGACCTGCTGGAAGGTTGTCTGATGCCTCTGTTTGTAGAAACACCCGAACCAGGTGACCTCGATGAAGTAGCCGACGTCGATGTCAAGACTGCTCGTCTGATCGTCGTCACGCAGTCCTGCGACCTTGAGAACGACAAAGTCGAGTTTGTCGCACTCTGTCCGATCCATACGTTGCCGGAGTTTGAGAAGGCCAATCCTCCGTTCAAAGCGAAGGGCCGGTGGGAAAGCGTTCGGAAAGGTCGTGAAGACGGCCTGTACCTGTTGGCGTCTCCCGCAACGCCCGGTGACAGCCGCGACGCCTTCGTCGTTGACTTCGGTCACATTGTCAGTGTGCCATACGTTTATTTGACTGCACACGCAGCAAGCCGTGGGATGCGATGGCGTTTGAGTTCACCGTTTCTGGAGCATTTCTCACAAGGGTTTGCGCGATTCTTTATGCGTGTGGGGTTGCCGTCCGCAATTCCAGCGTTCAAATGAATCAGCCCACACGGGGAAAGCGGGTAATGAGAGGTGGCCGGACATCTGAACGAATCCATCGTGGAAGAGGCAGCAATCTCCTGGTTTCAAGAACTTGGTTACGAGTACCGGGCCGGACCTGACATCGCACCCGGTGAACCAACGGCGGAGCGAGACTCTTTTAGTGACACGATTCTGGTTGAGAGACTCCGCACCGCAATCGATCGTCTGAACCCGAGCATTCCAGCCGACTCCCGCGAAGAAGCACTTCGCAAGGTACTGCGTCCCGAGTCGCCATCGTTAATCGCCAACAATCGAGCGTTTCACGGGATGCTGCGGGATGGTGTTCCTGTCGAGTACAGCCGCGAAGACGGATCAATCGCTGGCGATCACGTCTGGCTGTCGACTACGAGAATTCGGACTCCAACGACTGGCTGGTCGTCAATCAGTTCACCGTCAAGGAGTCTCAGAATCACCGTCGGCTCGATGTCGTCGTGTTCGTTAATGGATTGCCGCTGGCCATCGTCGAGTTGAAAGACCTGAAGAACGAAGAGGCGACGATCGACCATGCGTATCAGCAGATCAGAACTTACAAAACTGAGTTTCCGTCGCTGTTCACGTACAACGAACTGTGCGTCATCAGTAATGGCAGCAGTGCCCGCCTGGGTTCAATGACGGCAGGTATCGAGTGGTTCAAGCCGTGGCCGACGATTGACGATGAGCAGCCCGTCAAAGGAATTCTTGAACTCGAAATTCTCATCCGTGGCGTATTTGCTCCGGCTCGACTTCTGCCGCTGGTCCGTGATTTCATCCTGTTCGAAGACGATCCGGACAGTGACTCGGTCTACAAGATTCTCGCCGGGTATCACCAGTTTCATGCCGCGCGAAAAGCAATCGAAGCCACCGTTGAAGCAACTCGGACTGACGGCAACCGGCAGTGTGGTGTCGTCTGGCACACTCAGGGCAGCGGCAAGAGCTTCACGATGCTGTTCTACTCGGGGCTGGTCGTTTCACACGCTCAGATGAACAACCCGACGCTGGTCGTACTCACAGACCGCAACGACCTGGACGATCAGCTCTTCGGACAGTTCCAGCGATGCAGCGATGTTCTCCGTCAGAAGCCTGTCCAGGCAGAAAGCGTTGACCAGCTCCGGGAACTGCTGAAGGTGGCATCGGGTGGAGTGATCTTCACGACCATCCACAAGTTCGCAGAAGCCGAAGGCGAGTTTCCGTTGTTGACCGATCGCAGCAACGTGGTCGTGATCGCTGACGAGGCTCACCGCAGTCAGTACGGGTTCTACGCTCGACAGGACAAAGAAACCGGCAAAGTCTCTTACGGGTTCGCTCGGAACCTCAGAGATGCGCTTCCGAATGCCTCGTTCATCGGGTTTACCGGCACACCCGTCGAACTGACGGACAAGAACACGCGAGCGGTCTTTGGCGACTACGTCAGCATCTACGACATCCAGCGGGCTGTCGCAGACAAGGCCACCGTTCCCATCTACTACGAGAGTCGCGTGATCAAGTTGACGCTCGAAGATGCTGCGACCGCATCCATCAACGAAGATTTCGCAGAAGTCACGGAACAGGAAGAAAGCAGCACCAGAGAGCGGCTCAAGACGAAATGGGCGGCACTGGAAGCGATGGTCGGCGACGACGACCGGCTGAAACTTCTGGCGAGTGATCTCGTCAAGCACTTTGAAACCCGCTGCGAAGCCATGCTCGGCAAGGGCATGGTTGTCTGTATGAGCCGACGAATCTGCGTCGACCTCTACAACGAAATCATCAGGCTCCGCCCCGACTGGCACAGCGAGGACGACGACAAGGGGACGGTGAAGATCATCATGACGGGTTCAGCGGCTGACGGTCCGGACTGGCAGCAGCACATCCGCACGAAACAACGTCGAAAACAGCTTGCGTCCACGTTTAAGGATTCGAGAAGCAACTTCCGACTGGTCATCGTCCGCGATATGTGGCTGACCGGCTTCGATGCTCCGTGTCTGCACACGATGTACGTCGACAAACCAATGCAGGGACACGGACTGATGCAGGCCATCGCCCGCGTGAACCGAGTCTTCGGCGACAAAAACGGCGGGCTGGTCGTCGATTACCTCGGCATCGGCCAGTCACTGCAACAGGCCCTGCGCACTTACACCGAGAGCGGCGGCAAAGGTCAGACGACGATCGCCACCGCCGAAGCCGTGGCAGCCTTGCAGAAGCACTATGAGCAATGCTGTGACATGCTCCACGGCTTCGACTGGTCCAGATGGACGGACGGGACAGCAGCCGAGCGTGTGACGCTTCCACAGGCCGCTGCGGACTTCCTGCTGGATCAGGAGGATGGCAAGCAGCGATGGTCCGCGCACGTCGGCAATCTGTCTCAGGCTTACGCTCTGTGCCCGACCGACGAATACGCGGTCGAGATTCGCGAAGACGTCGCATTCTTCCAGATCATTCGAACGGTCTTCCGAAAGTACAGCACGAGCGAAAAGACCGCCTCAGAACTCGATTTGGCTGTCCGGCAGCTTGTGTCAAAAGCAGTCATCACGACCGACGAGGGAGTGGTCGATGTCTTCGCGGCAGCCGGAATGGATCGACCGGATGTCTCCATCCTGTCAGACGACTTCCTCGAAGAAGTCCGGGCGTTGCCGTATCGGAATCTGGCCGTCGAACTGCTACGCAAACTCCTGCACGACGAAATCAAAGTGGTGAAGCGCCGGAACATCGTGCAGGGGCGAGAGTTCTCAGACATGCTCCAGCAGACTCTGAACGCCTACCACAACCGAGCCATCACGAATCTGGAAGTGATCGAGGAGTTAATCCGGGCGGCGAAACACTTCCAGGCAGCAAAGAAACGTGGCGAAGAACTTGGGCTGAGCAATGACGAGATTTGCTTCTACGACGCACTGGCCGCTCATGGGTCCGCAGTGGAAGTCATGGGCATCGACGAACTCAAGGTGATCGCCGCCGAACTGCTGAATCAGGTACGAGCCAGTGTGACAATCGACTGGACCGTTCGCGAGAATGCCAGGGCAGCCATCCGTGTCCGAGTCCGCCGCATCCTGAAAAAGTACGGCTACCCACCCGACCTCCAGGCCGAAGCCACGAAGCTGGTCCTGGAACAAGCCGAAGTCCTGTGCGCCGACTGGGCTGCGTGAGCATCACGCAGTCATAAGCCAGTTCTGTCGGTTTCGCTCAGCCTAGTCTCGACGGACTGAGCCAGCCCGTAAGATTGCACAATCAGGCACTTCCGTTTCCTGAGGTGCTACACGTCGAGTTTTCAGAGTGAAAAGGTTCCACGTAGCCAGGTACTCTATTCCGCCAGCCAGTCGAAAGGGGGCCTCCGCCGGGGGGTCGCGAACACCGCTCCGGAGTCGGACGTTCTCAGATTCACGCGTCACCCCGAGCTCACGCGTCACCCCGAGCGAGCAGTCGTCGAACCGCTTCGGCTTTCTCAGCGTCGCTTAAAGGCAGCCGCTCAAGCATCGCGAGGGCGGCAATAACGTCGGGCTCAGCAGGCGAATCGGAGCCCGTTTCGGCGTCGGTTTCTGTCGAGCTGGTGCAAGCATTGGTGCAAGCTGATTCTGTCGACTCCGTAAACTCCTGCAGTTTCAGTGTTTGAAACTCATCGTCTTCGGACTGTCGATCCGGAGGTTGCGGGTTCAAGTCCCGTCGGGGTCGCTTCAAAGCCTCATTGCCGAAACCCGGTAATGAGGCTTTTTTCGTTGGGTTTTCGTCAATTTAACTCGCTGTGAGGTCGTCGACGTCGTTCGCAACATTCTTGCCCAATACGACAGGGAATGACTCAGAATGCCCACTTTGGGCAGTGCCTGGGGGAAACAGTGGCGGATACTTTCCGGGACTGTACGTTTCAGTACCAGTTGCCTTCGCATGTTCTGACGATCGGTCTGGCTGGTGAGTGACAGCGTGGGTAATGCGGCCATCGCTTCAGCGACGTCAAGCAGCCCGGGATCCGTATAGACGTTCATCGTCAGGTCGATGTTAACCCAAGTTCCCCAGTAACCGTCACATTTATCGTGTTTTCGTGCGTTTGAGGCTGAAAGTCGTCACTACATTTGCGATTGGTTTATTCTGGGGAGCCGAAGTGTGAGGTGATCCAGGAGGATCTGTTGGTGATCGTTCGGCGTTGAGAGGCAGCGGCGGCGGATTTCCAGGC
>JAQBWV010000289.1 GCA_027624335.1 Planctomycetota bacterium
GCGATCACAGATCGTGAAAATGGCTTATGACTGCGTTCGGCGCGTATCGTCGTTTCCGCTCTGAGTACGTTGGCTAACTTTCTGCGGAACTCAGGCAGCGCGTCGGTGGTGGTACTTGAGCATGCCGCCGAGTCGACCGCGGCATTCGATTCTGCCTGAGACGGCACCAACATCCTGATCAGGCTCAATTCGACGCCCCCTCTACACTTTTCTTACGGCACACGGAGTGTGCCTGCTACATTGTCATTCCGCGATCAGTTCCACTCCCGACAGCAGCGTCTTTCCCTGCCTGGCAGTCAGTTTGATATCGAGCGTGCCCTGGACTTTGACGCCTGTATATTCGCGGACTTCGTTGACGGTACGACCGGCGATCGGCGCGGCGTCGAAACTCTCCATGACCGTTTCGCCTTCCAGGGCAATTTCAAACACATTTGAGCCGGTCGCTGAAGATGCCGGTGTGTCGAAGTAGAGTCGCACGGTCCAGGTTTTCGTTGCGTCTCCGGGTGGTTTCGTCCACTGCGTTGTCGGGATCGAGATTTCTGTCGCTCCGATGATTCCGGACGATCGAATCGGCGAACCGTTCCGCGATGTTCCGAGGACGAACCACTCGACCTGCTTCGGCTGAAATGTCACGTTGCTGCGGTTGCGGCTGTTGACCTGCAGCCACGGTGTGCCGTCGTGTGAGAAGTGATCGCCGGGGGCTCCGAAATTGAAGCCGACGTGCTGGAACCAGTCGGGCTCGGACGGTGCAGTGAGTTTTTCGCTCGATGTGGAGTACGCGGTCCACAGTACGTTGTCCGGCCGGTGGACCAGAGCCATCGCTGTCATGCGGTTGCGTTTGTGATGCGTGCCGAAGTTTGACACGTTCAACACGCCGCCGGCCGGAAGCAGTGTCGGCGAGCAGCCGGCATCCATCCCCGTGAGCGCTTTCACACCGCTCTGGCCGGCGAGGTCGTAATACGCGGTCCGCCATGTCACGAGGTTCTCGCAGGCGACCAGATGATTGCAGCCGCCCTTGCGGAAGCTCCACGTTTCCTTCTGTCCCGTGAGCGGCGAGACGCGCAAATGCCGTTCGCCGGTCAGCAGATCGTACGAGTGGCCCCGGCGATCGATGATCAGATCGCCGAGCACGATGTGCGGTGAGTGATACGGAGCCTCCGAGACGTCCCAGACGACTTCGCCGTCCCGGCCACGCAGGGCTCGCATGCGGCCTGCCGCGTTCTTGCCGGTCTTTCCCCGACGGGCGTCAACGGCCAGATCGGCCCACTTGCCGTCGCGCCATTCCTTCAGGTTGCGGCACGGAGCCAGCAGCAGATCGTTGTCCGCCGAGTACACAATGTTCTGCACGTAGACGTCGAGTTCGTAATCCCACACGACATCGCCGGTCTTCGCGTCCAGCGCGTAGAGCATCGGTGGAGCCTGAGGCGGAGTCCGTCCGGCTTCCTCGAACTTCCCGCGGATCGTTTCCGTGATCAGATCGACGCAGAACACCTTGCCGTTTCCGGCGCAGACACCGCTGCGGTTGAGGAATCCCCACGCGGCCTTGCGATGCCACGCGAGTTCTCCCGTGTGCCGATCGACAGCCAGTAGATACGCCATGGGCATGCGGTCTCCGGCCCAGTCACCGCCGTTTCCGTCGTGCCCGGCCTGAGCATCCGCGATGTCCTGCGGCCGAAACGCCGTCGCGATGAGCAGATCGCCGATGACCTGGACACCGCCCCAGCAGAGTTCTTCCGACGGCTCACCGATCGGCAGGTTCCACTCGGTCAACGTCTCACCCGTTGCCGGATTAAACCGCAGCAGTTTCGTGGCAGCGGCGATGTAGATGGCGTCTGGCATTGAGACGGAATCGAAGCCGGACGCGCGGCACCGCTGCGTCGGCTTCACGTCGAATTCCATGGCCGGACCGTATTCCCATGGCCGAGGGTGCTTCTTCGAGTGAATGCCGAGCCCGCCACCGCCTCCACCAAACGTGTACATCTTCGGCAGCGGCGATTCCCACAGGACGCGGCCGGTGTAGATGTCGATCGCCCCGAGCAGTCCCGGCCCCTGCAGGATCATGCGGCCTTCAACAATCTGAGCCGGAACCGGCTGCGGGTTCAGACCGTGCCCCGACTGATGATCGACGTTTCCATCAAAGTAGAAACGCGCATCGGCTGCCTCACCGCCGTACCACAGCAGACCGAGTGGCGCCTTGACGAGCCGATCGGGCGACGCCAGCGAGTTGGCTGCATCGCGGAATTCGTGAGTCCAGTCGGCGGAACCTTCCGGGCCTGACTTTCGAACAGTGACATCGCCGGACATCGAAACTCGAACGCCGTTGTAAGGCCGCAGAGATCCCGACGCAGCCTCGATCAGTTGGTCGCTCGTTTCCGACACGATCAGATTCGCGAAGTACGGCGGCAGATTGATCTCGCCGGGCTTTCCAGTGAGCAGCGTCAGGCGATGCGTGTCGAACTCGCCGCTCTCATCAAGACGTTGTCGAATGCGGGCGACTTTTTTGCCGTCAGCATCGACCGCTACGACACTCAGATTCGATTTCTTCAGCAGGCCCTCAACGAGCAGCCCGTCTTCCAGTCCGGCGACAAGACAGAACCCGTCCCGACACGTCGACAAAGCGACCAGCTTTTCGGCACGTTCGAGTCCTGTGGTAATAACCGTCCCGCCGACACCGCTGCCCAATTCATGCGCGGTCACACCATCCGGTTTCTTCGTCGAGAACCCGTACACGCCACTCGTTGTGGTGACCGCGAGGAAGTCGCCATCAATGGCCCAGCCGCTGATGTTGCCACTTGTCCCGGACACTTCAGGACGTTCGGGCGGCGGAACCTTCGTCCGCTTCTCATTGAGCATGTTGCCGGTCTTTGCGTCGAGCACCGCGCCACTGTTGTCACCATCGATCTGCAGTTTGCCGTCGAGCAGTTCGATGCGGCGCGTGGGTCGGAATTCGGCCGCGTCATTCGACCACAACCGCTCACCGGTGGCTGCTTTGACGGCATGCACGTGAATTCCGTCAACTGGCCAGTAACCGGCGGTGAAATACAGAACTCCGTCCGCCAGCAGCGGAGTCGTGCTGATCGGCCACGCCGACATCATCCGCTCATGCCCGATGACGTACCGTTCGGATGGCCCGCCGCGGAGTTTCCACTTGAGTGCTCCGGCATGATTCAGGCAGTACAGAAACCCGTCGTCCGACCCGACGTAAACGTGCGAGTCCGTCGCCACCGGAGCCCATCGAATCGGAGCCGCCGTGTGAAATCGCCAGCATCCCTCGCCAGTCGTCGCATCGAGAGCCAGCAGAGCGCCGTTGTGCTCACACCCGACAAACGCCAGCCCGCCGCCGGTCGCAGTGAGATAACCGCTGTCGTGGTCCATCCGCGGAGTCGACTCCCACGCCACCTTCCGCTCAGGCAGCGGTCGCTCCCAGATCTTGTGCCACTCAGCGGCCTCGACCAGCGACGAACACAGAACCAGGCAGGCAAGCAGCCCCTGGACCCCTCGAAAACCAATCCCGAACTGCATCGGTGGTTGCTCCTGTCGCGTGTCGTGCGGCGTTTTCCCAGCTTCGTGTGTATTGTCGAACGCCCGGTTATTTTGGAATCACCCGAAGAAAAAGTCCCGTCTCGGGCCGCTCGTCCTGCCACAGGCAAATCGTCAGGCAGTGCTGAAGGTAGCAGGCACACTCCGTGTGCCGCAGAAAGAACAATCATCGTCCGCCGTGCGGACGGCACACGGAGTGTGCCTGCTACCCTGTCGGCATGCCGATACACATACTTCAGGAAGCTGAACCGACCGAACAGAGTCGCATGGGAGCACGCGGAATGGCTCACAGTAATCGGAAGAAAACCCCGGGAGCAGACGCAGGAACCCAGCGGCTGCTCACTGGCGGAAATCCTCAAATCCCGAAAGGAGACGAAGACGAGCCGGTTCAGACATACATCGCCGCCATGCCCGAATGGAACCAGGACGTCGGTCGACGACTCGATGAGCTGATCGTCGAAGTGGTGCCGAGTCTCCGCAAGGCCGTGCGGTGGAATACGCCGTTCTTTGGTGTCGAGGGACAGGGCTGGTTCGTCGCTTTCGGCTGCACGACCAGGTACGTCAAAGTGACTTTCTTCAAAGGAACGTCGCTCGATCCGATTCCGCCCGTCGCCTCAAAGCAGGACGCGGTGCGGTACTTCCACATTCACGAAGACGACGAACTGGATGAAGAGTGCTTCAGGAGCTGGATCCGCCAGGCGTCCAGACTGCTAGGCGAAGCGGTCTTTTAGCAGCCCGTTGTCGTCTGTGCCGGGCCGGATGAACGTAGGCGGCGCACTCCGTGTGCCGACCGCCGCACACGGAGTGTGCGGGCTACGTTGCGACGTCTTTTGGATCTCCCGGTTTCCAGTGGTAGTACTCGCCTGGCCTGAGTCCGGCTTTCGGGCCGTTCTCCGCAATATACCGACGCAGACAGTCAAACTGCTCCGGACTGCGGACGAGGTGGTCGAAGCTCTCTTCCTGCCAGAAGCGTCCCTTTTCGCCAAGAACTCGATTGATCTGCGTTGCTGCAAACTTCTTCCACGAATAGCACTGCGCTTCGATGTCCGTGTCACCGAGCAATGCGACCAGCAGATGGACGTGATTCGGCATCACGACAAACTCGCCGAGTTGATATCTCTGGCCGTCGAAGTGCCAGAGACTGTTTGCGACGATCTTCGCCAGTTCGGGACGACGCAGGACGCATTCGCCGTGTCCTTTGTCGAGATGTGTCAGGAATTCATCCGACAGCGTGTTGTGGAATTCCCGCTGCGCGTCTTCGGATAGGAGTGTCAGTCGCTGCTTCCAGTCGCTGCTTCCAGTCGGTGCGGTCGGCGTCGATGCCGTGTCGTGCCAGCCAGTCGCGGCGATTGCGATGCCAGAGGTCGGCCACCTCGACCGGCAACGAATCGGCGGTACGGAAGGTGACGAAGTAGGTGACTCCGGGCTGATACCAGTGCGGCAGATGGCCGGCAGTGATACGCACGTCAGCATTTGGATCGAAGAGTTCAAACGGCATGCCGATAGTAGACGGCACACTCCGTGTGCCGACAAGCCGACAGACAGACACCCGCACACGGAATGTGCGGGCTACGTTGGATGCCTGGCATGCTTCTCTGCCGTAACCAGTGTGTAGTCCACACGTTACCGGCGGAAAGGAACTTTCGGGATGGACCGGCATTCCAAAATCTCAGCCGTTCCGACAAGTATCCAGAGAGAACTCATCAGAACAGTCGCCCGATTGGTTTGCCGGACATGAGAGACGACCACGCCACCCGCGAATTTCTGCAACGCTTCACGCACTGCCAGCGCCGGATCTATGGCTACATTCGGGCTCAGGTGAGGTGTATGAGCGACGCGGATGATGTGCTGCAGGAAACCAGCGTGGTGCTGTGGGAGAAGTTTGGCGAGTTCGATCGGTCGGCCGACTTCACTCGCTGGGCCTGCGGGATCGCTCGACGGCAGATGCTCGCGCATTTCCGGAAGTCGGGACGGATGCAGCCGCTGTTTGGTGACGACGTCGATGAGTTGTTCGTCGATCAGTTGGCTCAATCACTGGAAACCGAAGACGAGCGCACGGAAGCGATGGCTCACTGCATCGAAGAGCTGCAGCCGAGGCATCGTGAGCTGCTGGCGCTGAGATACTCCGGCGAGCACGAGATTCGCGACATTGCGACGCGCGTCGACCGCAGCGAATCGGCGATCTACAAGGCACTGGCGAAAATCCATGACGCCCTGTTCGACTGCATCGAACTCCGGATGATGGAGTGGAAACAGACATGACTCCTGATGATCACAGCGAACTGCGTGAGCTGATTCACGTTCTGCGCGACGGCAAGATTGACGAGGCCGGTCTGCAGCGTCTCGAAGAACTGGCTGGCGGCGATCCGGAAGCGATGCGGCTCTTTGTCGACTACCGCCTGCTGGAAGCTCGGCTGGAACGGGAACTGGCGTCTCCCGGACAACTCGACGACTGCCGTCCAAAAGCAGTCATTGCCACCGGGACTTCGGAAGCGGCGCCGGTTGTCGTGGGCGATCGTTCTCCATCGCGCCCAAAGTCACGAGCGCTCGCGTGGTCTCTCGTGTTGACTGGACTCGTAGTCATCGGAGTCGCCGGATGGTATGCCGCTGGTTCTCCGCATCAGAGACTGCCCTTTGTTCGGGAAGTCACGGGGGACGTGATATTGGAAACTCCCGCCGGATCAGTCGCCGTCACAGCGGGTCAATTGATCCACGCCGGCGAGTGTGTGCGGTCGGGTGATGAGGGTTCGCGGTTTACTCTGGAATACGCCGATGGAACGCGAGTGACCGCCGACGTGCAGTCGCGGGTTTGCGTGCCGGACGATTCCGGCGGCGTTCATCTGCGGTTGTTATCAGGAACGATGGAGGTCCATGCGGCGCCTCAGTCACCGGATGATCCGCTGGTGTTCGCGACGGACCATGCCCGCTATGTCGTCGTGGGAACTCGATTTCGTCTCTATCGCGAGGCGGGCGCGTCGCGGTTGGAACTGGACGAAGGCAAAGTGCGGCTGGAGCGTCGGGTGGATGGCCAATCCGTCGAAGTCTCTGCCGGACACGTCGCCGTGACGACGTCCGAGAAGACTCCCTTGACGGTTAATCGGCTGGCAATCGGGCAGGCCACTCTCAGCGCGACACTGCGCCGGGCAGGACAGGCAGTGGCATTCTCGGAAGATGGTCAGTTGCTGGCAACCGGACATCCGACACGAGGTCTGAAACTGTGGAAGGCACCGTTCGGTGAGCCGGTGCAGTCAGTGGACGGCGACCTCGGCCGAATCGACAGCCTTGTGTGCGTGCCTCCGTTTGTGGTGAGCGTCGGCAGCGACCATTCGAGCGAACTGCGGATTCTGGAGGCCGGCGAGTCGACGGCACGCAAGGCGAAACTCTCATCGTTAAAAGCCCGCAGCCGAGCACTCTCACCAGACGGAACATTTGCCGCGAGGTCGGACGATGACGGAACTCACGTCTTCGCAGTCGATCCGATGGAAGCCCGCTGCAGGAAGATTCTCACGCTGCCGGCCGATGGAAAGGCGTGGTGTCTCGCGGTGTCTCGCACGGCGAAGTTTGTCGCAGCGGGGTACTGGGACGGCACAGTCCGCGTCCATGAACTGAGCAATGGCAACTCGGCTCAACAGGTTGTCTTTGAAGAGAAACTGCAACATACGCCGACGCGACTCGCAATGACCGACGACGGCCAATGGATTGCGGTCACATCGAGCAAAGACGGATTACTGCTGATCAACCCGCACACGGGAGAACGAGTTGAAGTCTGGGCTCCGGGCGGCGGACTGGTCACCTGTGTCAGGTTTACTCCGGACGGACAACGACTCATCGCTGGACTCAACGACGGCACGGCTCGCATGTGGTCTGTCCCGGAGGGCCAGTCGCTGATTGTCATTCAAGCCGGGCATCGTCCCGCCGGCGTCGCGTGGTCTGAAGAATTGTCACTGCTGGCGACCGGTGGCGGAGATGTCCGTATCTGGAAATGCGATTTCAACTGATCTGATAAGTAGCAGGCACACTCCGTGTGCCGAAACCACGGCGGACGGCACACGGAGTGTGCCTGCTACCATTCGGCAGGTACGTTCTTACCTGCCGGACGCCTTGAACAACGAAGTGACGTGGAGCAGC
>JAQBWV010000290.1 GCA_027624335.1 Planctomycetota bacterium
AGCGGAGGCGATGGCACTGGTCATTCAAATTGCGGAGGCAGCCGACTGACGACGCGTCTTTCGGCTGCGGCTCGTCCATGTTGCGTGGAGTAGCACGTACCGGAATAATCCGCCGACGCTGAGTGATGCCAAATTCTTCAGATAGACGGAATCGTGATGAGCGAAGAACCTGCGGCTGGCTGCGACGAAGAACAACATCCCGATGTGAGTCTCAATAGTCTGGCGTTGGCCGAACTGGAAGTTGTCTCGATGTCCGGTCGGAGCAACAGTCCAGGCGTGCGGCAAAGACGGTTGTCCAACGGAGCGATCGTGCTCGATTTTGGAGTTGAAGCTCAGGGGAGTTTGCAGGCGGGGGCGTTGCTGGCTCGGCTGTGCATGGCCGGTCTGAGTGACGTGTCGCTTGTTCCAGGACTGGTCGACGGAATTGGATTTCCGACCGTGCAGGTGCAGACGGATCAGCCGGTTGAAGCCTGCCTGCTTAGCCAGTATGCGGGTTGGCGGGTTTCTGTTGATGATTACTTCGGGATGGGTTCCGGTCCGATGCGGGCTGCTGCCGCGCGAGAAGAATTGTTCGACAAACTCCCCTGGAGCGAATCGCCTCAGCGTGTCGTCGGAGTCCTGGAAGCGTCAACACTTCCGGGCGAAGGCGTTGTTGAATATCTGGCTGAACGATGCGGAGTGGCGCCCAGTGGAGTGACTCTGGCCGTGGCGCCGACGGCGAGTCTCGCAGGAACGATTCAGGTCGTCGCTCGGTCTGTAGAGACTTCTCTGCACAAGTTGTTCGAGCTTGGCTTCGACGTGCGGCGTGTAAAAAGTGGATTCGGAACGGCGCCGCTGCCGCCGGTTGCGAAAAACGATCTGGCCGGAATCGGACGAACCAACGACGCCATTCTTTATGGCGGACGTGTCACACTCTGGGTCACAGGTGACGACGATTCTCTGGCCGAAATCGGGCCAAAGGTGCCGGCTTCAGCGGCGGAAGGCTACGGTAAACCGTTTCTCGAAATCTTTCGCGAGGCTGACCACGACTTTTACAAGATTGATCCAATGCTCTTCAGCCCGGCCGAAATCGTGTTTCACAACATCGAAACCGGCAGTGCATTTCACTTTGGTCAGATTGCTCCAGCCATCCTGCGGCAATCATTTGGTGTTTGAGCAACGTCCGCAGTTGATGCTCTGAATTTGCTGCCGACTGTGGAGTCATGTCGCGTGAGAATCGGAATTCTTGGTAACGAAGGCAGCTGGTACGGTGTCGATCTCGGTCGCGCTGCGGCCGAGCGCGGGCATGACTGTGTGCGACTCGACTTTCCCCTGATGGCGGTTTCCTGCGGTGAGACGTCGGCGGCCAACAGAATCGTTTCAAGCGGCGAGTATGATCTCACGACCCTCGACGCTGTCATCGTTCGGACGATGCCTCCGGGTTCGCTGGAGCAGGTGGTCTTTCGGATGGACGCGCTCGCCCGGCTGACGGCGACTGGTGTGACTGTTGTGAATTCAGCGAGGTCGATGGAGTGCGCCGTCGACAAATTTCTGACGACAGCGAGACTCGAAGCCGCCGGGCTGACTGTACCGGCAACGGTGACCTGTCAGGATTCCGAAGCGGCAATGGAAGCCTTTGATCGTCTCGGAGGCGATGTGGTCGTCAAGCCATTGTTCGGTGCGGAAGGCCGAGGAATTTGTCGAGTCAGCGATCCGGATCTTGCATTCCGCACATTTCGGACGCTGGAGCGAACAGGTGCGGTGTTGTATCTCCAGAAGTTTATCAGACACCCTGGTTTCGACGTGCGTGTTCTGGTCCTGGACGGTGAGTTACTGGGAGCGATGAGACGATATTCGACGGACGATTTCCGCACGAACGTTTCCCGCTCCGCGAAGACCGCTACCCACATTCCGACCTCGGATGAAACAAGCATGGCACTGCTGGCCACCGAGACCGTCGGAGCCAGGATTGCGGGAGTCGACCTGCTTTACGACGAAACCGGTCGCTGCTTCGTGATCGAGGTCAACGCGGTGCCCGGCTGGAGAGCTTTCTCCAGGACGAACAATGTCGACGTCGCCGGACGTCTGATTGACAGTCTTCAGGCTGACGCTTAACGCAGAGATCGCCAGGGAGAACAACGCAGAGGACCAGAAAGGCCTGCTCTATTCTCTGCGACATTTGCGTTGCCTTGTTTCAGGAAGAGGCGTAGCAGTCAGATTTCTGAACGCCGATCAGAGTTCAATGACCGCGCCGTTGTCTCGTGATGAGGCCGTCAGTGCGTCGAGAATCTGCTGCGTCTGCAGCGCGATGTTGCCCCAGTGGCTATCTGTCGTTCTGCTGAGTACCTGCGCCGAGAAGGTGCGAAACAAGTTTGTTTCCTGAGAAGTCGGGTGGTTATTCGCGTACTCGGCCACGGCAACGCGTCTGGTGTGTCGTTCCATGTTGAAGTGACATTCGGAGATGTCGAAGTGGTGGTTCGAGACGTCAAACGCGACCTCAGGCCCCACGAAAGGCAGAACGAAGTCACTGACCTGCAAGTGCCCTCGCGAGCCGCTGACGTGAGCCCATTGCTGATGCGCCGTCAGAAATGAGCAATAGAAGCTCGCGGTCACTCCACCATCGAAAAAGAGCTCGCCGGAGAATTCGGTTGGAGTCGGCGCGGCGCTGCCTGTGCTCTGAATACTGGATAGCAACCGCCCGCTGACGGCTTTCGGCATGGTGTAATTCATCACCCAGAGTGTGAAGCGGACGTTGTACCAGCCGAGATCCCCGAGGCAGCCCATCGGTTCAAGCTGGCTGCTGACGCGAATGTTGCCCTGCAGAAATTCTTCGGGAGCGCAGAAGCTGAATCCCGTTGCGATACGCCGCAGATCGCCGATGCTTGTTCCGTCGTTCAGCACGTCTCGAATCGCGTTCAAACGATGACTGTGCATGAACATGACGCCGTCCATGAACTGCACGTTGTTCTGCCGGCAGGTGTCCAGAATCCTCTGAACTTCGGCAGCATCGAGACCGCATGGCTTTTCGCAAAGGACATGCTTCCCAGCTTCGGCAGCGCGGATCACCCACTCCGCCCGGATTCCGGTCGGGAGTGGGACGTAAACAGCGTCGATATCGTCCGCGGTGAGCAGTTCCTCATAACTTCCGACCGCTCGCGGCACTGGCAACTGCGAAACGTCTCGCTGGCATTCGTCAATGTATTGTTGAGCCCGCTCGCTGCTGCGACTGGCAACGGCGACGAGCGTCGCATTCTCGCTGTTACGAATCGAATGCCAGTTCTTGCGGGAGATGCCAGCAGTTCCAAGGATGCCCCAGCGGCAGGTCTGATTGCTCATTGATGTCGGTCCAGTGAGGTGTCTGACAAGAAGCTCTGATCGAAGACATCTCATTAACGCGTGGACGGACCGTAATTCAAGCGATGAGGGCTAAGGTGCTTCGACTTGTGCGGCGACCGGAACGGTAATGAGAGCCGAGATGTAGTCTCGGTATTGTTGCCCGAGGGTCTCGTAGCTGACACCGGTAAACTGATCCATACCGGCAATTCGGAATTTTGGATCAAGAGGTCGGTACAGAGCAGCAACGTGGTCGATCAGCGCATCGCGGTACAGGCCACTTTTGTAGTGCATGTAGAAGTGAACGAGACCGGATGCCTGACTGTACCGCTCATGAATCTGCTGCGGAGTCTGATAGGCCGTCTTGCTGTGAGCCGCAAATCGATCCAGCGGGATGAAGAAATTCTCTGTGACGAGCCGGTGCTTCGCCCAGAAGAATCGCGTGTAGTTGGGGTCTCCGATCGAGACGCCTCCCGCTTTCGGGCGAAAGGACTCCATGTAACAGGCAAGTCCTTCGATGATCCAGAAGTGTTCCCGCTCGGCAATGAGTCTGGGCCTGGGATCCAGCTCGTAAAGAATCTGGTGAGTCGCTTCGTGATAGATCGTCGATTCGATGTCGCTGTCCGGGTCCGGATAAAAGTGAGCGATGCTGGTATCCGGCATGTAGATTCCGTTGGTGATAGCGATCTGTGGGTTGTTTCTAATCAACTGCCTGACATATTCGTCTTTCGTGCGGTAGTAGTGAATGACGAATCGTGCTCGAGCAACCCGCCGTCGGCGGGTTGTTTCGGCAAAGAGTTTCTTGAGCTGGTCTGGCGTGTTGAAAAATGCAGGAAACGAACGCTGGAACCAGTCATGAAACACTTCGAGTTTCTTGGCCAGTTCAACGCCCTCTTCAAGGCCCACATTCGTCTTCACCAGGTAGTTATCAGTCTCGATTTCCCAGGCTTGAGTCCAGTCACGACGAAGTTCCGCTTCCTTCTGAGCACTCTGCCAGTGATTTCGAAAAAATCGTTCCCCGTTGTCGTAACGTTCAACATGCGAACCTGGCAGCCATCCAAATCGTGCGTGCCAGACGAATTTGCCTCGCAGTTTCTTTGCTGCGAACGGTGTCACCCATTCGTCGCCATGCCGCTCGTATCCGAGCAGCGTGCGAGCCCGTTCATAATCCGAGTCGTACCAGACGACTTCGTGTATGAGACGCCAGGTAGCGTTCGGCAGTCCTGCATTCAGCACTCGTCGGGAAAGCAGGTAAAGATCTCGGGCGAGATCCTGTCGAAGTGTGCGAAACTCAATCCGCCATTGCCGCTCGTCCCTGGGAAGCGTGAGTGGGATGTCCGCCTGGACCAAACGAGGCAATGAGCGATCGCTCAGAGATTGAACATCAACGACGGCCTGCCACGGCAGCAATTCCTCGACGGCCTCAGCGAGTGATTTTTTCTCGCAGTCGGCAATCAGCCGGGCCAGCCCGTCCTGAAAGTCTTTCAGGAACTCGTCGTGCTGAATTTGAAACCGGCTCGCTCCCGCATTCTGAGCCGATGCCGATAGAGGGGTTGCAATCGGCAGAAGGGTGCTCAGCAGGACAAAGCTGAGCCGAAGCCAGTGCGAATTTCGGCTTTGTTCGGTCAATGGACGTTTCCGATGTATGCCGCCATGACTCTGCGCTGCAACACAAAGAGGCGGATTCTGCAGATTTGAGCGGCAGAAGTAGAAGCCTGGAATTGGCCATCAACGCTGACGACTGTGTTCGATAGTACTTCAGAGTTTGAGCATCCTGCCTGAGTAGACCTGCACCTTTCTTAATAGAGGTCGAATTGTAGGTCGACAGCAAATCTGCCGGAAGACGATATCCACAAGTCTCAGTGGGGAACATGATCGTACATTTGAGTCACACTCCTCGTGGATACTTGCAACGAATACGTTCCGCCGGGACAGTGCGCCTGTGAAAACTCTAACTCCGTTAAGTATATCGTTCCCGGTTCTCAGTCTGGTGGTGTTGTTCTCGGGCAGCGCTTTGGCCATCGAGCCGTGCCGGATCAACATTGTTGACGAAGGTAGCGGCTGGCCGGTGCCGCTGGTCGAGTTAAAGACCACCCACAACGTGCGATTCGTGTCTGATAACGCTGGCATCATCGCGTTCGACCTGCCCGAGTTGATGGGGACGAAAACCTGGTTCACCGTCGAAGGGCATGGGTACTCCTTGCCCAAAGATGGTTTCGGTTATCGAGGAGTTCGGCTGGTCCCCCACGCTGGTGAGACTCTGACCGTGAAGGTTCAGAGGCAGCTTCACGCAAAGCGGCTGGGGCGGATCACCGGTGGCGGTTTGTTTGGTGAGAGCCAAAAACTGGCGCTGCACACAGACTGGCATGAACAGGGAATTCTCGGATGTGACAGCGTTCAGAACGCTGTGCACAACGGCAGACTGTTCTGGGGCTGGGGCGACACCGTGCTGCCCGGCTATCCGCTCGGTCGATTTCACATGATTGGTGCGACAACGGAATTGCAACCATTAAAGTCGTTCATGCCACCAGTCCGCCTGCGATACGACTATCTGACCGACGATTCCAGAACGCCGCGAAACGTCGCGGAGATGCCCGGCAAGGGGCCGACCTGGCTGAGTGGCTATGTCAGCCTCCCTGACAAAGATGGGCGAACACGGCTCGTCGCATCGTACGCAAAGATCAAGCCACCGCTTGACGTCTATGAGTACGGATTGTGCGTCTGGAATGAGGATCAGGCAGTGTTTGAAAAGATCCGCAGTGTCTGGTCGAAATCGGAACAGACTCCCAGGCCTCCGAAAATGCCTGAAGGGCATCCCGTGTTCTGGCAGGATGATGCACAGCAACGCTGGCTGCTGTTTGGCGATCCGTTTCCAGCGCTCAAGTGTTCGGCGATCTTCGAAGACTGGGCCAACCCAACGACGTGGCAACAGTTGACACCGCAATCAAAGGTGCCGGTTCGTGACGGCGAGGATCAGGTACAACCGCATCGCGGCGCGATTGCCTGGAACACCTACCTGAACAAGTGGGTTACCGTGTTCACTCAACACGGCGGCTCGACATCATTGCTGGGCGAGATCTGGTATGCGGAATCGGACGCTCCGACTGGTCCCTGGAAAGATGCAGTCAAAGTCGTCACGCACACAGACTACACATTCTACAACCCGCAACTTCACGCAGAGTGGACCTCAACCGACTCCCCGATTCTGCTGTTTGAAGCGACTTATACAAAGACATTCTCGGGGAACTCGGAAGCAACACCACGTCACGATTACAACCAGGTTCTTTACCGACTGGACCTGGATGATCTGCCGCCTCGTTGACCATCAGCAATCTGCATCTCTGACCGCCACTCGAGGCCGGTCGAACGACTTGTGTGCAGTGATTCTCAGGCTCGGCAGCACATGACCGGTCGACTCACCAACCGAAATCGCCTC
Organism: Planctomycetota bacterium; assembly: GCA_027624335.1. Lineage (GTDB taxonomy): Bacteria > Planctomycetota > Planctomycetia > Planctomycetales > Planctomycetaceae > JABMPE01. The sequence continues at coordinate 6,749 of JAQBWV010000290.1, forward strand.
GGGAGACAAGAAGCTCATCGCATGAAACCCCGAGGCTTTTCGACGTTGGACTGTGCGGCTACCACGGGGCATTTCCATTACCCGGTGCGTTTGAAGCGGTATCCAATGCCGCGGACGGTTTCGATCAGGTCGCCAAGGTCGCCGAGTTTCTTTCGCAGGGCCCGCACGTGAACGTCGATCGTGCGTTCCAGCGCGTTGGCATCCATCCCGCGACTGCTGTCCATCAACTCAAGCCGTGAAAACGATCGTCCTGGCTGCCGCATCAACGTCCATAACAGACGAAACTCCGTCAAGGTCAGTTCCAACTCGACCCCGTTTACTCGTGTTACGAAACTCGCCCGATCGACTTCAACTCCGTGAGCCGACACGACTGTCGTCTCAGACTGGTTCTGGTCGTTCCTGCGGAGCAGCGCTTTGATGCGGTGAATCAGCGGTCGCACTTTGAACGGTTTGGTGACGTAATCATCGGCTCCCACATTGAACCCGACGACCTCGTCCGTCTCCTCACTGCGAGCCGTCAGCATGACGACCCGAATTCCCTGAGTTCGAGCGTCGCCGCGCAGTTGAGCACACACCTGTAGCCCATCGAGGAGGGGCAGCATCAAATCCAACACGACCAGATCCGGCAGCACGGCGCGAGCGCGTTCCAGTCCATCGCGACCGTTTGTCGCCGTCAGGACGTTGAAGCCTTCCTTTTCGAGGTTGTAGGTCAGTACTTCAACGAGGGAAGGCTCGTCTTCGATGATCAGGATGGTCTGACTCGTCATTGTTTACTGACTCGTAGTACCGCGAATTTTTTGGTCAACTGACGACCGACCGACTGACTGACGGGCCGGAAGCCGCGCCGGGATTAGAGAGGTATTGCTCGAAAGTCTGCACGATGCCGAATGATGACTCCCTCCACCATGAACACAACAT
>JAQBWV010000291.1 GCA_027624335.1 Planctomycetota bacterium
CAATCTCGAAGTGGTCAAAGTCACGATAGACGGCCTCTGATTCCGCCATGACGGGATAACCAAACTACATAAACAGAATAAACAGATTGATATCACGGATTGCTGATCTGGCTCGTAACTGAGCTGACTTGTAACTGAAGAATACGATAACCAACGCCCTTTCAACTTCAGGTGGTTTCTTCGTTGAGTTAACCAGTCGGGAATGTTCCCCACGCTGCAGACATTTGACGATGCCGCCGAATCAGTATTCAGGAGAAATGAAATGCTTACTCGTTTCTGTATCCGTTTGATGGTCGCCGTGCTGATTGCTCCACTGCCGAGTCTGTTGACAAGCGTTCAAGCTGCTGACGGCTACGGCGATCTCACAGGGCGGATCGTCTTTGATGGCGACGTGCCAAAGCTGCTGCCAAAAATTAAAAAGAATGATCCCGCCGCTAAACTGCCAGCATGCTGTGCGATCAAGGACACTGTCAACGATTCGCTGGTGATCAATCCAAAGAACAAGGGCATTCAGCACGTGTTCGTGTATCTGAAGAAAGTCTCGAAGGGAGACATTCATCCGAGTCTCGCAGAAAGCAAAGAGCCGGAAGTGGTCTTTGACCAGAAGGAATGCGTGTTCAAGCCACATTCGCTGATCGTCAGGACCGACCAGCAGGTTGTCGTGAAATCAGATGACAACGTCCCTCACAACACACATACCTATCCGATCTTCAATGACGGAGTGAACTTTATCGTCGCCCCCAACGACCGAGTCGGGATCAAGGTTCCGAAGTTCGCGATGAAAGAACCCCTGCCGATGCAGGTCAAATGTGACATTCATGCATGGATGCAGGCGTACTGGCTGGTGATCGACCACCCGTACGCAACCACGACGAACGCAGATGGCGAATTCACCATCGAAAAACTTCCCGCTGGCGATTACACGTTCGTTGTCTGGCAGGAACGTGTCGGATACGTCGACAAAGCTCTGGCGGCAACGATCAAAGCCGGGGCTAAGACTGACCTTGGCGAGATCAAAGCAGCAGCGGCCAAATTCGAGGTGAAGGCAGACGAGAAGGAATAGAGTTCATTCGCCCGGAAACTCTTTCTGGCGAGCGACAGCGTCGAACAACCGCAACGACCGGAAGACATGACTCTTCAGGTCGTTGCGGTGTTTCTGGCTTACGAAAATGCAGCTTCCATCAAATGGACGTCGTCAGGTCGAACATGACTACCGGAAGGATTCCTGTCGCTGGGAACTTTTCCACAGCACTTCGGGAAGCTTTCCCTCCCAACCTTGCCGCAACTCACTTTCCGAACAACAATAGCTTCAGTCGTTCAGGTTTCTGATGTCTGAGTTCAGACCAGTGGAGAATCAGGACGATCATCAGAAGAGAATGGTTCGTTTTACTGACGACTCGCGTTCGGCAGATCTTCAAGATTGCCGGTAAGTGATTGCGAGTAAAGAACTTCCAGAAGATTTGATCGACTGAGAAATTCCAATGGCCAAGACCAAGAAACTGCCCAAACAGGTCGCGATCATCAACGCGGACAACTGCACGGGTTGTGAATCATGCCTTGAGGTATGTCCAGTCGACTGCATCTACATGGTTCCCGGCGAATCGCTGCCGGGCCTGCTGCATTTCTGCGAGATCGATGTCGAGCGGTGCGTGGGCTGCGAAGTTTGCGTCCACATTCCCAGCAAAAAGTCCGACCCGTACGAACTGGTCGTTTGCCCCTGGGACGCGATCGAAATGGTTCCGACAATCGAAGTTGGCTGGCAGGTTGCGACCAAGGGCGGTCCTGAAGATTACATCGAAAAGAACTGGGAACGACTCGTCGAGCCTGCCATCCGTATGGCCGAACTGGCCGCCGAGAGTGCCAGATAGTCGACCTGTCCGACTCGATAAGTAAGAAGGAGAAACCTCGATCAATCGTCGAGGTTTTTCTGTGCGCGATGTCACCTTAACCTCTCAGAATACAGACAGCAGTAGAATCTGAGCGGTCCGGATCAACCCAACGCGTTCGTCCGGAGTCACCGTGCCACGTTAAAGGATCTGGCGCGTCTGCACTTCTGCCTGCGTTACGATGAACTGTTGAAAAGTATTCAACGATCCGTTGCGTCCGGCTTCGAGCAGCAACTCTGAAATACGGTGGACCGAACGCACTTCTTCGAGTTGAGGTTCGACGGCCTCGACCCATTCCGGTGGCACGTCAGAGTCCGCGACACTGCGAGTCACACGAAAAACCAGACTCGAAACCGCCGCTACCTGCTCGTAGTTGATCTTCTCCGGGGTATCAGTGGGCTTGTGGTAGTCCGGATGTTCGCCTGTCGAGAAAAACAGGAACGGCACCTTGTGATCTCTAAAAGGCCCGTAGTCACTGCGAGTGCCGATCAGATCGATGCCCATCCGGGCAATGTTCAAACTGTTCGGTTCGCCGATCGAGTCGAGAGTCGCGTCAAGCGTCGAACCATGCTCGCTGCCCATGACAAACGCCGTGGAAATCGGCAGGTTTCCGAGCGAACGGCCAATCATGTCGGCGGTAATGAAAAGCTTGATGTCCTCCATCTTGAACGGGGCATGAGACGCGAACCAGCGGGAGCCCCACAGCAGGTGTTCTTCCAGATCGAACGCGAGAAATACCATGCTGCGTGCGGGGCGTTTCTCCAATGCCGCAAACTTTCGAGCGACTTCCAGCACCATTGATGTACCGCTGGCATTGTCGTCCGCTCCGGGAAAGATCTCGCCGTTGCGAACTCCCAGGTGATCGTAATGAGCGCTGACGATGACAAATTCGTCTCGCAATTCCGGATCACTTCCCGGCAGCCAGGCACCAACGTTCTGCCCGTAGACTGTCTTCGTCCCGTCTTCTCGAGTGGGTCCGGGGATCACCTGCAGATACTCGCCGGCAAACAGCGGTTGCAGATTCAGGCTCTGGAAATGCTTCTCGACATACTTCGCGGTCGCCTGCGCCGACAAGCCACTACGGCCTCGCAGTTCATCACTGGTAAGATATTCAACGTGTGGTCGAAAATCCTCCGATTTGAAGTCAGGCCGAAACGAAACTCGTTTCGTTTCACCAGTAATCGGGATCGACCCCGGTAGGATCGCTTCGGTAGTGACAATATCCTCGGTTACAGAAAGTCGCTCCGCCCGAGTCTGTCGAAGTTCTTCCTGGGCGTGGACGCACACATTCTGCACGAACACAAACTGAGTCAGCAGCAAGCACGTTGCGCCAACGCCTGTCCGGCCAATCCCGAATTCCGTCTTCATTTGTTGCTGCTGTATCGGCATGACGATCCTTCGTCTGAACGCGTGGATGATCAACCTCAAACTCAAAACCCAGCGGCGATCATACGCGACCGGAGGTACTTCTCGAACAGCAGCCTGGAGTGAATAAACCGAGAGTCTGGTAAATAGCAACGACAGACGACGCGGAGGCGCAGAGGCTTTCCTTCTCCAATGTCACCACAGATCGAACAACGCTACTTCGACTTGAATTGCCAACTCATGGGGCCGTGGTTGAGTGCTTTGCGGCGTTGAGTTCGACGTGAGCGGCGGCGGGCGTGTTTCATGCATCATGTGAGGGAAAGTTCCTGTAAACCGTTACGTCCGGTTGTTGTGGATGTTGTGGTTGGGGAAGCGCGTAAGAAGAGGCTGTCGGTAAGGGCAGGGGGGTGCCGAAAACACGAACTGAGAGAAACATCGTCTTGTCTTCTGTGAGTGTTCATGATTGCTCGCACGCTTGAATCTGATTCTGATCAGGCCGATGGTCGAGAATCCGGGGCCGGACCAAAGTCGCTGAGCCAGCGAGTTCGTGGCCTGGTATCAGTGCTGCTGGCGCTGCACCTGGTGGCGATTGCTTCTGCGCCGCTGGCGATGGATCCTGCGTCCTTGCCCGCTCAGAAAGTGTTCGCCGTTTTTCGACCGTACCTTGACGCCGCATTTTTGAATCATGGTTACCATTTCTTCGCTCCCGAGCCGGGACCGAGCCATTTGATTCGCTACGAACTGTCGTTCTCGGACGGGCGAGTTGAGGGCGGCGTCTTTCCCGATCCGGCTGAGCAGCAGCCCCGGCTGAACTATCACCGGCATTTCATGCTGACCGAGTTTGCCAGTCAGCTTGCGGTGACCGAGTCTCAGCAACCGGTATTGCACAAATTAAGTCGCTCGTTCGCGCGGCATCTGATGACTGAGCAGCACGCGGAATCGGTGACACTGTTTCTCAGGCGGCACTACATTCCCTCGCCGCAGCAGGTTCAAATGGGAATGACTCTGGATTCGGAGGAGCTGTACGCAGAGCGGCCACTCGGAATGTTTTTGCTGGACGAGTCGCCTGCGCTCACTGGTGAATCGTTCCACGAATCGCCCTCAGGCAAAGGCCCAATTGTTGAGCGTTTCCCGGCAGCGCGGCTGACCGGTGAGCTGCAGTCTGCGGAGGTGACGCGATGATGATTGGTTACCTGCGAGGACTCTGTCAGGCGTCGATCGAAGGGTGGAACCGGTTCTGGTTTTCTTCTGTCGACCCCGCCCCGCTGGCTGTGATTCGAGTGGTCACCGGACTGCTGCTGGTCTATTCACATGCGGTCTGGGCGATGAATTCGGAAAGTTTCTCCGGAGCCAATGCGTGGCTGGACATCGACGCGGTGTCGGCGATTCAGTCGGGTGGCTACGCGGCCAGTGCGTTGTGGTGGGTTGATGGTTCGCCGGCGCTGATCGCGGTGGTGCATGGCGTCGCGCTGCTGAACGCGGTGTTGCTGACTTTCGGAATGTGGTCTCGAGTGGCAGCTCCGGTCGCGTTTCTGCTGACGGCTTCGTTCGCGAATCGAAATCCGGCGGCGTTGTACGGCTTCGACCAGGTGCTTGGGTTTGTGACGCTGTACCTCTGCGTGAATCCCGGACACGACTGGCTGTCGGTTGATTCGTGGCGGCAAGGCCGGGTGCGCTCCGCGTCACGCGCCCTGTGGGAAGAGCACGGGAGCCGGAGTATTTCGGCGAATGTTGCGACGAGGCTCATCCAGCTTCATTTGTGTTTGATCTATCTGGTGGCTGGCCTGGCAAAGCTCAAGGGTGCAGCATGGTGGAGCGGCGTTGCGTTCTGGGGAGCAATTGGAAATCTCGAATACCAGACACTTGATATTACCTGGCTGGTCGACTGGCCAATGGTGGTCGGCCTGCTGACGGTGTCCACTCTGGTGTGGGAGATTTCGTACGCTGCCCTGGTCTGGAACCGGTGGGCCAGGCCGCTCGTCCTGGCTTTCGGCGTGCTGGTTCATGCTGGGATTGCCGGTTGTTTTGGAATGATGACATTCGGCCTGTCGATGATCGTTGCAAATGTGGCCTTTGTCAGTCCGGTCGTGATCAGATCACTGATCGGGCGAAACCGGAATGGCACTGTCGTTCGGCCGTGAACGCAGAAGCTGGGCGGTGACGGGATGCGCCAGCGCCACGTCACTCGTTTCTGAAAACCCTCAGCAGCGAGCCCGTTCCCGCTCCGCGCCGATCTGAAATTCCGTCGCGCTGCACCCGGTCCTACCGCGACTTCCGGACGCGCGAAACGAAGCAACCGTCATGACGCGACTCACAAACACTCGTGACGAACACTCCGCGCGCGAAAAAAGCCCGAGCACCAAACCCGGGCTTCTTGAACAAAGGATTAGAACTCGGCTCCGCGAGTTTCTAATCCACTGTGGTTAGCTGCCGTCGTGACGCGGCGTGTGAAAGAATAATCCTCATTTCGTCGTGCGCGTCGTTTCGATCTTGAACCGCAAAACATAATTGGCCGACCGATCGGCCGGAAAGATACGTGTCACCCAAAACGTCTCGCCACCGATGCTACCCCGACGGCGCAATTGCCAAGTCCGCTCGCCGTGCTTCATCTCGAATGCCAGTCGCAGTTCGCCGTCTTCTCTTTGCAATGTTGCGGTGGCCTTTCCGATGTGCGTTTTGTCGTTGTCATTAAGGACCTCCAAGTCGATTACAAACGCAGTGCCCAACGGTTGATCTGTGAGACACCGCATGGCAACTTGTCTCGTCTGGTTTCGGTCACAACGCCAGAAGTCTTCTCCGTCGTCTTTGGCGCGATGCTTGTTTGCTTGGACCACGTCATCAATGATGAACCGCACATTTTCAGCATCGGCCCCCAATGCAGACTTGGTTTTCACCACACTAAAAGTCTTGGTTTTCACAAAACTAACAAGAGTAACCGTGTACGTGTCGCATGCGACAACCGAACACGGAGCGACGAGCGAGGCGGCCAGCAGGACGAAGGCAAAGCACTTCATAGCAGACTCCTGTTCTTGGTATCAGCAGCTAACGTCTGGCATAACCGGGCCGCCGCGGACGATGCTTTACTTGAAAACTCGCTGTCGGCGGCTCCGCGTTCATGCCATTGGTACGCCTGGCATGGCGTGTGACTGATGGGGTGCGAGTCCCCTGTACGAGAACGAGGGTCCTGCGGAATGATGGTACAACTGTCAATCTTCAGGAATCAAGTACGAGACGAGGGCGGGCACCGACGCGCAGCGTTGGTCCGAAACCGTCTTCGTTCATCCGCTCAGGTAAATCCGGAGCTTGTGCAGCGAAAGCCACACGTCTTATCCAGGGCGGCGAGGCCGCTTTGTTCGAGCTGCCGCTCGGATCGTGAAATCGGAGCGGTAGCTCCACACAATCCGCCACTGGCGGTCCAGGGATCTCCGACGATCGTATCAGCCCGCCGAACTTGTTCGAACGGTCGGGCGTTTCGCGGTCAACACGTCTCGCGATCGTCGGAAGTCAGCCGAGGTCGTAGTACTGCTTCGTCACACGCCACTGACGCCAGGAAGGACCGAACCTTGAAGCGCAAGGACGAGCACTCGCTGATCTCGCACCGAGGGAGATGGTCTGCCCGTCAGATTGATCTCGTGCTCCGACCGGAGCGAACCGGTTCGGCGGCCAGTGACCTGCCAGCCTTGAGGGCGTTGATTGTGAACGTCTCGTTCCCGGACGACTCTGACGCTGAGCTTGCGTCGCTTCGTTGAACCGCCTGGTGCGGACCCGCATGCCAGGTGGTGTGGTAAGGGTGGCCAGAGATGGCCGCCCTTACCCGATTTAGGACCCACTGTACGGACCGAGAAACCGCGCACCATTGAAGTGAATCAGGTGGGACGGCGCGTCGGCGACCCATACCTCGGTCTCCCAAGCGATTTCCCCAAGGTAACGACTCATGAGCGCGCGGCTCGGGAAGGCCGTGACATAGACCAGACCGGCGGTTGAGTCGGCGAACAGATTGGCGAGCTCGGCGTGTCGCTTGCCATCGACGGGCCCGTGGCTGGTGACAGACTCGACCAGCAGCAACCAGTTCTTTGCGGTGTAGTGCAGCACTACATCCGGCATCTTGCCGTGTGCCTCGACATCGACACCCAAGCCGGCCAGCAGGGGCGCATCAAAGTACCCCCACTTGTCGCCCGTGTCTCCCGCATAGACCAGTACGCTGCCGGGCGCAAAGCGCGGGGCAAACTCCTTGATGATTGCGCGGATCAACTCGCTGTGTTCGCCGGGGCTGAGGGTGATCTTCTTGCCGGGTGCAACTTTTACCGGAATCCGGTTCTGCTCACGCACCTTGGCGTACCGCGCAATCAGCGTCTCACGCACGGCCAAGTAGTTGCTTAGCGCGTCA
>JAQBWV010000292.1 GCA_027624335.1 Planctomycetota bacterium
TAATGGGATTCTGGCAAATCCCACTACGGTCAATCCGAAGTTTTGACCCTGACAAAGCACTAGGACTTCTACGACAATTACTAACTGTTCCAATGGCTGTCTTTATTCGATCGACTTGATCTCTTTCGCCAGACGCCACAGGCCGGCGTGCCTGGGCCAGTTCAGCTGCGCCTGTAGAACGATCCCGGCAGCAGCCTGAACCTGTCCCTGTTTGAGCTGGCATGTGCCTCGCAGAACTTCGATGTCCGCTGTTCGGTATTCGCCTTCTGTGACGATGAGATCGAGAACTCGCTGAGCTTCCTGGTGGTTGTCCATCTCCAGCGCCGCCTCGGCCCAGGCGAGATGCTCAGAAAGCTGCGGCTTGACCGGCGAACCTGACAGCGATTTCGAGAAGTCCACTCGAGCTTTCTCATACGCTCCCTGTCGAAAGTGGCAGACAGCACGGTGTCGCCGCCACACGGGATTCTCCGGATCGTTAAGAAGGGCGATGTCGTAGTAGAACACCGCTGTCGACCAGTCGCCCTTTGATTCGTAAAGACGCGCCGCAGACATTGGCAGAATTCGGTCGCAGGGATTCCTCTTCAGCGATTGCTGCAACACCTCTTCAGCCTGCTCGTTCCGGCCAAGACCGATCAGTGCTGCAAACAGGTCCTGTGCGAACAATGTATTCCTCGGTTCCAGTTCGACAGCTCTGCTCAACGCGGCAATCGCGATCGCTTCACCATCTTTGTCGTCGGCATCGATTGTCGAGTTGGTTTCGCTGGCAGGAAAGATCGTCTGTGGACTGGATGACAAGTCGCGATTTGACGGAGTATCGCTGCCAGTGTCCAACATCGTTGCTTCCATCTGAATGGAATTCAGCAACTGTTTGCCGGCTCGATTCACGATGGTCGCCGATTTCATCTGCAGAGCGATCAAACGCTTGAGCGACGCCTGCTGCAACCTGTAGTCACCAAGTCGTTGGCTGACTTCGGCAAGTGATTCAACGGCCACGCTATGATTCGGGTCGGTTTGAAGAATCGAGACCAGTGACTGTTGCGCGTCCTGTAGCTTGCTGGAATCTAACAGCAGGATGACTTCGTCGAGCCGCTGCGAATCGCGAAGCTCGGCTGTACTCGAGTGAGCCTCTTGAACGGTCCTCGCTTCCGAACTGGTTGTCGGCAGCTTCAATGCCTCTTCAGATCGAAGCGGCAGCTGGCATCCCGGCAGAAACGGCAACGTAAGCAGCACAACAGCGGCGTTTGTCCGACCGCACACGAAAGCCTTCGCTAAAGCTGTGCTGATCTTCGTGATCATTCCTGCCACTCCAGGCCCCGTCAGTTCCTTACAACACTGTCGAAAGGCGCTTCGCGACGATTCTAGTCGACTCTAATTTTTACCGGACTGGTCGACGCTTGCCCGGCTTCTGCATGGAACGACGCTGATGCGGCTTGTCGGTGTCAGAAGTGTTCGCGGTCGCAGGTTTCACCCCTGAGACACTGAATGACGCATCAGTCTCGCCTGATTCTGTGCCGGTTGATTCTCCCCGCACTCTGTGGAACCAGAGAGTCAGCGGGTTCGAGATTTCTTCGTTCCCTGATTTCTCAACTTCCCGTTTGTCGTGTTTCCTGCTGCAGATTTCACACGTCCCATCGATAGTCCGATGTTTCGCTTGCTGAGCGGGTGGAACCGTGCTCGAAAGCGTTTCAGCGGAGACTTGTTCGATGTTCGGTCTTATCCCGGTAGTTCGAACCGACGCAGACGGTTTTGGTTGTGGCAGGAAAATCGGGTCTCGCTCAACGGGCTTCAATTGATTTGCGACAGCTGGCTCCGGCGAATTCGGGACAGGAAGTGGAAGTGAATCTGACTGCGGGCCTGGGTTGACGATTCGCGATGTTGTCGAAGCGGCAATTGCCTTTGATTCAGCCGGTAGCGCGTTCCGTTCCTTGAACGTGATGACAACCAGTCGCTGCATGAGTCGAACGGACACTTTGGTTCTTTGTGGACCGGCAACTGGTGTCAGGACGCCGTGAATCGCCATCAGATTATCTTTGCCGGCAGTGACCGATTCCTCGACAGTTCCTTCGACGCTTTCCTCCGAAATCACATAGGTCTGGTCAGTCATCGGAGTCAGTTCGAAATCCGGCAGCGATTCCAATGAGTTTCCACTGCCTGCGAGTTTGCCGGAAACGTGGAATCGTTGGACGCTGTCGCAACCGGAACCCGCCTTCAGCAGCAAATGATCACCGGCTTCAAAGCCGTGGACCTGGTTGCAGTGGGGGCACGACGAGCCGATCGTCAGAAGTTCTGTTCCTCCGGAGCGGACCGTCGTCGTCTGACGCCCCGCAATACTGGCGTCTGTCCTCAGAGAAATCTGTCGAAACAATTCGTGAGCGACGGCGGTGTGCGTCCATGGCTGACCGTAAGGCGTGGTTGACAGTTCGGGATTCAGGATTCGGACACCGGCAGGTTCAACATCAACCGGCCTCGACGCCGCGACGTGGATCACCGTTGTGTCGATGTCGAATTCACGTTGAGACTCGCATTCAAGTTGTGCTGAGTGGCTGATGTTGTCGACCGAGGGATGATGACTACGGGGAACGCTCGGCAGCCTGACTGCAGGCGATGGCTCGACAATCTCAGGAACTCTCACCGCGGGCTCAGGAACTCTCACTGCGGGCCCAGCAGAGGTCGGTGCCAGTGTTGACCGCAGTGGCGAGCGAAGCGGAGCGGAAATCGCCTGGCGATTACTGTTTGGCAACTGCTGACGAGTGAAGGATTGCTTCTCGACCGCCGAAGGAACTGCTGGCAATGTCACTGGCAAAATCGGAGTCGTGGAATCCGCCAGCGGAGCGGGAGCAAAATGCGACATCGGACTGACTTTCCATCCGGCCGAAGTTGCTGAATTTGTGATGGGGCCGTTGCCGGTCGCTGACGCAGTCCGATCACTGATGGACCCAGGGACGACGGGTTCTTCCCAGGCAGAGTGCTCACGCCTGAAATCGTTGGCCGCGTGGTTGTGTCCTAATGGACTGCGGACGAGTGCCTTGCTGCCTGCTGCCTGGAGTTCAGCTGGTCTTGAAAAGTCTCGCAGGTCGGCCAGTTCGGTATTCACGTTATTCAGGCTGCCCTCCAGTCGAGCGACACGTGTGTCGATTTCGGTCCGCTGTCGATCCAGGGCGGTAAGTATTCCGACTCGGTGCTCGGTCATCTGCTGTGTCAGACGCTGGTTGCTGCTGGCAACGCTGTTGATCTGCCGGTTGAGATCCCGCAGTTCGACTTCGCTGGAAACTCGGAGGCTTCCGATTTCCTGTTGAAGCCGCGTTCCTGATAGATCGGCCTGTTGCCGCACCGCCTGCATTGAGTCTGCGAGTCGGGCGATCTCGCATTGAGTCGACCGTTCCCGCTCCACCGTACCGGCGATTTCTTCCAGACGTTTTCCGAGTCGATCAATGTGTTGCGCGAGCGGATCCGAACCGTCAGACCGAGACCGGTCATCGCGATTTTCCGAGGCGAGGTCGTCATCACTCAGTCGTCCGCCGATGTGTCCACTCAGAGTCGCAGGCTGATCGACGCCAGGGGGTGATACGACACCGGCTGGTCTCAACCGCGACAGCCCGAATGAAGCCACGCAAAGCGTCACAATGAGCATCGTGGCAATTGCTGCGACGCGGAGTGCTCTGTTCAGAAATCCTTTTTGCACTTGGTATCGCTCCATCTGATTACAGTTTGCGAGTCGCCTCTGCTGGAAACGACTTCCCGAGGACGGCCCGAAGTTGGCATGGTGAGCGCATCACGTTCGCGCAGACTAACCTTTCGCCTTAATCGACCTCGACTAACCGTTGGAATCAGCAGAATCGGTATATTCCGCACAATTTGCCGCAAGAGTGAGTCAGAATCGGTCGAAAATCAGTGACACGACTTCACAGACCAGGAAGCATCCCGGCAGTTGTTGGCGTTTCTGCACGACGGTCGTTTTGCTGGTCGGGCGCAGTCAGGCCTGTGCCTCCCGGCACTTCAAGAAGTGCGAAACTGCGATATGTCAGCGCATAAAAGAGGCGTGACAAGGTCCCCTCAAGCTCCCAGCTCTCCTTGTCACGCCACAAAGCTGACTGATTTTCAGATACTCCCGCAACGTCGAATCAAGGGTGAGCGGTCAGGGGATGCCCTTGTTCCCGGCAGGAGATGCGAAAACATAGGTCGGTTTTGAGTGGAGTCAAACTCGGACTCCAGAGATCCATTTTCAATCGTCGCCGCTATACTCATTTCACGGTCAGAGCGAGTGATTTGTCAGGACGTAGTGGTTGTCCCGGCATTCCCTCAGGGCACCACATTCGGGTGTTTGCCTCCGGGCCTGGCGGGTTCACCGCCGCCGGAAACTGTCCTTGGACTACGCTGAGAGCGTCGCGTACATCGTTCGACTCTTTCTGCAAGAAACTCTAACCCCAGGAAACCTGCAACATGCTGTCACTTCACAATTCAGGATGGTTAATCAAACGGGGTGGAGCGACGCTGGTCGCGCTCGGCCTTGTGCTCACGACGCAAATTTCAGCGTTCGCCGCCGGTCCGCTGGATTTGATCCCAGCCGATGTGACAGCGATCATCCGTTTGAAATCGCCGGAAGCGACGATCGGGAAGATTGGCAATTTCGCCAATGCCGTTCAGCCGGGACTCGGATTCATGGTGCAGGGACAGGCGCCGGGTCTGGGAGTTGTGATTTCGAATCGGACTCTTGGCGGAGTCGATCTGAAACAGGATTGGTACGTCGCGGTGTTTGCCGTGAAGAACGCTGAGCCTGCCGTCGTATTCATCGTCCCGGCCACTGATGTAAAAGGTCTGCAGAACGCCGTCGGAGACGCGTTCACGTTCGCGTCAAAGGATTCCTGGGTGGCGTACTCTCAGGATGAAGCGGTGATGGAACTGGTCGAAGAGTGTCTGAGCGGCAACGCGAAATCGGCCAGCGGAGCAATCGATGCCAGATCGTCGACACTGTTCGGTGACGCGGATCTCGCAGCGTGGGTCAACGTTGCGGGATTGGTTAAGGCGTACCAGGACGAAATTGACGGAGCGGATGAGCAACTTGACGCGCTGCTCGAAGGTCTGAGCGCTCAGGCTCCTCCGACGCCAGGTCTGAATCTCGCGGCCGTTCTGGAAATGTACGGTCAGCTTGGACACAAAGCGCTTCAGGCACTCCGCGATTCAGAAGCATGTTCGATCGGGATTTCCGTCAGCAATACAGCGATCACCATTGACGAACTGCTCGTGGTGAAGGCTCGCACCGAAACCGACAAATACCTCGCCTCGCAGAAGACCAGCAAAATGGACGTGCTGAGTCGGCTGCCGCAGAACAGGCACGGTTACATGGCCATGCATGGAGACTTCAAGGGCCTCATGGATTGGGGCATGTCCTTCGCAGCGAAGATGTTCGAGAACAACGACGAAACCACTAAAAAGTTTGAGCAGATGCTCGCTTCACTGAAGGATGTCGAATTTGGCGAAATGGCCTGGGGATTCAGTCTCGTGGACGGAGACGCAGACGCCGGTCTGATTCGTGGATACTCGATCAGCCATGCCAAGCCAGCAGCGAAAATGAGAGAAATTGCCCGCGAAATGGGCACTGCCTACAAGATGGATATTCCAGGATTGAAGCAGGAAATCACTGTCAAGGTAGATGCAGAATCGTATGGCGGATTGTCTGCTGACCTGATTACCTTGAAGCAGACGTTCGACGATGAAGCGAATCCCGCTGCGGCCATGCAGAACATGTTTCAGGAAGTGTTGTACGGCAGGAACGGGATGGTTCAGCGGTTGGTCGTCAAAGAAGATGACGTCATGATTCAAACGATTGGGGGAACCGGGGACACGATGAAGGAAGCTCTGGCTGCCTATGACACGACGGCTGGTACGGGCAAGTCGGACAACCAGGAAAGCCGATCCGGATTGCTGGAAGATGCCAATTTCGTCGGGCTGGTCGACCTGCCGAACCTGGCCATCATCGGTGTCCGAGCGGCCCTGGCGACAGGAAAATTGCCATTGCCGATTCCGATCAAAGCAGCGCAGCTGGAAGGTCTGTCCGTTCCACGAAGCTATATTGGATTCTCCGCGGGAACGGTTCCACAGGGCGTGCAGTTGAGGACGAAGATCGAAGCAAAGACGCTGCAGGGCTTATTCCAGATCGTCACGTTCTTCCAGCAGCAGATGCAGCAGCCTCGTTAAGATCCCCATCTTTCACGAAGCAGTGCAGTCGTAATACTCAGAAAACGCCCCGATGACACAGCGTCGTCGGGGCGTTTTTTTGTGAGACGATTCGCCGCCGAAACGTCGAGGCTGCCGTGGCGAGAAGCACATTGACGACATTTGGGAATCTCTCGTAGATTCCCGGTCCACCAATGAGCAGCAATCTGGATCTGACTGCCAGGCCCGATGTCGAAGCCGGACATGAATCGATTTCAGAATTATCTGCTGAAAGTCCTGTTCCCTGCGATCCTGCTCGTCGCCTGGACCGCTTCCTGCTTTGCCGGGGAGTTTGACCGAATCCGCTCCGAAGTCCGGGATTCCGGCGGCGAGTCGGCTCCCAGTCCAGCGCGGCCTTCGCGCAAAGACGTGGAGGAGAGCGAACATCGCGGGCACCGGTCTCACGAAGACAGCGGCCGTTCTCACCTCGACGACGATGATGACGGCTTTTTCGGAAAGCTGTTCTTCGGGGCGCTGACCTCGCCATTCTGGGGGCCGCACGTCGCGTTAGGTGACGACTTTTCCATGACGCAGTATTTCCCCGAACACCCGTATGAAAACGCAGATGGAAGCATGCTTGCGGACAGAACTCCGCGCGGAGCTCACGGATCGTCCGTCGTTCTGCAGGGGCAGTACGGAGACAACTTCGACGGCATTCGTCACGCGAACGCGCGGATCCTCATGGAGAACGTCACACGATTCGGAATCGACTCTGAGTTCAATTATCGAAACGAGAAACTCGCCGCCGGACACGACGAGTTGTGGACCGGCGATTTCAACGTGACGTACCGATTCGCTCAAAGCGAGCAATGGCAGTTTCGTAGCGGGCTTGGAGTGAACTGGCTGGCCGATCACGGCAGCGCAGACGCCGGCTTCAACTTCACCTATGGAACGGACTGGTTCCCGGCTGATCCGTGGGTCGTCACCAGCGTGATCGACTGGGGCCGGATCGGAGACGCATCCCTGTTCCACGGTCGAGCAACGATCGGCGTCTCTCACATCGGCTGGGGAGTCTTCACGGGTTACGACTACTTCAAAATCGGAGACGTCGACATCCAGAGCTGGATCAACGGTGTCGAGTTGCGGTTTTAGAATTGCGTGCAGGGTGAGACCGGCGGCTCGTGCGTGTGT
This sequence comes from Planctomycetota bacterium, assembly GCA_027624335.1. Classification (GTDB taxonomy): domain Bacteria; phylum Planctomycetota; class Planctomycetia; order Planctomycetales; family Planctomycetaceae; genus JABMPE01. The sequence goes on from JAQBWV010000292.1 coordinate 7,345, forward strand.
TGGCCGCAATGTCTGTCAACGATTGAAGACAAACTCGTTGGAGTTCACCAGAGGCCAGGCCACGCCGGAATAGAATTTCCGCTGTGTTCTCTGGTTCGGAGACTTTGGATCAAAGTCCAGCATGGCCTGCGATTCGCTGGGACCTGGTTCGCGACTCAGAATGCGAATGTAGAGTGCCCGGACGATGGCAGCAGCATTTGCGTGTTCTTTCATCGCCGATTTCCGTAGCGTGGAATTCGATGACATTTTCGCGAGTCACGACGGCGGATTGCGTGGG
>JAQBWV010000025.1 GCA_027624335.1 Planctomycetota bacterium
AGCAGCAACCAGTTCTTTGCGGTGTAGTGCAGCACTACATCAGTCTGAGCTCTCATGCAATTAACGTACTCAAGTGTACCGGTCGTTCGCTTGATCGTCTGGCGAGGCGATGAACTGCTCGCAGCGCCGATGCCGGAGGTTGTTCGCGGAGAGCGTCGAAAAATTCTGCCAGCTGGGTTCTGCTGGCACACGAGGTGTTGTCTCGGCGGTTCGTCTGCGGCAGACGGTTGGCTGTTCCGCTACTCACGATCAGGCGGCGACAGTCGGTTATGCAATCAGGTCGTGGACCACTTCGCCGTGTACGTCGGTCAGACGGTAGTCGCGGCCCTGGAAGCGGAACGTTGTCTTTTCGTGATCCATCCCAAGCAGATGCAGAATCGTGGCCTGCAGGTCGTGAACGTGGACTTTGTTCTCGACGACTCCGAATCCCAGTTCGTCCGTCTGTCCGTACTCGTACCCGCCTTTGACTCCGCCGCCTGCCATCCACATGGCGAAACAGTCGGGATAGTGGTCTCGGCCAAGGACCTTGCTCTTCGCCGTGCGACCTTCGCGGAACGGCGTGCGACCGAACTCGCCACCCCAGACGATCAACGTGTCTTCCAGCATTCCTCGCTGCTTGAGGTCGGCAATCAGTGCTGCGACGGGCTTGTCCATCGTCGCACACTTGCCGGTCAATCCGGATGTCAATCCTGAACCTTCTGACGTTCCGTGGAAGTCCCAGCCCCAGTCGAAGAGCTGCACAAACCGGACGCCCTGTTCGATCAGCCGGCGAGCCAGCAGGCAGTTGTTGGCGAGGCTCGACGCTCCCGGCTGAGCACCGTAAGCATCCAGGACATGCTTCGGCTCTTTCGTAATGTCCATGACCTCCGGAACCGAAACCTGCATGCGATAGGCAAGCTCGTACTGAGCAATTCTGGTGAGCGTTTCCGGATGCCCGAGTCGGTCGGCCTGTACTTGATTCAGGTCGCGCAGTGCGTCGAGGCTGATCCGCCGCATTTCCCGATCCATCCCTTTCGGATCGGATGCGTAAAGAACGGGGTCACCTTGCGAGCGGCACTGGACGCCCTGGTAAACACTCGGCAGAAATCCACTTCCAAACGAATTCTTGCCACCGTTGGGTTGAACGCCGCTGGAGATCAGCACGACGAATCCCGGCAGGTTTTCATTCTCGGAACCCAGTCCGTACGTCGCCCAGGCTCCCATCGAAGGCCGCCCGGAACGCGGTGAGCCCGTGTAAATCAGAAGCTCGGCTGGCGCGTGGTTGAACTGGTCGGTATTCATGGAATGGATGACGCACATTTCGTCGGCAACTTTGTGCAGATGCGGAACGGCGTCTGACATTCTCAGCCCGGATTTGCCAACCTGCGGGAACTGACGTGGCGTTCCCAGCAGCTTCGGCACGCCGGAAGTGAAGGCGAAACGACGTCCTTCCAGAAACTCTGCCGGGCAGTCTTCATCGCTGCGTTTGATAAGTTCTGGCTTGTAATCCCACAAGTCGAGATTCGGAGGCGAGCCTGTCATGTGCAGGTAGATTACTCGTTTTGCTGTGGGCGTGTGATGAGTCGCCTTCGGTTCAAGCGGGTTGATCACCTGCTGTTTCGCGCTGGCACTGCCTCCGGCCATCGCCGACATCGCGATACCGCCGAGAGCGAGATTTGAATCCCGCAGAAAGTGGCGGCGGGTGAGGTTTTGGATTCGTTGAGTGAACGGGTTCATGGCTGAGTCCAGATTGTGATCGCTGACAGTTCTGATTCGATCGAAGAACGACCGGAGTTACCGTTTCATAAACATCTCATCAAGGTTCAACAGCACGTTGCCGACGACCGTCCAGGCTGCCAGATCGACGACAGCCATGCCGTCAGGAACCGGTCCGAGCGGGACTGTCGCGATAGCCATTGCGGATTCTGCATCATCGGCGTATTTCGCGCTCACGACTTCAAACAGTTCGACCAGCCGCGTCTGCTCGAACGGTTCCGGTGATCGGGCAGTCGCCAGTCGGAATCCAAATGTAACTCGGTCTGCAGTTGAGCCCTCGTGAGCTGCAATTCGTCTCGCCAGTGCCTGTGCCGCTTCGACATAGACCGGATCGTTGAGCGTTACCAGTGCCTGCAGCGGAGTGTTCGTGCGGTCTCGACGGACGGTGCAGACTTCACGGTTCACCGCGTCAAAGGCCATCATTGAAGGGTACGGATTGGAACGTCGCCAGGTTGTGTAAAGACCTCGGCGGAACCTGTCTTCACCTATACTTGTCTTCCAGTCAATCGCGCTGCCGAACGCGGCACTGACCCCCTGATTTGGTTGCAGCGGACGGACAGGCGGCCCGTACAGCTTTGCAGCGAGCAGACCACTGACGGTCAGTGCCTGATCGCGAATCATTTCGGCCGACAACCTGAATCGCGGTCCGCGAGCCAGTAGACGATTCTGTGGGTCCCGCGCGATCAGCTCGTCTGTGACTCGCGACGATTGCCGATATGTGGCTGAAGTCACCAGCAGCTTGACCAGATGTTTGAGATTCCAGCCACTGTCGACAAGTTCCGTCGCCAGCCAGTCGAGCAGTTCAGGATGCTCGGGAAGTTCGCCCTGTGAGCCGAATTCTTCGCTCGTGCTGACGATGCCGATGCCGAAGATTGATTCCCAGTAACGGTTGGCGATGACGCGTGGAGTCAGTGGATTCTGCTCATCAATCAACCACTTCGCCAGCGCCAGCCGGTCTGGTTTTACGTCTTCAGAAAGCGGATGAAAGCTTGCAGGAACGCCCTCTGTTACTTCGTCGCCAGTCTGCTGGAAGTTGCCCCTGATCTGAATCTTCGAAACCCGTCGCATATTGGCGGCGAGATCTTTCATGACAGGAACTGACGTGGCCGGCTTGAGCGCGGCCAGTTGTTCTTTCAGCTTGCCAGCGCGAGCCCGCTCCTTGTTCAGCTCGGACGCGACCTGAGCAATGAAATAGTCGGTCAGTTCCTGTTGCGGAGCGGGAGTTCGATCAGCACTGGACGTCCCGATGATCTTTAAATCTCTGTCAGGGATTCCGGCGAAGTCGGCAATTCGTTCGTCACTGCTGATAGATACTTTGAAATGCGAAAGCGTGTGATTCTCGTGTTTGGAAATCTGTTCGATCGTTACGGCAACAGTGGCTCCTGCAGGAACTTCAACAGGAGTTTTCGGGATCACCGTCAGGTGGTGATGTTTGTCTGCCTGGCCACCGACGGCCCAGCCCCTGGACGCGGGGTCGGTATTGTTCAGGATATCGCCGGCTGCGAATGACGGCTGCGAGAAATCGGCAAACGCAGCCTCGAAAGGGATTCCTCGTGCCGAGCTGAGTGCGTATTCCGCACTCGGATTGGGTGATTCAGCAACCTTCTGTTCCCAGGCGACTTCATGATTCTCATCCAGAACCTGCACCACGAAATCCGCAAGGCGGACATGCAGCTTGTTGTCGGTTCGGTTCCAGAGCTGAACGCGGTCAATCGGCTGGCTGGACTTCAGATCAACTTCCCACCACGGATCCACTGAGACCGCCGTGTGAGTCGTCGATTTCGCTACCTGGAAATCACCGTTTGTGTTCCCATCGATGGCCAGTTCTGGCGGGCCACCAAAATCCGTCGAGCTTTGTTTCGCTTCGCCACGAACAGCGACATTCTCCGCGCCGCTGAAGACCTGAACCTCAGCGAGCGACAGCATTTTGTCCTTGCCCGGAATCGAAACACGAATAAAGCGACCGTTCAGTCGGGTTCCGTCCGGTGGAATCAGGACTGCGGAAACTCGCGAGACGACAAAATTGTTGCCGGGAAAAGTTTCGAGTTCGATTCCGGTCAGTTTCCCGGCGACTGCGGGAAGACTCACCGTGTAAACATCGGTCTTCGCCTGCTGCTCTACCTTGATCGAACTGTCATTCTGCGTCGCGAACGTCGCCCCGGAATTCGAAGCGATGGCGGACGGTCTGGGCGATGTCCACTGGGGCTTGGCGGTCAGGCGTCGCTCCCACGTTGCCTGAGACGCCAGCAACTCGGGCGTCGGTGTCGCGAGAAGCCGCTCCAGACTCTTTAACTCTGCTTCCCAGGCAGCTCGATTGGCTTTCTGCTCGTCGGTGAATATCTGAATCAGCGGACTTTCGTCACGACGATCGGCGTCTTCCGTGTTGTTAAAGAAGGCGAAGAACTTGAAGTATTCATCCTGAGTGATTGGATCGAACTTATGATTGTGGCACTGAGCACAGGCGATCGTGGTGCCCATCCACACGGCCATCGTCGTGTTGACACGGTCGACGATGGCAACGTTGCGAAACTCTTCGTCGTTCGTACCGCCTTCGTTATTCGTCAACGTATTGCGATGAAAGGCGGTCGCGATGAGTTGCTCTTCAGAAGGGTCTGGCAGCAGGTCGCCGGCGATCTGCTCGATCGTAAACTGATCAAACGGCTTGTTTGAGTTCAGAGACCGGATGACGTAGTCGCGATAGGCCCAGATCGTTCTGGCCGGATCGTCCGCATAACCGGCGGAGTCCGCGTACCGAGCCAGGTCGAGCCACATTCTCGCCCAGTGCTCGCCGTACGCGTCTTTTTCGAGCAACCGGTCGACCAGCGACTCGTACGCATTTGGAGAATCATCAGCGAGAAACTGTTCAACTTCTTCGAGCGTCGGCGGAAGACCAGTCAGGTCCAGCGTGACGCGGCGGATGAGAGCTGGTCGATCGGCTTCTTCGTTCGGAGTGAGTGACTCGCGATACAGTCGAGAAAGAATGAATGTATCAATCGCGTTGCGTGGCCACGCTGCGTTGGACACTTTCGGTAGACCGGGACGAACGGGGATCTGATACGCCCAGTGCTTTTCGTACTCGGCTCCCTGTTTGACCCACGAAGTCAACAGGTCGATTTCTGCTTTCGATAGCGGCTTGCCCTTACCGGTCGGAGGCATCACGACATCAGGATCGGTGCTGCTGATGCGTTTCAAAAGTTCACTGGCTTCAGGTTTGCCCGGAACAATGGCAGCATGATCACCCAGATCAGCGAGAGCACCTTCCCGCAGATCGAGTCGCAGATCTGCCTGGCGTTCAGCGTCGTCCGGGCCGTGGCAGGTGAAGCATCGATTCGAAAAGATGCTGCGGATATCCCGGTTGAAGTCAATTTGTGGAGTCGAGACCTTTGCTGCCTGCTCCTGTGCCGACAAGACAACAGCACCGGCGTTGGCGACCAGCATTGTCAAAGCAAGCCAGCCAACCATTCGGTGAGTGGCTGATTTCAGGCAGGATCGTTCAGGCATGGCTTTCGGTCCGTGTGGAGCAAAAGGTGGCGGTCGGGTTTCTGAGGCAGGATCTGTATTGTGACCGGTCCTGCTTATCGAGGGGAAGTGAGGGAATCGAAAACTGCGATGGCAGAATGAGTTTTTGGAATTGGCGGACTTTCATCGCAGAGGACTCTGAGGAGAAAACGCAGAGGTAACTGGGCGAGCACTCGTTTTCTCTGCGAGCACCTCGGCGATCTCTGCGTTCCAGTCGTTTTGAAATCAGTGCTCGTTTTGAAATTCAGTGGAGACGGCAACCCGTTCTTCCGGGCATTACTTTTGATTCGCCTCGGTGAGGTTATCAGCTGAGCACGTTGTCGATTAGTCTTCCCGGCGGCATGTGACAGTCGGCGGCGGTTTTTGAAGAGTTCAAGCGTTAAGAAGAGTTCAAGCGTTAAGGGGTCAAGGAAAGTAATGAGTCAGAATGCGATAGTCGTCTGCTCCGTCTGGTTCGGGGTTTTAAGTCTGGTCTCAGTTGCCGTCTACGGCTTCGACAAACGGCGAGCGAAACTCGAAGGCGACCGAGTGCCTGAGAAGACCCTCCATATTCTTTCGCTGCTGGGCGGTTGGCCAGGTGCGATCATCGGGCAGAAACTCTTTCGCCATAAGACAATCAAGACACGATTCCGACTGGTCTTCTGGCTGACAGTTGTTGGGAACGTGGTAATCTCAGTAATTCTGTACGCGGCGTTTCAGCAGTTCTACACATGGCTCACGTGAGCATTCACGGCATCGCCTGGCGATCGCCCCAACGGCTTGGATTGATACCGGGGGCCTGCGCCTTCATCCCCGCTGGCTTGTGTTCCTGCTCCCACGCCTTGCCAGTCGTGTTGAGGCTTTGCAGAAACGGCTGCGCGATCGCGGGGGCTGCTGCCACGAGTTGCTGATCCCATTCCTCGACGGGTTGGATCGGGCCGGCCCACGCGGGGCGATAACCCAGTTGGATCAGTTCCCGAGACTGCGGATCGCGGTTGGGATGGCTTCCGTGCAAGGTCAACGAAGGAATCACCACGGCCGATCCGGCTGGCACGACCAGCGTGATCTCTTCCGGGTGAGACCTGTACCGCACGTACGGACTGGCATCCGAGTGGAACGAAAGATGCGATCTGGGAATCAGTCGGAACGGCGCCCGCTCTGTCGTGAGATCGTCCAGGTAGTACAGCACTCGCAGCAGTCGTGGGCAACTTCCTTCATAGCCGAAGAGGTTCGACCCGTGTGGCTGTCCGTCTGTGTGCATCGAAATCCCCGGCGACCCGTGCAACGTGCGCTGGAAGAATCCGCGAGTGAACACGATGTCCGGCCCCAGCAGGTCCGTCAGAAATTCGATCATCGGCGGATAGCCGATCAACTCGGCGACCGCACGACTGACCCACTGAGGCTGCGTGTCTGACCGCGTCTGGGATGTGCTGTAGCTGGTGTGCGACATGCCTGTGTCGGCGAGTTCGCTCTTGAGGCGGACGATCATCTCTGGAGTTAAGATCCTCGGAAGTACGACGTAGCCTTCGACTTCGAAGTAGCGAATCTGCTCGGCGCGACTCATCGTTGTGAAATCAGTTTGATCCACATTCATGAAGTCGCACTCGGCTTCGGGTTCAACCGAACCTGCAGGCTGTTTATCCATTGAACAATTCCTCAAACTGAGCACCAATAATCGGACGGCTGTTGTCAGTCGTCGTAGCAGCGGTCGCACATGACCGCGAGCAGCGTACCACCTCGACAGGAAGATCATCTACCGTGACAAACCTCTCTCGAACACTGCTGCTCGTCGTGGCTCTCGTCTTCGGTCATTTGTCCGGACAGCACGCAAACGCTCAAGTGCCGCCGCAGGAATTCAGCGATCCGTCGCCGCAGCATTACAAGTTGACGGCGCGAGCCAGCAAGCTTGACTCGCGAGTCAAAGCACATCCAGAGATCGGTTTTCTGATCGACACAAAGGACGGAAAGCCTGCAGACGTTCAACACGCCTCGGTCGACACTCGGGTGACTCCACGCGGACAGCTGGTCATCTGGTTGATGGGTCACAACGAGCAACTGTTCGATCGAGTCAACTCGTACGGCCTGCACGCCATTCAGGTCAGTTACGCCAATCAGTGGTTCTCGACCTGCTGCCGCGAGAATCCCGTCGGTGAACACTGCCGAGGCAACATTCGGCTGGAAGCCGCAACCGGGCAGGATTTCAGTGACGATGTGGATATTCCGCAGCCAGACGGCATGATGGAGCGAGCATTGCAATTCGTGAAGTGGCTGGCGAAGGAGAACCCGCAGGCAGGTTGGAGTTATTTCCTGACGAAAGACCGCAAGGGTCTGGAGTGGGATCGCGTGATCATTTCCGGCAGCTCGCACGGTTCGACGACCGCCGCTCGTTTCGCCAAATTTCAGAAGGTGAACCGAGTCGTCGCTTTCTGCGGCCCGCGAGATCAACTTCAGTCCTGGCAGTCGCTTCCGTCCGCCACGCCTGAGAATCGGTACTTCGGCTTCTCACACGTGCTCGACGGTGGCTGGGTCGGCGATCATTACTGCCGCAGCTGGGAACTGCTCGGCATGCACAGGTTCGGTCCGATCGTCAATGTCGACCAGGCGAAACCACCTTACGGGAATACTCGCCGGCTCATTACCGATTTCGACGTCAACGGCGATGCCAACCGAGCCCACAGTTCCGTCGTCCCTGGCAGCCGAGCGAGAAAGAGCAGCTCCGGCGCGTACATGCACGAGGACGTCTGGCGCTACCTGTTCACACAACCGATCGACATTGTCGGAGCAGCCACACCGCTGGACGACTCCTGCAACAGGAATCAGCGATAACTGCCGGTTGATTTAACGAACTGCTGGCGACGAAGTCCTGACAGGCCCACCGGAGACTAACTCATGAAGCTCGCTACAGTCCTGACTCCCATGTCGGCTGAGAACCTGCAACTTGCGGCGCAATGCGGAGTCACTGATTTCGTCACACGACATTACGGCCCCGATCCGGCGAGACTGATCGCCGTCAAACAGGAAGTCGAGGCCTACGGTCTGACTCTGTCCGTCATCGAAGGCTACCTCCCGATCGAAAAGATCAAGACCGGTACTGATCACGACGGAGCCGAACTCGCGGAACTGAAAGAACTCATCCGCCAGATGGGCAACATCGGGATTCCGATTCTCTGTTACAACTTCATGGCCGGCACAGACTGGGTGCGAACTCGGCTGGACGTCCCGGAACGAGGTGGTGCGAAGGTCACGCAATTTAACCTCGCCACGGTAGAGCAGGCCGTATTACTGGGGCACGATGGAGCCGGTACTCATCAGGCGACAGACGACATCGACAGGTCCGGCCTCACACACGCCAGGCTCTGGGACAACCTCGAACGATTGCTCAACGAAATCGTCCCGATTGCTGAACAGGCCGGCGTCCTGCTCTCAATGCACCCCGACGATCCCCCACTGCACGAGTTACTCGGTCGTCCTCGCATCATGAACAGCGTTGAAAACTTCGAGAAGCTGCTGCAGCTTGTGCCCAGCCCGAACAACGGCATCTGCTTCTGCCAGGGCACGTTCGCCGAAATGGGAGCGGACATCCCTGCTGCAATCCGCCGACTGGGAAGCCACATCAACTATGTGCATTTCCGAGACGTGAACGGCACCGCCGAGTCCTTCACGGAAACTTTCCACGACAACGGAAAAACCGATATGGCCGCCGCCGTGCGAGCGTATCGGGAAGTCGGCTTCAACGGCCCCATCCGTCCTGACCACGTTCCACAACTCGTCGGAGAAGATGACGGAGAACCCGGTTACACGATGCTCGGTCGCCTCTACGCCTACGGCTACATGAAGGGACTGTTTCAGGCGACGCAACAGGTCGACAATCCGTAGAGCCTGCTCCTGTTGGCCAGACAGAACTGAAGTATTCGACTGGCAGGAACGGGCCAATGTTTCATCGCTATTCCCCCGGACCAGTCTCTGCTCGCCGGAACGGCGCTACGCCTGGTTCGGCCTACTGTGCGGGTTCGTCCGAATTGCTGTGTTACTTGGGCGTTTCAGAGTCTATCCGAAAACATTTGCCGCATTTCTGCGGGTCATGTAGCGGCACGGTAGTTGAATGCCGGTGCCGCCGATGGGTGGAGTCGGCGGAGCATCAGGTGGATGTGGCTCAGTTGGATCATCGCCGCGCTGGAGTCAGCGCGGCGTTCGTAGTCTTTGCTGTTTCGGCGACATCGACCGTGTCAGGCATTGCTGCGTTCCACGGCCCAGCGTCCCCAAGGGTCACACGATGAAGAAGTGCCGCGACAGCACCGTCATGCCTGCCTGACGACGACTGGCGATAACGATTCATCGTTGCCTGCCGCCACCACGTTTACGAGTGGTGAGCTGAAGGTAGAGGCTTCGATGTGAATTTCGTCGCCGGGCTGGTACTTCCAGTCGCGTGTGGTGTGGCTGAGCCTGCTTGTTCCGAAGAAATGCACATGGACGTCACCGGGGCGTCGGTGTTGAGGATACTTGAAGTGGTGATCCTCGCAGTTCGCCAGCGAGTGGCACATGTTCTCCTCGCCGGAAAGCAACGGTCCGCTGTCGTAGATCGTTTCGCCGTTCCGTGAGACCGAGCAGCGCAGATCGAGCGAGTCGAATGCGAAGTCGGTGTTCAACTCCGGACCAATCGCGCATGTCCGCAGCTTCGACGGGGCGAGGTAGAGATAGTTCACTCGCTCGACCGCGTGGTCCGACCACTCGTTACCCAGCGTAAAACCAAGCCGGTAGGGCTGCCCGTCCTCACCGATAATGTACAACCCCGCCAGTTCGGGCTCCTCGCCACCGTCCTCCGTGAAGTCGGGAATCAGCAGCGAGTCGTTTGGACCTCGTAGTACCGAACCGTTGCCTTTGTAAAACCACTCCGGCCCCGCGCCTCGTTGCCCTGCTGCCGGCTTCCCGCCTGCAAGTCCCATCGCGAACATCCTGGCCGAGTCCGTCTGCGGTCCTTCCACCGGCGCGTCAACCCCGCTGGCATCGTCGTCAGAACCTTCCTTGTGCATCTGATCGCGTGACTTCATTCCACCGGTATGAGTCAGCCCTGTCCCTGATACGAGCACCCGATGCGGATCCGCATGATCCAGCGGGGGATGCAGAAACGGTTCACTCCCACCGGGCCGAGCCGCGAGAAACTCGTCCAGACTGAACGATCGCAAAGAATCTTTCGCGGCCGCCTCGATCAGGAAGTCTGCCAGCGACCGCCCTGCTCTCTGCGCCACCGCGAACACGTCCGCAACAAACCGCAGCTGAGAGTCTCCGGAAGTCACATCAACAACGTGTCCGCCGTTGACAATTCCAACACGACGGCCCTCACCGGGAATTTCAAACTGAACAATATTCATCGCTCGTCACCTTGATCGCTGAAAACGCGTGGCGCTTCACTTTCAGTTCGGGCGTTTCGTTTCGAGCCATTCCTGATTCGGAACACTGTCGGGATTCTCTTTCGCCCAGTCGGGGGTGGGGAACCAGCGGAGGCTGCTGTAACGAGGGTAGGTTTCCCAGATGTCGCCACCGTCGGGAGAGGTGACTCGGGCGTCGTTGGTTTCTCTCAGATAGCCGATCAGGCGGGCATTCAGTTCAGCGCGAACATTCTTGTGTGCAGCGTCCGCGGCGAGGTTGTGCAGACACGCCGGGTCTTTGCGGATGTCGAACAGTTCTTCAGCGGGGCGACGATCGACCGACAGGTGGAAGAACGGGCCGATCATGGAGTCTTCACGGTTTTGAACGAGGAACGTTAACGACGGGCACGCATCAATGTCGTGATATCCTTCGTGCAGGGGACCGAGCGTTGAACTCACGATGTTGCCGTCAGTTCCGTACTTCACTTTGTCGAACCGCTGAGGCGTGCCAGCCGGCCAGCGATCAGGGTGGAAGTTGCGGATGTAAAGGTAGTCTCGCGTGCGGATGCAGCGTTGTGGATAACTCAGTGAATTGAACCTCGACGAAGAGTGACGTTCTCGACCGCAGTACACGGCATCACGGGATTTGTCGACGATCCCTTGCTCTGTTGATTCCAGAATGTTGCGGATGCTGCGTCCGGCGATCGGATGTTTAGACGGCGGAGCAACTCCGGCAGCGTCGTAGATCGTCGCCGTTAGATCGATCAGGTTCACTGGATCGTCGACGACTCGATTCGCCTTCGCACCGGCAGGCCACGCAACGGCCAGAGGCATGTGGACACCGTATTCGTAGCAGTTGGCTTTGGCTCGCGGGAACGCCATGCCGTTGTCGCTGGTCACGATGACCAGCGTGTTGTCGAGTTCGCCGGCGGCTTCGAGCGTATCGAGCATGCGTCCCAGGTGCTGATCGAACCATTGAATCTCGAAGCAGTAATCCAGGATGTCCGAGCGGATCTCGGGAGTGTCCGGCAAAAACTTCGGAACGACGACCTTGCTCGGGTCGAGACCGTTTTCAATACCGATGCCCTTACCAAACACTCGGTGCGGCTCGGTCGCTCCGTACCAGAAGCTGAACGGTTTGTCTTTCGGGCGGTCGTTCAGAAAGTCGACAAAGTTCGAGGCGTAATCGTTGCTGCTGATGCCAGCTGGCGACTTCAGCTTGCGTTTGTCCCAGCCTGGTCCCGCAGGATTGTGATCCCAGCCGTCGACCTTCCAGTTGCCTGGCCCCCAGGCTTTGCCGGTGCAGCCGATGAAGTATCCCGCTGCTTCGAGCCGGTCCTGGTAGACCTCGTACTTCTTCGGGAACGAGCTGGCATGAGTTCCGGCCTGTTCGATCTGCCAGATGTTTCGCCCGGTCAGAAACGCCGCACGCATCGGACTGCAACCGGGAGCCGGCGTGAAGGCGTTGTTAAAGAGGACTCCCATCTTCGCCACTCGATCGAACGCCGGCGTCGAGATCGCCTGATAGCCATAAGCCGAAGCGTGCGGAAACGACTGATCATCCGAAATCGCGACGAGAATATTCGGCCGCTTGTCAGCCATCACCGACGAAGCCATCAGCACCATGAGCAGACCGGGTAACGACAGACAAAAAGTTCGCATCTGAGTTGTCCTTGTCACAAACTTGAACCACGAAAAACACTAAACACACGAAAACACGTCGCCTTGATCTTTTCGTGTATTTAGTGTTTTTCGTGGTTGAGAATCCTTCGCCTGAAATTTCTTGAGCCAGCATCTTTGCGGCGGCAGGCTGCGTCGAACAAGTGAAACGGTCGCATTCGAAATCGGCGAGCGTCAGAATCTCGAAGTCGTCAACCAACTTCTTCGCCAGGGATGTCTCCTGATGCTTGTTGCCAGTCTCGCTCCTCCGGCCAAACCCGAGCTTCATCACCACTTCAAGATGCCTCGCGACGAGCGACTTCGTAAGCACGGTCAGGGGACTCACACCGAGCTGGACCATCTGACTGTCAGCGAGCCGACGACTGTCGTCTTCGAATGGACCATCGGCGAGGACGTCGTTGAAACCGGAGGCGAACTGCTCGTCTGCTGGCGATGGCCGTTCGATTGGAGCGATCTCCAGACCGACGATCCTTCAGCCGACGGATTCATGAGCCTGAAGTTCGAACTCGCGTCACGAGACAGCAGCGACGTTGTGCTCAAGCCGGCTTACAACTGGTTCTCGGGGATCGAACCCTGGCACCACCAGATTCACGTGAAGGTCGATCAGGGTCAGCTTCGAAAGGGTGACCACATCAGACTGACCTGCGGCGACACATCGCAGGGCAGCGCTGGCTGGCGGGCTCCCACGTGCGTCGACTGGTCTGTCGAATTCCTCATGGCGATCGATCATCTCGGCGATTCGATCCGGCATCGGCTGGTGCAGCAACCATCGTTTTCGGTCATCGCCGGGCCGCCGGTTCGACTGACGGCGATCGTTCATTCAGACACCGTCGTCGGTGAAGCGGCCGAAGTCATCGTCCGCGCGGAAGACTGCTGGGGGAACGCGACGGTGCTCAACGACCTGCCTGTTCTGTCGCTCGCCCCGTCCGCCGAGGGCGCTTCAGCCAGCGACGTGGAGATCGTCCCGGTCGACGCCGAGCCGGTCCGCCCGTCATACCACTTTGACGTGACGTTCAGTCAGCCGGGTTCGTTCCGACTGACCGCGAAGACCGAAACGTTTGAAGCCGTCACGAATCCAGTCACCGTTCACGCAGAACAGCCGGCACTGGAACTCTTCTGGGGAGACATCCATTCGGGACAAACGGAAATCGGTTGCGGTTCCGGCAGCGTTGCCGAGTCGTACGCCTTTGGCCGCGACTGCGCCGGTCTGCAGTTCATCACACATCAGTCGAACGACCACTACGTCACGCTGAGCGACTGGGCTCACATCCGCAAAGTCACGGATGAATTCTACGAGCCCGGTAGTTATGTCCCGATCCTGGGATGCGAGTGGAGCCCGTTCACAAAGGACGGCGGCGATCGCAACGTTCTGTACGGATACGACGAAGCGAAACTGCGGCGCAGCGACCGCTTCTTCCGCGAGGACGTGCCCGACCCCGAACCGGATGTCCCGCGCGCTCCCGAGTTTCACGACGCGTTCCGCGATCTGGACGTCCTCGTGAATATCCACGTCGGAGGCCGCATGACGAACCTCGACTGGTACGAGCAGAAGATTGAAAAGCTCTGCGAAACACATTCGACGCACGGCACTGTCGAATGGTTCTTCATGGACGCGTTATCGCGAGGCTACAAGGTGGGACTTACTGCGGGAACCGATGGAGTGATGGGCCGTCCCGGCGCATGTCATCCTGGTCGGCGATTGATCCGAAACTTGCGCAACGGACTGACCGCCGTGTATGCGAAAGAACTCACCCGCGAATCCATCTGGGAAGCGTTACACGCTCGCCGGACGTACGCGACAACGGGCGAGCGTATCCGACTGCTGTTCCAGGTCGACGGTGCCGACATGGGGTCAGAGATCACAACGACCAGTTCGCCAAAGATCAGCTTCAACATCGAAGGCACCCGGCCGATCGAACGAGTTGATCTGTTCCGCGGCGTCGAGATCATCGAATCCTGGACAGTGTCGCCACCAGCCTCGCAGGAAGACAACTCCACGCTGCTGCGAGTTCTCTGGGGCGGCACCGAGCACAAGGGGACGGCACGACTTCAACGAGTCGACTGGACGGGATCGCTCTCGATCACTGGCGGCAAGCTGGAACTTCTCGGGCCGATCAATTTTCAGTCGTATGACGACGACGCGACGCTCATCGGCGATGACCGCATCGAGTGGTCCAATAAGTCAGCCGGTAACGCCGCCGGGATTCTCATCAGAGTTTTCGGCGGCAACTCGACGGAGCTTTCGTTCGAGTCTGGACCGACAACGTTCAGCGCTAAACTTAACGAAGTAATCAACGAAGATCACCGAGTCGATGCTGGCGGGGTCGGTCGGTTTGCCCAGATCGGCTCGCCACCCAACGCTGCTGGCCCCACAAGTTTCCATCAGGCGACAACTGATGAAGAACCGGTCACCGGCGAATATCCCTACTGGATTCGCGTCACGCAGATCGACCAGTCGATCGGCTGGAGCAGCCCGGTTTACGTCACACGATAACCGTCTTTGAAAACGCGGAGAAACCGATTGCCGGTAGCCTGACGGCTACAGCTCGATGGCCCCCGGAGTTGTAGCTCGCGTCTATCAGCTGGAACGCGTTCCGGCTGATGTGTCTCACTTCACAACTCAGGTGCCACTGAACGTCAGCCGGTAGCGACCGTCTCGTTCCTCGCCCCGGTCGCGCTGCCTCTGGTGATATCCAGAAACGGAAGCAGGCCGATTGAAAGGAGCGAGACGACGCACAGACCAAGAAAAGCCACTGCGTAGTCGTGTTCAGAAATGATTCGACCAGATACCCAGGTGGACCAGGACTCGCATCCGTTCGTCAGGCCCATGAAGGCGCTGAACTGAGTGGCCGCGACAACGGGATGAGTGATGTCCATAAACAAGGCGTAAGACGCCGCCGTAAACAGTCCGATCCCAAATGCTGCGATCCCCAGAAAGACCAGCAGAAATTGACCGCGGGCCTGCCCGAGTGTCATATCGCAGACGGCAAGCAGGGCTACTGATACGCAGATCAAAACCAGAGAAAGTGCCACAAAACGCCGCCGCCCAAATCGATCGGAAAGAACTCCGCCGGCCAGCGAACCGGTTACCATCAGGGCGATCATCGGTAAGGCCGCGAACACACCGACTTCGGATTCGGTGAACCCGCGGTCGATAAGAAACGGTCCATAGATGGCTTCGAGAGCCTTGAATGCCGCTCCGCCGGTCAGGGCAAATGCAAGTCCGATCCATGTGTTCCGCTCACCCAGCGCTCTTCGAACTGACCTGCCGACGGTCTTCAGTCGACTGTCTGGATGAGTCGCGACGCTGGCGACCGCGTGATTCTGCAGGTCACTTGACATGAAGAGCACCAGCAGCATCGAGAACGTTGTCACGCTGATCAGCAGCCCGACGACTCCCACATTACCGACATGAGGAGCGATCACCAAAGCCCCGCCTCCCAGCATCGCTCGCCCCAGCAGCATGCCGGTCTGCATCCAGCCGTTGATCTCACCACGTTCGGTTGGTGCGGTCACCGAAATGCACAGTGCGTCAATGGCCACGTCCTGAGTCGCCGCCGCGAAAGCGTGAGCGATCAGAAATATTGCGAGCATCTTGAAGTCAGACACGGGGTCAAAGACGAGCAATGACAGCAGCGTCAGGCCCATCAGCGACTGTGCGGTGACGATCCAGCTTTTCAACGACCAGCGAGGATTCTGCAACAGATCGATTAACGGAGCCCAGGCAAACTTGAACGTCCAGGGCAGAACCAGCACTGCCGTCAGCCAGGTGATCTGCCCGGCAACGATCACTCAACAGAATTCGAGTCAATCACAATGCCAGAACTGGACCTTCAGGAATACGAATGGAACGTGGAAGTCAGGCAGCTGAGGATCGAAGACTTTGACGCCCTGCTGGAAATGCAGGCCCGTTGTTTTCCCGGTATGTTGTCGTGGGAGCGTGATCAGATTGAAAGCCAGCTGGCGATTTTCCCGGAAGGGCAGATCGTCATCGAAATCGACGGCAAGCTGGCGGCATCGTCCAGCAGCCTGATGCTGCAATATGAGTCCGGAATTGCCTGGCATGACTGGAAGAAAATCGCCGACGGCGGCTTCATCCGAAATCACAATAAGAATGGCGACACGCTGTACGGCATCGAGATAATGGTCGATGCCGAATACCGCGGCATGAACTGGCCCGCCGACTTTACGACGCCCGCAAGCAGCTTTGCCGCGAGCGCAATATCGACCGCATCATCGTCGGTGGTCGGATCCCAGGCTACGGTAAACATAAGGACAATATGTCTGCCAGCGAGTACGTTGAGCAGGTTATTCAAAAGGCACTGCATGATCCGGTGCTGACTGCACAGATTTCGAATGGCTTCGCGCTCCAGGGGCTGATTCCAGACTACTTCCCCAGCGATGAGGATTCGCGAGGCTATGCGACATTCCTTGAATGGCGGAATCTTGATTATCACCCCAAGGCGAAACGTCGGCACCACCAGCCTGTAGAAACGACGCGTCTGGCGGTCGTGCAGTATCAGATGCGGCGGGTTTCCAGCTTCGACGAGTTCGCTCAGAACTGTGAGTTTTTTGTCGACGTCGCCTCGGACTATGCGTGCGACTTTGTGATGTTCCCTGAACTGTTCACGACACAGCTGCTGTCCTGTGTTGAACCAACCCGACCTGGACTCGCAGCCAGACGCCTGGCCGAGTTCACGCCCCAATACCTTGAGTTCTTCGCCGAGTGCGCAGTCAAGTACAACGTGAATCTGATTGCTGGCTCACACTTCGTCGTCGAGGATGGAACGCTCTACAACGTTGCCTTCTGCTTCGGTCGGGACGGGTCGATCCACAAGCAATACAAACTGCATATTACTCCCAGTGAAAGAAAATGGTGGGGCGTCAGCCCCGGCGACAAGGTCAACGTATTTGACACCGACGCCGGTCGAGTGGCGATGCTGATCTGTTACGACATCGAATTTCCCGAATTGGTCCGCATCGCTTCCGCCAAAGGGGCACAGATCATCTTCGTGCCATTCAACACGGACAGTGTCGAAGCCTATCTCCGAATTCGCCATTGCGCTCAGGCACGGTGCATCGAAAACCAGATCTATGTGGCCATCTCTGGATGTACCGGCAATCTGCCGTCTGTTGAGAACGCCGACATCCATTACGCCCAGTCCGCAATCCTGACACCTTCTGATGTCGGTTTCGCTCCAGGCGCAGTCGGTGCCGAATGCAATCCGAACATCGAAACCGTCGTGATGGACGACGTCGACCTGGAACTTCTTCGACGACACCGCCAATCCGGCAGCGTCCAGAACTGGAATGACCGGCGCACCGATATGTACCATGTCAACTGGATGGAAGATGGTGACTCGCACAAAGTGTGATGGTGTTGAAGTGCGACTGAATTTCGGTGAGAGCGTACTCGGCCACAGGAGTCGAACTTCTCACATGGTTTACTCCTTCGAATTGCGCCCCGTTTTTGCCGCCCCGCATTTTCATCCGCAGTCGCCAGCGAGTACCGTCTATTTGATTTTCTCAAGCCACGTCCGGCGACTTCCTTAGCTGTCGCGCACCTGAGCAGCACGTCAAATGGAGACATCATGGAAAACGGTCGGCGAGCGTTTCTGAAACAAGCAGGCGTCACGATGGTTGCAGCGACCGTCACGACGGCAGGCACCGTTCACGCTGCGGCGGCAAATCAAATTCGCGTGGGCGTCATCGGTCCGGGCGGCATGGGCATGAACCATGTACGGAATCTCGTGAAGCGGGACGACGTTCAGATTGTCTCCGTTTGCGACGTGGATAAATCCCGATTGGCGGCGGCAGCGGCACACGTTGAGTCAGAAACCGGAAAGCGTCCAACGGCCTCCGGAGATATGCGGACGTTGCTGGATGACCCGTCGATCGAGGCGGTGTTCATCGCGACACCGGACCATTGGCACGCTCCGGCAGCGATCCTGGCACTCGACGCTGGCAAGCATGTGTATGTCGAAAAACCGTGCTGCCACAACGTGCGTGAAGGCCGGTTGATGGCCGATGCCGTGAAACGTTCGGGCAAGGTGCTGCAGGTGGGAACCCAAAGCCGCAGCACTGCATGTGTGGCGGACGGAATCAACCGGGTTCTAAGTGGCGAGATTGGCGACGTGCTGGTCGCAAAGGCCTGGAACAGCCAGCGACGAGGAACGATCGGACACTCGGAGCCGGCAGAACCGCCCGCTCACCTGGATTTCGATTCCTGGACCGGGCCGGCACCAACGGTGCCCTATCGCAAGAACCTGTTGCACGGCGTCTGGCGCTGGTGGCACGCCTTTGGCTGCGGCGACATCGGCAACGACGGCGTGCATGATATTGATGTCGCACTATGGGGACTCGGTGTGTCAACTCATCCGAACAAAGTTGCCTGTTTCGGCGGCAAGTATTTCTTCGAGGATGACCAGCAGTTTCCCGATACGCAGTACGCTCAGTTTGAGTATTCACCGGATGGTCCGATCGGCGAGCGAAAGCAGCTCATTTTCGAGCAGAGAATCTGGACGAGGTACACTCAGGACGGCTACGAAAACGGAGCGGCGTTTTACGGCACCAAAGGGATGCTGATCATGGGCCATACGGTTGGTTGGCGGTTGTACGGAGAAAGGAACAAGCTGGTTGCCGAGCAAACGGGCCAGGCGGATCTGGTCGCTCATCACACGAACTTCTTCGACAGCATTCGAGGCACGTCGAAACCCAATGCCAGCATCGAAGTTGGCCAGCGAGCGGCAGCAATCGTACATCTGGCGAATATCGCGGCTCGGACCCAGCGCGTGTTGAATTTCGACCCGATCAAGGAGCGAATCCTCAACGACGAGCAGGCAGACGCGATGTTGCGCCGCGAATATCGCCACCACTGGGCGACTCCGCACGACGGCGTGATCTAGCAATGGGCTCGAAAGAACATCTATGCAGAGACTTTGCGTTGCTCTGCGGCTTTACGCTATATCGACGGTCGAGATCCGGACTGTCATGATGGAAGTCAGTCCGGACACGTGTACTATGGAGCCGGAAGTTGTTTGAGTTACGAATGGCCGCAGAGAGTAGGGCCCGTTTCTGATGACCTGTGGGAACCGGCCCTGAGACAATCCGGGAACTTGTTGCTTCCCAGTTTCTAAGGATCGAACGATGGCTGGCATTACGAAGAATGCAATCTCCCGACGTGGCCTTTTGCAGGCTGGAGTACTGGGGGCGACAGGTCTAACTCTGGTCGATGCTCTGCGCCTGGCGCATGGTGAATCCAACGGCAAATCGACGGCGGATGCGGTTCTGTTTCTGAATCTGGCCGGCGGTCCAGCGCATCTCGACACGCTGGATATGAAGGAGAATCTGCCGGAAGAAACTCGCAGCGAGTTCCAGGCCATCCAGTCCAGGCTGCCAGGACTTTCAGTCTGCGAACATCTTCCGAAGATCGCTGCCGCCGCAGACCAGTTCACGTTGATTCGCGGAATCAGCCACACGACGGGCGATCATCCACAAGGCCAGGCCTACATTGCCGCCGGTAATCGTCCGAACCCGGCGGTGAAGTATCCATCGTACGGATCGGTCATCATGAACGAGTTGCCCGGTGATCCTGATCTGCCGCCGTATGTCGCGATCCCGGAGACCGAGTGGTCAGCTGGCTACATGGGTGATGCATTCTCTCCGTTCAAAACGAATGCCATCCCGAAGCCGGGCGAGCCGTTTTCAGTGAGAGGCATCTCGCTCGCGCAGGGCGTTACGCTCGACAAGGTCGATCGTCGCGAGAAGCTGCTGAAGGATCTCGATACCCGACTTCGCGAAGTCGACACCAATAGTCAGCTGCTCGAAGCGCTCGACACATTTGGCCAGCAGGCCTACAGCATGATCACGTCAGAGCGAACGCAGAAAGCATTTGACGTGAGCCTTGAACCGGACAGTATTCGTAAACTGTTCGCCCCGGACGAAGTCAGCCAGAGCCTGTTGCTGGGGACACGTCTCATTGAGTCCGGCGTACGTTTCGTGACCATCACCAGTCAGGGCTGGGACACACACCTGGACAACTTCGTTGGTCACAAACGTCTGATGCCGCCGCTGGATGCTGGCTTCACGGCCGTTCTTACAGCGCTGCGAGAGAAAGGTCTGCTCGATCGAACTCTGGTGATCGCGATGGGTGAATTCGGTCGAACTCCGAAAATCAATCAGAACGTCGGGCGAGACCATTACCCACGAGCGAACTGGTGCATGATGGCGGGAGGCGGCGTGAAGCCCGGGCAGCTTATCGGAGCGACTGACGGGAAAGGTGAAGGTCCGACAGCCGACACGGACATTCATCCGGACGACCTGGGAGCTTCAATTTTCAAGGCGTTGGGCATCGACCATCACAAAGAGTACTACACCAGAACCGGTCGCCCCGTCAGCCTGATTCCGAATGGCCGCGTGATGACGGAACTCTTCGGATAATCCAGTTGATCGTCGCCATGCCGGGCAGCGACTATTTGGCAGGTTGTTTGTTCCGAGCCTTGGCTTTCGCCTGTTCGATGTACAGCTTTGCCTTCGCTTCGTAAGGAGGAGCTTTGAGTCCTACTTCCTTTGCTTCTTTGAGGGCTTTGTCGTAGTCGACCTTGTCAGTGAGGACTCGGTGGACAAGCCAGACGGCTCCAACACGGTTTGCTGATGCGCAGTGCAACAGGACCGGCTGCTTCTTTTTATCACCAAGAATCTTCAGCGACTTCTCGAAGATTTCATCCTTGAGCGTCTCCGGAGCCATGAACGGCAGGTGGTGATATTCGATGTCGAGTCCTTTCAGAACGCTTCTCTCGTCGAATCGCAGTTCAGCGTCGGTGCGAAGGTTGATCACCGTCTTAATGCCGTCCTTCCTGGCGATCGCGAAATCTTCGACCGATGGCTGACCGGCCAGGTAGATGTCTCCCAGCCGATGGACGTTGTACGTGCTGCCGAGTTCGCAGGCTTCAAGTTTCAGCTCCTTTTTGACCTGAGGTTCGGTCTTCGAGTCTTCCGCCTTTGTTCTCTCCGAAGCACATAGCAGAGTCAGACAGAAGGCGATTCGGGCCAGGCGTAATGTTGCAGTCATGAAGAATCTCCGGGGAATGAGTGGTGGAGTTTGAGATTCGGGGTTGTGAATCCCTCAGGTAACGTTGTTATCAACGATCATGAGGATAACTCGCGACGTTGCGGAAGCACATCGTCTGCTGGATGCAGGAGACTCTGATAACGGGCAAAGCTGAGCGACTGCGGCGAAATGGCGTCACCGGCGTTGAGAATTCTCAGCGGAATTGTGAGGAGCGATCCGCGGGAGTGTTTTACGGTTGAGTAATTCAGCACGCGGGTACAATGCCTGCCGGGCCGAACCTGTAACTTTTGTTGTACATTATTCGCAATTGAACGCTGGCTGGAGTCAGGTCAGTCAGCGTTCCTATGAGCTGAGCCCGGCTGGAGAAGCTATGATGGACACGGCGCGAGTTGAAGAACTGGTAGCTCACTGGGAACAGTTACTCTTGCTCGGACAGTTTGTTCCTCCTGAAGAGTTGTGCTCGGACTGCCCGGAACTTCTTGAAGAAGTCCAGAAGCGGATCGATGAGATTGAACCACGACCCGGCGAGGAAACCGCCGTTTCACAGATCGGCGGAATGGCAACGATCATCGAGCCCGATGATTCGCAGAGAACCGATGCAGGGGCGCTTGTCCTGCAACAGCGGTATCGCAAGTTGCGGTTCCATGCGCGAGGTGGACTCGGCGAAATCTATGTTGCGGATGATGGCGAACTGCAGCGCGACGTCGTTTTGAAATTCATCAAGCCGAAGTATCGAGATCGCCGCGATTGTCGCGAACAGTTTCAGCTCGAAGCGGAAGTCACCGCTCGGCTGGATCATCCAGGTGTTGTTCCGGTTTACGGTTTCGGACGAACGCCTGACGGTCGAATGTGCTACGCCATGCGTTTTATTCAGGGAGAAACACTCGAAGCCCGCATTGCAAAAGTTCACAACACTGACCTCACCGTTGCCCGTGGAGAACTTACCAGCTCACTCTTCAGCAATTCGCGATCGATCGAGTTTCGTGGCCTGCTGAATCGGCTTGTAACTGTCTGCCAGACAATGGCCTACGCTCACAATCGAGGAATTCTTCACCGCGATATCAAGCCGGAAAATATCATGCTCGGCAAGTACGGCGACACGCTTGTTGTCGACTGGGGCCTTGCGATGCCAATCGATCGAGATGAGTCGGCACGAGCCAGTGGCGAGCAGACGCTGATGCCCACCAGCGGTTCGAGTACGAGTTCGGGCGGATCAAGTGGGGGGCCAGTGGGGACGCCAGCGTACATGCCACCGGAACAGGCGGCAGGGATTCCCAATCTGACGCCAGCCTGCGACATCTTTTCACTGGGAGCAACTCTGTACAAACTGCTTGTTGGGCAGGCGCCATATGTTGGCGATTCTGCGCGTGATACCTTGACGCGCGCACGTTATGGAACCTTTGAGTCTCCCAGAGCCGTCAACTCTGACGTGCCCGTCGAGCTGGACGCTATTTGTCTCAAAGCGATGTCGATAGACCCAGGTTCCCGCTACATCACCGCCTCTGAAATGGCCGATGACATCGAACGGTGGCTTGCTGACGCACCGGTCCTCGCCAGAGAAGAACGATTGCTCGAACGTTGCGGACGCTGGGTTCGTCACCATCGTGAATGGACGATGGCGATCGTCCTCGTGATGGCAGTAATTCTGAGCGTCGTTTCGGTCGCAGCCGTCAGTCAGGGACGCCTCGCTGGAAGAGAACATGAGGCGCGTCTCATTGCACAGACAGCCCATGCTGACAGTCTGCAACTGACCGCTCAGTTTGTCGCGAGAGCTGTTGGGAAGGATCTGCAGTCTCGCTGGCTGATCCTGCAGAAAGCCACCAGCGATCCAGCATTTCAACGGCTGATCGAACGCGCCGCAGCGAACGGTTCAATTCCGCCCGAAGGCGATCCTGAGATGCAGCTCTGGCTGAGCGAGCACCGCGCCGTCTATTCCGAAGAAAGTGGCCCCGCCATTGCCACCAGCTGGTTTGTGACAATGGCTGACGGGGTTCAATTGGGACGTGCTCCGCGAGGACCATCGATCGGAAAGTTCTTCGGCTACCGCGATTACTTTCATGGCCAGGGTAGAGACCTCGATCCCAAAGAGATTCAAGAGAAACCGTTGCCTCCGATCGATCGGCCATACCGCTCGATCGTTTTCAAAAGTAAATCCAATGGCGAATTTATGATCGCACTGAGTACGCCGGTCTGGGGCGAAGTCACTGGCCCTGACGGAACGACTTCCCGCAAGGTGCTCGCCATGCTGGCCATGTCGCAAAGTCTGGGCGACTTCGAAGTTCTCAACGCCCGCATGGGAGACGATCGAGTCGTTGTTCTGGTCGACACCGGTCAGAACGCCTTGGGCAATCGCGGGACCGTGCTCCATGATTCACGCACCAGTCGCCCGGAGTGGATCGAGTCCCAGCACGAAGCCCTTGCCGACCATACGCGCCAGGTTCCCGGCGACATTCTGGATGAACTGACCGAACTGCGAGCACTTCGCAAGCTCCAGCACGAACAGTCAGTTGGCAGCAAATCGCTGACATCGAGAGGATCCGTCAGAGACGACTTTGTCGACTACGCAACGCCCGGCCTCGCGTGGACTGCGGCTTTCGAACCCATCATCTTTCGCCGCCCCCGAGACATGCTCGAAAGCGCGGAAGATGGCTCATTCCTCGAAGACACCGGCTGGGTCGTCGTTGTCCAGGAACCCGCGTTCGAGTGAGTGCGCCCCGCCGCCGTGTCTGAGTTGGAGGTGCGATCGCGTTAACTACTCATCGAGCAGCGTCGTCAGATACTTAGCCAGGTCTGTGGTGGCGACGTCTGCCTGGTCGCCGCGGACTTGCAGGTTTTTGACCTGCCAGATGCCTTGAGCGAATTCGTCTTCCCCAGCGATGACGGCGATTTTGTGGCCCTTCTTGTCGGCGTACTTGAGTTGTTTGCCGATCCCTTTGGCTTCGGGGAAGACTTCCACTCGCAGGCCGGCGGTTCGAAGAGTGCGGGCGATGGCCAGGTAGTCTCCCAGATGTGCACCGTCAAACTGCGGTATGAAGACTTCGGCCGGGGTCGATGCCGACTCGACCATTTCCATCGACTCCATAGCGGCGAGCAGTCGATCCAGACCGAGGCTGGCTCCGATGCCTGGCAGTTCCTGCTTTGTGAACAGTCCGGCCAGGTTGTCATAACGGCCGCCGGAGCAGACGCTGCCGATCGTTGGCAGGTCGCCCAGAAAGGTCTCGTAGATCGTACCTGTGTAGTAGTCCAGGCCTCGCGCGATCGACAGGTCCAGCCCAACTCGGCCTTCCGGGAGTCCGATCTTTGCACAGCAATCGAAAAGTTCGCGCAGCCGGGCGACGCCGTTCTGTCCCGCTTCGCTGCCGGCCAGCATTTCTTCGAGTGACGTCAGAATCTCCGTTGGTTCACCGGTCAGTTCGGCAAGGTCCAGGACGCTGGCCGCCTGTTCGGTCGTGGTCCCGACAAATTCGACCATCTCGGCGATGACTTTGTCGCGACCGATCTTCGGCAGCTTGTCGAGTGACCTCAGCACGCCGACTGACTTGTCGGTCAGGCCGACTTTCTCCAGCAGGCCGTTCAGCACGAGTCGGTTGTTGATGCGAATGTTGAAACGTTCGAAGCCGATCTGCTCCATCAGATCGTTGATTACGAACAGCGTTTCAACGTCCGCCGCGTTGGCCAGTGTACCGATCGTGTCAAAGTCGCACTGGATGAACTCGCGGTAACGGCCCTTTTGAGTGTTCTCGCCACGCCAGACCTTGCCGATGTGATACCGCTTGAAAGGGGTGCCGAGTTCCTGCGAGTATTGAGCGGCGAACCGAGCCAGCGGAATTGTCAGGTCGAACCGCAAAGCGACGTCCCGGTCGCCGTGATCGGTGAATCGGTAAAGCTGTTTGTCGGTCTCATCGCTGCCTTTGCCGAGCAGGATTTCCGTGTATTCCAACGCCGGCGTGTCGATCGGGCTGAAGCCGTAGCTGCGATAGACTCGCTGAGCCGTCTCGATCAGTTGCTCACGAGCGATCATGGCGTTTGGCAGGTAATCCCGAAATCCCTTCAGGGTCCGAGGTTTGATCAGGTTGCTCATTCGTGAAGATTTTCCAGCAGGTCGGTCAGGCTGTGCCTGACGAAGTCTCTAAAACGTGTCCATCGGCGGAGCGTAACGCCGTGCGCCCCGTCGTCTCAAGGCACTGAAAGTCAGCATCCCGCGAACCAGTAGAAGGCTTCGCGTGTTCTGATAGACTCCCTGATTATCTGATGAATGACGCCGTATCGGAGTGCGTGGTTCGTCGTTGGTCATCAACTTTCCTTTTGGCGATTTCAGGAAACCGTCCATGAGCGACCTTCCTTCACTGCCCGCAGGATTTACAGCGGCAGGGCTGCACTGCGGTATCAAGAAAGATCCCAGCGTTTTTGACTTGTGCCTGTTCTCGTCAGATCGGCCAGCTTCGCTGGCTGGAGTGTTCACTCAGAACAAGGTCTGCGGCGCACCGGTCAAGGTGTCGCGTCAACGGGTTCCTCGCGGCACCGCACGAGCCGTTGTTATCAACTCGGGAAACTCAAACGCCTGCACCGGCGATCGGGGTATCGAGGACGCTCGCTGGATGACAGCACTGACCGCAGAATCTCTGGAGTGCGAGGCCGAGGATGTCGTGGTCTGCTCAACGGGACTGATCGGTCGATTTCTGCCGAAGGACGTTCTGGAAACGGGAATTCCAGCAGTTGCAAGACAGCTCGACGATTCTCCGCAGGCGTTCAACAACGCCGCCCGTGCCATGATGACCACCGACACGTTTGCGAAGCAGACGACGCGAACTGTCGACGTTGCCGGTAAGACGGTGCGGATCAGCGCCGTTGCGAAGGGAGCCGCGATGATCGGTCCCAATATGGCGACCATGCTGGGAGTCGTCATGACCGACGCGGCTCTGTCGCCGGAAGACGCAGATGCCATGTTGCGGCACTCGGTGAATCGCAGCTTCAACTGCATCAGTGTCGAAGGTCACACCAGCACCAGTGATACGGTGTTTCTCTTTGCGAACGGAGCCGCCGGTCACGCGAAACTGGACGACTCGTCGCGGACGGCGCTGCAATTCGCGATCGACGAGGTGACAATGGAAATGGCCCAGGCAATCATTCGTGATGCCGAGGGGGCCGACCACTTCATCACCATCGACGTCTGCGGTGCCAGAACCCGAGACGAGGCTCACTGCATCGCCAAAGCCATCGCCGATGGACCGTTGGTCAAGACTGCCATCACTGGAGCGGATCCGAACTGGGGACGCATTGTCTCAGCAGCGGGATACTCGGGCGTTGAGCTTGAGGAAGTGGACATCAGCCTCTGGCTCAACGACGTGCAGATCTACAAAGACGGGGCCCCCAACAGTTTTGATGCAAAGTCACTGTCTCAGTCGATTCGCGACAATCGCGACGTTTCCATCAGGCTGCAGCTCACGCACGGCGATGCTGAAGTCCGCTTCTGGACGAGTGACCTGACTGCCGAGTACGTCAGGCTGAACGCGGACTACACGACATAGAATTAGCGAATTCAAGCCGCTCTCCTGCACGTCAGGGAGCTTCGCCAGAAACATCTCATTCATGGCGGAGGTGAGGCATAGTCAGGAAATTAACTTGTCTCACGATCCGAATGGCTGGCCCGATCGACTGCTGAAACTGGGCCTTGCGGTGCAGACTCGGGTCGCGTGTCTGGTTCGTTTCGCATTCACCGCCGGTGCGAACACGCTCGCCGATGCTGTTGCAGAAGAATGTGGCGATCGGATTTACCGCATTGATCGCGAAGTGGAAGCGACGATCGAACACACGATCGCATCGTGGCCCGACGTGTGCCTGCCGTTGTTGCTTATCGCTGAAGGAATGGGGAGCGACGGACGGCAGTTGTTTGGGAGTTCTAATCAGCAATCGCGATGGAGACTGATCATTGACCCTATCGACGGTACGAGGATGCTGATGTACGACAAGCGGTCGGCATGGTTTCTAGCGGCAGTGTGTCCAGACAAGGGCGAGTCAACAACACTGGCTGATTCCGTAGCGTCGGTGATGGTTGAGTTACCCATCAGCAAGCAGAACATGGCCGACGCATTTGTTGCCTCAGCGGGAACTGACACACGGGCGATTCGCTTCTCAGTCGACACAGAGACTCCGCCTGCAATTAGCGAGGGCGTTCTGTTTCAGCCTTTGCCGAGTCGCAAGGTTATTCTGGATGATGGATTCGCCACTGTACTCAGCATGTTTCCGGGAACTCGCCGACTGGCGGCTGACCTGGCCGAGCGAATCGCCGAACGCTGCGGCGTCATGACGAACATCCCGACGGTGTTTGACGATCACTACATCTCATGCGGTGGCTTGATTTACCAACTGATGACTGGCCGCGATCTCTGCTGCCTCGATCTGCGTCCGCAGTTCAATCAGATCCTCGGTCGCTCTGGTGACGACCGCTTCATCGAGTCGCATCCTTACGACCTAGCGGGGCTACTCACCGCTCAGAACGCTGGAGTCATCATGACAGACGGTTTCGGGAGACAGCTCAACGCGTCTCTCGACGTTCACACCGGAGTCGACTGGTGCGGCTATGCGAACTCACACATCCGTGATCTCGTCGAGCCGATCGTTCATGAATGGCTCGCCGAACATGGGGTCACTCGTCTCTGTCCCTGAGCGATTGCTGAAATCGAGTCACAATGATTCTTCAGCCTGCATCGCTCTAAACAGGAACACTAATCTCTGGGATTGTAGTGGTAATTTAGTGCCGATTAGTGTTCCCTCAACCTTGGTCACGCATGATGGGCGCTGTCGGAGTCTGTGGTACACCCTTGCCCGGACTCGCCGTTAGAACAGGTGCCCGTTCTGCGGCGTTGCTTCTCGCTCGCATCTCAGCATTTCGAAGAGTTCATCTTCGGAAAGAATTTTCACGCCGAGTTCCTGAGCTTTCTCCAACTTACTTCCCGCGGCTTCGCCGGCCACCAGAAAGTCGGTTTTCATAGAGACGCTGCTGGCTGCTCGACCGCCGTGCTTCTGAATCAGCTCTTTGATTTCTGTTCGCGTAAACCGTTGCAGCGTTCCCGTGACGACGAGCGACTTGCCTGCGAGTTTCTTCACAACGCTCTCGTCTTCTTCTGGGATGGGCTCGCCCATGTTGAGGCCAAGTTCTCGAAGTTCGCCGATTGTGTTCTGTCCGATTTCAGAAGCGAAGAAGCAGTGAACGGCTTTGGCAATGATGGGGCCGATGTCGTCGACAGCGGCCAGTTCTTCTTCAGTCTTTGCCTGAATCTCGTCGACCATTCCGAACCGAGCTGCCAGCACCTGAGCAATGCGGTTTCCAACGTGGCGGATGTTGAGCCCAACGAGCAGGCGCCAAAGCGGCTGAGCCTTCGACTTCTCGATGGCTTCGAGAAGTTTGTCGACCGATTTTTCGTTGGTCCATGTCGGCGGTTGTGGTTTCGATTCCGTGCTGGTTTCCGGAAGTGTGTCGATGGGCTTTTTGCTGGTCTTCTTAGGCGTCAGCAGTGCTTCACGTCGTTCATGCAGTCGATAAACGTCTGGCAGACTGGTTAGCAGCCCCTTCTCCACCATAGATTCGATCTGCTTGATTCCAAGCCCTTCGATATCCATTGCGGAACGCGACGCGAAAAACTTGAGTGTTTCACGAAGCTGTGCGGGGCAGCTGGGATTCTGGCAACGAACGTAAACGCCGCCTTCGTCCTGCAGCACTTCAGACTGGCATTCGGGACACTTGGCAGGAAAGTCAAACGGCCGCTCGCTGCCGTCCCGGAGGTGTTCTTCGACGCGGACGACGTGCGGGATGATCTTGCCAGCCTTCTCGACGACGACCGAATCGCCCACTCGAACTCCGAGTCGATTGATCTCGTCGCGGTTGTGAAGGCTGGAACGCGAGACGGTGGTTCCAGCAATTTCCACCGGTTCCAGATTGGCGACGGGAGTCAGCGTGCCCGTCTTTCCAACCTGTATGACGATGTCGAGGACTTTCGTTACAGCTTCGTAGCGTTCCCACTTGTAGGCGATGACCCAACGCGGTGCTTTGCTGGTGTTGCCGAGTTCTGCCTGCTGTTCGAGGTTGTTGACTTTGATGACCAGACCGTCGACTTCAAAGTCCAGCTCGTGCAGGGACTCCATCATCGACTGCGCGTGTTCAAGCAGCGAGTCGATGTCCGGAAACACGGCGGTGCCGGGGCTTGTGGGAATACCGTACTGCCGAACGAGTTCCAGGAAGTCGGAGTGTCGCTCCGCGGTGATGCCTTCTGAATAGCCGATCCCGTGCGCGAAGAACCGTAGCTTTCGGTCGGCGCAGACTTTCGGATCGAGTGTCTTCAGCCCGCCAGCGGTTGAATTGCGAGGGTTGGCGAACGGCTGCTCACCAGCGGCTTCCTGTGCGGCTCGGATTCTCGCGAAGTCTGAGTTGGCGATGTACGCCTCGCCGCGGATTTCGACGACCGGCGGAATGTTGTCTCCCGCCAGACGGAGCGGAACTCCCCCAATGGTTCGGGCGTTATGTGTGACATCGTCGCCCGTTCGTCCGTCGCCACGAGTCACAGCCTGTGTGAGCCGACCGTCTTCGTAAATCAAGGCGAGAGCGACTCCGTCGATCTTATATTCGATCAGGTATTCAGGCTGAGCATCGAGCACCTCTCGAATTCGACGATCAAACTTGCGGACGTCCGGCTTTTTGGCGTCCGGGTTTTCGATCTCGTAGACGTTGTCGATCGAAGTCATCGGGACGCGGTGCTCGACGGTCTTAAAGCCTTCAATCGGTACTCCGCCGACCTTGTGAGTCGGACTGTCTGGCACGTCGTATTCCGGATGCGCCGCTTCCAGCTGCTCCAGCTGCTTCAGGAGCTGGTCGTATTCGAGGTCAGATATCTGGGGCTGAGCTTCGACGTAGTACAGTCGGTTGTGTCGTTCGAGTTCGGTTCGAAGCGATTCAATCGTTTGTTGAATCTCGCGGGACATGCTTGCTCCACGGACGGTTGCGGGGTTCAATCTCTTTGCAGAGTGGCTGCAAAGAGTTTGCGGAGTCTCGCTGTAGAGCGGGATGCGTTTCAAGTCGACGGATGCGGGCGGCAAGACGTCCAGCATTCGGCGGCGTTCCTGATGATCACGCACGGCCAACGAGAGCATCACGATGTCTGGAGTTTATTCCGTACGCGGTGATGAGCCGATTTTCATTGTTGAAAAACTGTCGGGCGGGCTCGTCCTGCAGTTGATCGCCGACCCGTCTGCGTCGAACTACCATTCAAAACAGTTCGAATACAACCGGATGATGAAGTCGCTCAGCGATCCGGAAACCACCCGACTGCTGTTCGACTTTCGAGACTGCATCACTATTGATTCGGTGACGCTGGGAATTCTGGTGTCGCTGACGCAGCACCTCGACGAGTCCGACGGTCAAACCGCGATGTGCAACTGCAGTCTGAAACTCAGAAAGTTGATGTCCCGTCTCATGAGCCTTGAACCGGTCTGTCGCCAGATGACGTGGTCTCATTATCCGTCAAGGCGACACGCGGTCGAGACACTCTGCTGCCGCTCGAATTGACGATGCCAGTGGGCTTGCGACAGGCACGCTGGTGATAATGAGTTGCCAATCTGAACGGGATATCAACAAAAACAGCTCTCGCATGAACTCATTGAAGTCATGCGAGAGCTACTGTTGTGACATGCCAGGTTTAGATCACCGGGCCTGGATGTGAGGTACTAGATCAGTTCAGCTTCTTCGAGGACGTCCTCATCCGTGACGTTATCACTTTCGAGTTCCATCCCAGTCACGACATGTCGACGACTGAGGCGTTTACCGATCTTTCTATCAATGGCACGTGTCAGTTGCTTGAGCGACTGCGCGATTGCCTGGTGAACAATTTCGCTGTGAGCGGTCACTGCGAAATCACCAAGAGATCCGGCACTGGCTGATATTCGACAACTCACGTCTGGATTCTCGCCGCGATGATGACCGATCTCGCTGAGGCTTATCGAGACCTGGTGAAGTCGAGGCGAAAACCTGCTGAGGCACTCGTCAACTCGATCTCGAATGAATCGGTCTCGACGTGAATTTGCAACCGCAAGATTGTCGTGAACGTTGATCTGCATAGCATTTGCTCTCCGTGACGAAACGGGACACGATCGAATGTTCGTAGCGCTACTTTTCTAAAGAGTATGGGTTAATTCAAACTCTCCATCTGTCGATGGACTGATGCCTGGTGAGTGCTCCTTCTGTTGTTGATTGTTTTGAAACTACTCTGGTTCACTAAATCCAGGATGTTGAACTGGATCGCCCTCGATTCGGCAGAAGCTCTAAAGCCATCAACGCTCCGCTTGCTTTTACTTCAGAACCGTTGCGACGTTCCCCGCTCCTGAACTCAGATATAACGGACTCAGAGTTGGCTTTTCTCGCGGGACTAAATACTGAACTGAACGCAGCAGGTCTCGCCGGCTGATCTGACCCACCAGCTTTCCTTCAGCGATCACGGGAAAACGACGGGCTGACGTCAGGAAAAATTCCTGGGCAACTGACATCAGGTCATAATCTGGCCCGACCGTGGCAACATGCTTCATTGCAAAGTTTTCAACACGCCACTGCTGTCGTGGCGCCGGAGGGAACCATTCCGGGGTCTTCAGCGATCCCGGACTGGCGTCATAGCTATTGACCAGCCCGTTGAGCTCGGCACGCAGGACATCCCGCCTACTGATCTGACCAACCAGACGACCATGACTCAGCACCGGCAGACGCCGGTAGTGCGTTTCGCTGAATCGAGACCTCAGCTCAGTGAGCAGCGATTGTTCGGTTACCGTCCTGGCGCGGTCGGAATCCATCCAGCCTGACACTGGTCCGCTCGACATTTGATTCCATGTCACGTCAATAATAACCCGCATGGCTGACCGCTCTGAGAAAACTCCTCGAAACTGACCGGAACCATCAATGACCGGAAGTCCCGAAACACGGTTCGTGAGCAGCAGGTTGATGGCGTCGAAGACGTCACACTGAGGGGAAACGGTGACAAGAGCCGTCGTCATGCAGTCCTTCGCCCGAACGAACTGCGGAGCTTCGTCACAGCGGCGTTTGCGTTCGTCGTCAATCACCGAAAACGCATTCATGCACGACTTTTCGGAGAACATTCCCAGAAATCTGCCCTGCCGATCCACGATTGGAGCGCCAGAGATTTCCCGCTGCAGGAGGCGATCGATTCCGTCGAGAACATGTTCTTCAGGAGCCAGAGTTACCAGTCGCGTTGTCATGACGTTAGCGACGGTCAATTCGACTTCGTGCATGCTGTGTGCTCCAAGCGGTGATAAACGGAAAGCAGAAACCATACAGTGTCAATTGAGACGACGGGCTCGAGCCGGTCGGTCAGCCTTCTCCACCGATTTCGGTGCACCAGACATCCTGGAGCAGGACAGCTTCCCGGTGACTATGGTTCATCATCAGACTGACCCAGTTGCCAAGGTCGGCCTCAATTTCGGCGGCGAGGCGACTTAGTGGGAGAGCCCGATCAATTCGGTTTCGGAGGCGGCGGAGCGATCTGCACAGTTCAGTCTGCTCCGCTTCAATTTGTGCCACTCGCGAAATCAGATGCGGGAAGGAGCCGACAAGGTCGTCGTACCAGCCTTCACGGCTGGTGAGTTCCGACTGCTCGTTCATGGCACCGATCAAGGCGTCCAGGATCGGATGGAGCCATCGAAGGGCTTCCTCATCCAGATGGTCCTGAAGCATCTCTCTGATATCACCTACGAGTAACCAGGTAAGTGACGTGCATTGCTGAGGCTGTCTGCCGACGAGCGTGGGCTGCATGGATAGGTCTCCTTGAGGAAATGATCGTCTAAGTGAGACTCCCGAAAGTGTTAATGAGCCAAAGACGCTGATGGTGAGCGACTCTGGTCACAGTGTGCAAAATGCTACGGCTGAATGAGACGCAAAATGGGCAGAAGGTGTTTTCCAGAAAGCCGTATGCTTCGATCGATAGTCACGAGCAGAAGCTGTACCGAAATCGCGCATCGGGCGGAAATAGAAGTGAGAGCGGTCGTGATTGAGCGAAAGCGAGCGGTCACGACGCGGCATTCGACGAATGTCGGATGTTTGAAGGGATGACTTTCTTCTCAAGGTGAGGCGACCGAGCAAATGAATGCTCAGCGGTCGCCCGCTATCAAACCCGATTGGGTCTGACTTCCCGAGCACTGCGCTGTCCTGAATGTCGAGCAAAAACGTCAGCATTGCTGAGTCTCCGGCTTCGAACGCGGACTGAAATGAAACGCGGACTGAAATGAGTTATGTGCTGCATCTCGCGAGCAGCCTGGGAACTTTCCATCGATTCGGTCAAGATGAAACCGTCGAAGTAAAGGTACCCAATCTCCGAAGTTCGATGAACCTCACTTGTTCTGGTCTGTCAGTCTACAGACCCGGATTCCATATCCAATCGCAAAAACAAGATTCTCAACCACACTTCGTGAAAACGCCAGAATTGGCGAAAACGCTGCTTGACTCTTTGAAATTCGGCGATCTGAAATTCGCTGGCCGATGCGACGAGTATTCGTTCCTGTTCGTCAAAAACAAAAGAACCACGGGCGACCGAAGAGTCAATTGCCTCAAGTGTGGGTAAGTTTCCATAGATTTAGTCGGATGTCGCGTATTGAATGGCTGCCTGGTCGGATTCGAGACGGCAGAAGCTGGCGAAAGACCGTTGCTCGATCGTTCGGCGGCGCTGTTCAGCCATCCTTCACGATCAGGTTGCGGTGATGGTGGCGTGGAACCCTGTGGCTCACGCGGGTGTCTGAGTCGTCGCCTTTCTGTGGTGGCTGTCGGTCGATGACGGTTTGCTTCAGCGGTCGAGGTCTGACCGAGGGAGCGACAGCGTGTTTGCTTCTTGTCAGCAATTAAGTGGTTTGCTCACATAATCCGGGAACGGAAGTTTCGTGTCACTCGTCTGTTTGCCAGATTGGCAGACGATCACGGTTGGCTGTGGCGACGGACAATTTCTTCACAACTATCTATCTCAACTTGAGATAACGAGTCTGCCGTTCAGCGCGACAGCGAGTGGCGTGGTTGTTGCTCTATCCGGCGAGTGGGAAATGGTTCGCCGAAGGCGGCTGCACATCGTAGTTGCCTGTGAGGAGTCGAAGATGATTGTCAATTCAGTAAACCGAACAATACGACGACTGACCGCAGCCGAAGGCTATCTCGAACTGGAACTTCCTGCCGAAGCGCTCGTCGAACTGCAGAAAATTCAGAATCCTGGACCTTTCGGGGGTCCTTTCATGTGGTTAACGGGCGAGGCCTTGCGGAAACAGGGTTTGTTTGACGAAGCGATTGCTCCGCTGAGACAAGCCGCTCGAGCGCTGCCATTGCCGACCGGACGTCACGCGTGGGATGCACTACGAGAGTGTCTCGAAAAGTCGGGCCGATCCGCTGCAGCTGAAGACATGAATCAGGCGATGGAGTATCTGGAAAAACGGAGCGGAATTGACTGTCAGGGGAAAAGCCGAACGGACTCCCGATCAACGATTCGTATTGACATCCCTCATTTTGGTAAGCTGCAGATCGACTTTGACAGCAAGGAAGGGTTGACCATCAAGGTCAATCCAGAAGGAGACAGTCAAACTTGACGGTCGTGTGATTCGGCAAGGCAGATACCCTCGACGCTTTAGACAATTAAATCTTCGGGCTGGCTCCTTCGGGAGCTGGTCCTGGCCCCGCATGATCTGGCCCGACATGCGGGGCTGTTTTGTATCGTCATCTTTGTACCGTCATCGGCAGGCAAGTTGGCGTTGTTCGGCGTGAGTCTCTTTTCATGCCGTCGTCGGCGATTCAGAATGCAGATCAATCCGAATTAATAGCTGCAGGATGGACGGTCGGTTGCAGCAGGACGCCACTTGAACAGTCAGGGAAGAACACGTGGAAGATTTACAGCACGAAGATCAATTGCCGGAACTTGATGGCGGAACGTTGCTGTTGTCATTTTCTGGCTGGATGGACGGAGGGGATGCATCAACCGGGACGGTCAGTCGTCTAATTCGCCTCCTTGACGCCGAGCCGGTCGCCTCGATCGATATCGAGCCCTACTACATTTTCAACCTGCCAGGATCGATGGAGCACACGGCGCAGTTTCGACCGCACATCGACATTGAGGATGGTCTCGTTAAGTCGGTCGACATGCCGACGAACGAGTTTTTCTACGCGCAGTCGGCCAACCTGCTTCTCTTTAAAGGCAAGGAACCTAATCTGAAGTGGCGGACGTTTGGCGATTGTATTTTCGACGTGGCGAGGCAGTGCTGCGTGTCGCGTCTGATGTTCGTCGGTTCATTTGGCGGAATGGTCCCGCACACTCGCGAACCTCGAATGCACGTCACGTGTTCGGACGAAAAACTGCGTGACGAAATGGATCAATTCGGGCTTCGCCGAACGGGATACGAAGGGCCGGGTTCCTTCATGACGTACCTGATGTCGAAGGCTTCGGAGCAGGGGCTCGACATGGTTTCTCTCGTGGCGGAAATTCCTGGCTATCTACAGGGAACGAATCCATTCTGCATCGAGGCCATCACTCGCCGACTGGCAGCGATTCTGAAACTGTCACCGAACATGGACGAGCTGCGCACGACCAGCAACGCATGGGAGCAGGAAATCTCATCCATCATCCAGGAGAACGAAGAGATGGCCAGGAAGATTCTCGAACTGGAAGACGAATACGACCGCGACCTGCTCGAACAGAACGAGGATTCATAGCTCTCGACTTTGTCGGTCAGTCCGGCGGACTTCCTCTGTGACTGTGTTACTCGCGACGCAGCCTTTGGCCTGCGTTTGATAGAACCTGGCCGACGCGGAGTCCAATCTCGACTCGCTAATCTGAAAAGTCTGGCCTCACGGACGCCACTACTCCCCCGATCGCAGGCTGGCCAACCACCCCGAGCCCCAACCCCGCACCGCCGAAGCCACTGCGAGATCCGCCTCCGTTTTTCAGCACCCACCGACGACCGTCACTCTTGACGCACTGCTTCGCTGACACCGTGAGATCGCATCCGTTATGTTTTGAGAATCGATGCCAGATGGCGAAGGGCATCGCCCCGACGTGTCTCACTGAAGTTGCCCACGAGAGAGAAGTATGAGAATGCCCGATTGTCATGTCCTGGCGGGAGCGAGTTGCCGCTGTGAAGTCCGTGCTTATCCAGAGTACTCTCGGAATCGTTTTTCCGGGACAGCGGACTCTGCGACGCTGCAGACGCAATGTAAGAGTACCTTGTCGGCAGGCGGCAGGGTTCTAATTTCCGCAGCACTGGCGATCGTCCTGCTGAACACGGCGAGCGTTCCTGCATTTGCCGCTGATGTGCGCCCGCGTCCGAACATCGTTCTGATCATGGCTGATGATCTGGGGTTCTCGGATCTCGGTTGCTACGGCTCAGAGATCGAAACTCCGAATCTGGATGCGCTGGCCGAGGCGGGGCTACGGTTTTCGCAGTTTTATAACACCGCGAAGTGTCACTCTTCGCGAGTCTCTCTGTTGACCGGCCTGTACTGCGATCAAGCGGGTAGCGAAAGCCTGCGGCGGGGTGCGACGATTGCTGAAGTCGTGTCCAAAGCGGGTTACTCGACCTCGATGGTGGGGAAGTGGCATCTCAGTAAGCAGCCGACGGATTTCGGATTCGAACGCTACTGGGGTCATCTTTCCGGAGCGACAAACTTCTTCACCGGAGATGACACCTTTCGACTGAATGGCGAACCGTGGGCCGTGCCGAAGATGTTGAACGGGAGACCGTTTTACACGACTCATGCGATTACCGATTTCGCTCTGGAGTTCGTTGACCAGGCAACGGAAAGCGACAAGCCGTTTCTGCTGTATACCGCTTTTAACGCTCCTCATTATCCGTTGCAGGCGCCGCAGAAAGATGTCGAGAAATACGAAGGACGCTATGACGCTGGCTGGGACGCTCTTCGATTGTCGCGGCATCAGAACCAGCTCGACTCCGGGTTGCTGTCGAGAAAATGGCAATTGAGTCCTCGACCGGATCACATCCCCGCCTGGGACACTCTCACGCCGGAGGAACGTCAGTGGGAAGCCGATCGGATGGAAGTGTTTGCCGCGATGGTCGACGTGCTGGACCTGAATGTCGGTCGCCTCGTCAGTCATCTGAAGGAGAAAGGCGTCTACGACAACACACTGATTCTTTTCTGCTCGGACAATGGTGCGTGTCCGTTTGAGCGAACTCGAGGGAAAGAACTGAAGCCGTGGGATCCGAAATCTTACTGGACCTACGATGCCAGTTGGGCACATGCCGGCAACACACCGTTTCGACTTTACAAACAGAACCAGCACGAAGGCGGTATTTCCTCACCGCTGATCGTTCACTGGCCGAACGGGCTGAAGACGCAACCAGGATCAGTAACCGATCAGCCGGGCCATCTGATCGACTTCATGGCGACATTCATCGATCTGGCTGATGCCGAATACCCGACAAAGATTGGCGAGCGAACGATTGACCCGTTGCAGGGCCAGTCGCTGCTGCCGATCTTCCGCGGCGAAACGCGGAAAAGCCACGATCAGATTTACTTCCACTTCAGTTCAGACCGTGCGTTGCGACAGGGACCGTGGAAACTGGTATCGGCGAAACTCGGTCGGTGGGAACTGTACAACCTCGACGAAGACCGGACCGAGCTGCACGATCTCGCCTCAAAGCATCCCGAACGCGTTTCCGCCATGGCCGCCGAATGGTTCCGAGTGGCGCAGGACGTCGAGCGGTTAAAGGGACAAGGACTTGCTCCTGTCGGCGACAGAATCAAGCCGTTGAATTTCAGGACTGTTGCCGGGCAGGATGCCCAACCGGGTAAGCCACGTCGAAAGAAGAAATGACGCACAACCGGACGTTGGGCGAGCAATGTGAAGAACCGAAGCAGCGATCATCTCAAGGGCGGACGCAGCTGCCGTCTCGGCGGCGGATTGCTGGCCAGGCTCCGTTGAACGGATGAGTGGGGTACGGGAATTTTGCAGCGAGGTCTTCATCGAGATCGATGCCCCAGCCAGGAGCCTCGTTCGGCCAGAGCATCCCGTCGTTGAGATGTGGGCAACCGGGGAAGACGTCCTGTGTTGCCTGATTGAAAACGGTGAATTCCTGAATCCCGAAGTTTGAAATCGAGACGTCCAGCGCGAGATTCGCCGCGTGACCGATAGGTGACGTATCGCCCGGTCCGTGCCACGCGGTTCGGACACTGAAGAATTCGCACAGCGCCGCGATCTTGCGAGCCATCGACAATCCCCCGACGTCCGACAGGTGGACACGAATAAAGTCGATAAGCTGGTCGCGTATCAGCGGCAGATACTCGTTGACGTTGGTGAATAACTCGCCCATCGCCAGAGGGATGTGACTGGCTTCGCGCAGTC
Source organism: Planctomycetota bacterium (assembly GCA_027624335.1). GTDB lineage: Bacteria > Planctomycetota > Planctomycetia > Planctomycetales > Planctomycetaceae > JABMPE01. Next base: position 38,748 of record JAQBWV010000025.1, read on the forward strand.
GGCGAAAGTACGTCAACTCTTCTGGAGGCAAAGGGTCTTCGAGAAAGAACAGCCGGTACGGTTCCAGATCCTTAGCCAGCTGCACTGCCAGCGGGGCTGGCAGTCGTTCGTGAATGTCGTGCAGCAATTCGATTTCGTCGCCCAGGTGCGTTCGCACATGATCGAACAGTCGAGGGGCGAGCCTCGCATAATCGCACGGTTCGAAAATGTTCTGCGGGCTGGTGGGACCATTGACCCGCTCGTGCGGCTTGAGGTCCGATTCCGTTCCGTAAGTCGACTGCCCCGGAACTTCGGACTGAATTCGGATATGTCGAAAGCCCTCCGACATCAACTCGCGAGCGCGATCTGTCACTTCGGCAAAGTCTCGACCGCTGGCGTGAACGTAGACGGGAGCAGCCATTCGACACTTGCCGCCCAGCAGATCATGAACGGGCATGCCGGCTCGTTTGCCTTTGATGTCCCACAGAGCCATGTCGACACCCGACAACGCGTTGTTCAGCACCGGCCCCTGTCGCCAGTACGAACTGACATACGACGACTGAAAGATGTCCTCGATTTCGCTGACATCGCGACCACGCAGGAACGGATCGAGGTAACTCTCCACTGCTGCAATCACTGCCAGTGGTCGCTGCGTGAACGTCGCGCAGCCAAGTCCGTACAGGCCAGGTTCACTGGTCTCAACTTTTACGACAACAAGTCGAATGTCTGCCGGGGCGGTGGCGATGCAGCGGATTCTCTGAATGGTCACGGTCATTGATGGCCTCTTTGGTCGTCGCTTCCATGTTCTGTACAGGTCTCTATTCTGGCACGCAGGCTCAAAGACGCAAAGCACTGAACTGAGACCGCACCGCAGTTGAGTTACTTCCCAGCGGAAGCTTGTTGTGCTGACATCACCAGGAAGGGTAAACCCACGAAGTACACAAACAGACGCGAAAAAGAGTTCAATTCTTTCGTGTGTTTCTGTGTATTTCGTGGTTGCCTTAATTGTTGAACCCGGACAGCGCGGTGGACATCCGCGTCCTGATGTTGAAAGTTCTTGAACCAATAAACCTGATCAGAGAGTCCTCGCCATGAAAGTTGAATCGATCGAACGTATCTGGGTTGACCTCCCGTTGAAGGAAGTTCCCTTTCGAAACATGGTGCGCGAGATCCCTCACTGGTCGCTCTTTGAAATCTGCAAAGTCACCTTGAGCAACGGCGTCGAAGGCGTCGGCGAGACGATGCCCTACTACACGTGGGGCACCGTCACCGACGAAGCCGTTCAACGAGCCAGCGGCAGGCACGCGGCGACGATCATGTGGGACGACTCACTGGGAGCCGGTTTGCAGATGGCGTTGTTCGATGCCGTCGCGAAGTCGATGGATGCTCCGGTTTGGGCACTGCTCGGTGAGAAAGTCAGGACTCATGCTCACGTTGGATGGTGGGCAATTGACATGCCGGCGGAAGACTGGATCAGTGAATGCGAGGAAGCGGCTGCCAGCGGCTATACAACGTTTAAGACAAAGGCACGCCCGTGGTTCGATCTTGAAGATCAGGTGAAGCGACTTTCTGAAGCCGTGCCCGACCACTTTCTGCTGGACCTTGACTTCAACGACTTCGGATTGGACCCGGCTGTCGTTCGACCTCTGTGCAAACGACTGGAGCAATATTCAAAGATTGCGATCTGGGAGAGCCCCATCCAGCAGGAAGACGTCGAAGGCAACCGCATGCTGAGGCAGCATCTGAGTATTCCGATTGCACAGCACATCGGACGACCGGCGTTCGAGACGCAGATTCGTCGCGACATCTGCGACGGCTTTGTCATGGAAGGCGGCGTTACCCATGCCATAGGTCGCGGCAGAACCTGCGCCGAGTTTAACAAACCGTTCTGGCTGCAGTGGGTCGGCTCGAACCTCGGTGCGACTTTCTGCCTGCACGTGCAGGCGGCACTGTCTCACGCTCGCTGGCCGGCGATCCATTGCAATCACATGTATCCCGAACAGTTCGTGCAGGAGCCGTGGACTGTTTCCAACGGAATGGCCGAAATTCCAGACAGGCCAGGCATTGGAGTCACTATGGACTGGGATGTCGTCGAGAAATTCCGTATCGAACCGAAGTCTCGTCCGTATCCGTATCCCGGACTTCTAATGAGACTCGACTGGCCGAGCGGTTGCAGGTCGTACTTCACCCACGCGCAGCAGCTGTGGGATGCCTTCAAAGCCGGCGACCTGCCCGCCTTCGCGCGCGGAGTTCATCTCGTGCATATCGAAGAGAACTCGCCGGAATGGTCCGAATACTATGGTCGAGCGAGCCTCGCCCCGATCCACGAACCCGCGTAGGTCAGCACACTTTTGCGGTCGACCGAGAGCAGGGCCTCACTATACTGACGGGCCCCACACAGATTGATCCCATAAGAAGAGACGATGTGATGGACCATATCGACGAGTTTGAATCACTGTTTCGTCGCGCGGAACGGGAGTCGTTTCAGCACGTGACGATTCCCATCGAGTCGGTCGCCTTCATCACGGACCAGACTGCAGAAGAGTCCGGGCGTCGACGACACGAATTGCTGGCGTTTCTGCCGATGCTCAAAGACGTAAACAGCTGGCGGGAAATCAGTGGCGATCAGTACTCGAACGTTGCGGAACTGCTGACGAAGCTTGATGAACAACAGACGGACCTGGTCATTACTTATCGGCATCTTCAGGAGCAGTCGCTGGTTCCTCAGCACAGCCTGGGTGTGTATCTCGATGTGCTGAGCCAGGTGGCGACGATTCCGGTACTCGTTCTGCCAGGGACGTCAGCGCATCCGAAGACACTGACGGGAAATATCTGCGATCGAGTCATGGTGGTAGCCGATCACATCTCGGGCGACAACGGCCTGATCAACTACGGTTCCCGCATGTGCCCTGATGATGGAACGCTGTGGCTGTGCCATGTTGAGGACGATTCAGTTTTCGAACGCTACATGCGAATCATCGAGCGCATTCCGCAGATCGATTCCGAGCAGGCTCGGCAACTCATCGAATTCACCCTACTGAAAGAAGCCCAGGATTTTATCGACACCTGCATCGCCGAGCTGAAGACTTCGCGACCTTCGGTCGATTACAAGAACCGAGTGACTCGCGGGCATTTTCTGAAGCAGTACGCCGGTTTGATCCAAGCTGGCGAAATCGATCTGCTCGTTACAAACACCCGCGACCATGATCAGTTGGCGATGCACGGAATGGCGTACTCGCTGAGTGTTGAGTTGATCGACACCGCCATGTTGCTGCTCTGACTGAAGCGCCTAAGTTATTTCGGGACAAGTCCTGATCGACAGACAGACAGACCAGCCGTTTCAGTCAGAGCTGACAGAAGTGCCGACGTTACCTGCTGAAAGGATCTCACGGATGAACTTGCTGGTCCTTGCGGCTGAACAGGCTGAAGCGGTTGTACCTATCGTCCACGAGGTACCCGGTTGGGTGACAGCTCTCTTCGGGCTGATCCTGGCAGCGATGATTGCGTCGCTGGCGCTCGAAGAGAAGATCCACGCGAAGAAGTCGATCATCGTTGGGGCGTACGCTGGACTGTGCCTGAT
>JAQBWV010000293.1 GCA_027624335.1 Planctomycetota bacterium
CTCACTCCTGGGAATACTGCTGGTTGGTTTGTCAATTTCAGTGGTGCACGCGGCTGGCGAACCATCCGGTCAGTCGATTCCTGTCTGGCCGGGTTTGGCTCCGGGGGAAACGTCTCACGATGTCGGAATTGCTCAGCCGACGCGCGATGATGAAGTCCCACCGGTGACGCGCCTGGTGAATATCAGGAAGCCGACAATCGACGTATTTCTCGCCGAGAAGCCAAACGGAACCGCCGTTGTTGTTCTGCCCGGCGGTGGCTTCATGAAAGTCGTTCCAGACAAAGAGGGGTCCGAAGCCGCGCCGTGGCTGAATTCTCACGGCGTTTCGCTTTTCGTGGTTCGATACCGGACCAACGAAGTCACGCCGAAGGACGAGCCCGCCTGGCGTCGACCACTTCAGGATGGCCAGCGAGCGATCCGGCTGCTTCGAGCCAACGCCGAGCGGTGGCACATCAACAACGACAAAGTCGGAGTTCTGGGATTCTCGGCTGGCGGCCAGGTGGCATCGATTCTGCACACGACCGACGGCGTCGCTGCGTACGATGCACTGGACGATGTCGACAAGCAGTCCTGCCGTCCGGATTTCTCATTGCTGATTTACCCGTGGAACGTCTACGACGCGAAGACTCAAAAGCTGCTCCCACAGATCAATCTGACTGCTGAATCACCGCCAGCATTCATCGTCCATACCCATGACGACCGTTCTTCGTCGATGGGGAGTGTGCTGATCTACGCCGGCCTGAAACAGCACAACGTCCAGGCAGAACTGCATGTTTATGGAAACGGCGGACATGGGTACGGCATGCGGCCAGTCAAGGGATCTGACATTGGCACGTGGCCTGCACGGGCGTCCGAGTGGCTGGTGCGTCAAGGTCTCGCCCGTGTTACCGCTGAGTGACGCAACGGCGATGCATGAGACGCTCAGATAAATGTGGAGCGTCAGGCCGGTCGTTTGCCGAATAACCGGGTATACACATGCCCGGGTGAGTCCAATGAGAGTATGCATGCCAGGCGGGCAGAGTAACGGGCGACGGGTTCTCAAGTATCTATCTGCTGTGAGACTGACGGTCTGCTCGATGACAGCAGCGAGTACTGTTTCCCGGGTGCAACAGCGATCCAAAGGCTTCCCAAAGATTCAGGCCCTGCTTCACTCGCCCGGGATGAATCCGCAACGTCAATCGCCGAGGAACCGTTGGATCAGCAGCCGTCCGTGTTGGCCACTTCTGGTGGGGCTGCTGGTACTGGCAAATTGGCTGCCCAGTAGACGGCGTTGCGTAGCAGGAACTGAAAATCGCGGATTTTGAAATCGTCCGCATGACCGAGCGATGTGTAGAAGACTCTGCCGCCGTTTGGTTGCTGATGAGTCCACGCCACAGGCTCCACCTGTCCGACGCCTTTAGCGCGTCCAAGGAGTAAGGGAGCGGCCGTGTCCGCGAGTGGGCCAGTCTTGTAGAGGGATGCCGATGCGGCAAACTCGTCGGTCCGTATGCCGGTTAGAATCGAGTGCCCAGAGACTCCTTCTGCGGTGCTCACAAGTATTCCAGCCTTGTTGTTGAGATCGCCATTGTAGTTTCCGCCGAGCACCTGCTGATCAAATTCCGGCCAGTCGGCAAGTCCTGTTGGCGGTGCCCCGTTGCTCAACGAGAATCCGTGGCTGGTCGTTCGAATGGCGACCAACGGCTTGCCTGCGGCAATGAATCGGCGAAACACGTCAAGCTGTTTCTGTGGGAGCGTGCGCCTGCGGATCGACCAGATGGCGACGTCGGCGTCGTCCAGGACTTCGATACCGGGTATGTCGTTCCGGTTTTTTGAATTTGCGTAAACGCAGGTGATCTTGAAGTCGGCGCCAAGGTGCGTCAGCGCGAACGGCGGCAACGATGTCGCCGTCCCGTATCCTTCCTCTGCCATGACGATCACAACGTGTTTTCGTCTGTCGCCAGGAAATCGGAATGGCTTGTCGCCCAGGATATCCGCACTGGTAATCGTTGGGCACCAGTGCCGTTCGATATGCTCGAACACCAGATCGTTACCAGTAAAGTGGTTAACGAACGGTTCGTCTCTCGGGTTGTACATCGTGTCGGTCATGTCGCGCATCAGTACGACGTTCTGTTCCTGATAAATCATCTGGCGAATACCGAAGGGACGACCAAGCACGCACATATTTGTGTGCACGCCCATGATGATGATGTTTCTGATGCCGCGTTGTTTCATTAGATAGAACGCTTCCGCGCTGTCGGTAATCGCGTCACCCGCAACAATCTCCAGCGTGTCGATCTGTCTTTGAAAATAGCGAACGGCCGGTCGAATCACGCCGTCGTCATCGCACGGCTGGCCGATAGTAACGGGCATCTGAGATTCGTGTTTGTCGTCGAGATGGCACCAGCCCTGCAGAGGAAGCTTCGTCTCAACCTTTGGCGCCGATTGAGCGAGTTTCCGCTGTGGCGAATCGGCATACTGATCCATGCAACCGCTGGGTGAATGGATGATGAGAACACCTTGCTCGCGAGCTCTTCTGATCACTTCATTCATCCGCGGTGCCATCTCCGCCACTCGGCGAGCGGCATTGCGACAGTAGTGGTTGTTCCACATGTCGCAGATGACGATCGCCGTCTCTTTCGCGTTCCAGACCGCTGGATTGGTGACTTCGCGAAACTGTCCGCTTCCCGGAGCGACCTCGGCGCGGGTTCTAAGCCGAAGACTCAATGTCGGGCCATCGGCAACAGCCTGAGCACTGAAAAACAAAGACACTACAAATAATGCGACGAACTCCAGTCGAAGTATTCGTCCGACGCGTCGTGATACGAGGAGTGCCATAGTTCAATACTTTCTTGACTTTAGAAGGGCTTCTGTTCGGCGACCTCGTCGTGCCTACTATTTGTTTCCGATTGATCGTCGCAACGCGGCGACTGTCGCGTCAGCCCGAAAGTTGATGAGGCGATGTCCCCACTTGATGGTACTTTCGACAGGCGCCAGATTAACTCCGTTGATACGAAATCGGTCCGCTTTGATCCGCTGTTCGGTTCGCACGCTTTTCGGATCGACAGCCATCATCATTGCCGTCATCGCAAAGTCGTCGTGTAGTCCTTCCGGAGTTTGTTCGACGCCCTGTTCCTTAAGCCACTTCGCAACAGACGCGAAGTCGTAGTACTCCGCGATGAAGTGAATCTGCGTGCGCGTTCCAGTCCACTTTTCGTTGAGACTTTCGGCGACGAGTTTCATTCCCGCCTGATTCCCGCCGCTGTCGCCGATCAGCACAATGTGCTCGAAGCCGTGCGTTCTGTACGAGCTGCATATATCGGTGAGCAACGCTCGGTACGTCTCTTCGGTGACACTGATCGTTCCGGGATACTTCATGTGGACCGTTGGCGGATCGATGTCTCCTTCAGGGACGAACGGTACGATGGGCGCGACGAGCGAGTTGCCCAGTTTCCGTGCGATCGCCTCGGTCGTCCCGCGAAGAATGACGTTGTGCTTGCCCGTCACGAGATACGGCCCGTTCTGTTCGATTCCGCCCGTTGCCACGATCACTGTTTTCTTTCCTGCTCTCATCGCGTCTCGAATTTCCATCCAGGTCATGTCTTCGATGAAGACTGTGTCGACAGCTTCAATGGGGCGAGTGCCTTCCGGATCGGGTGAGACGGGATCAGGAATCGCAGCCAGCGCACCGGCTGCAAGCGCGGACGAAACAAACATCAGACGGAGCATACGAGAATCCTTGATTCAGATGAGTTCGTAAATCGGCAGGCTGGTAGCCATCAATACGGAGGCTGGTGGAACAGCGAGCAGATGGCAGGACAGCCCCGGCATCACTGGTGGAGCTTAGAGTCGCGTCTCAGCTTGTCACAGACCGTCGACCTGAAACCCATCACGAGGCGTGCGTTTGAGCAGAACACTGGCTTCTTTCACATTGCTGACGCTCAGCTGGTCGGCGTCCCACATCAGTTTTTCACCTGGAAATCGATTAGCCACCACACCGAGCAGCAACGCTTCAGTCAGGCGACCGGCGTATTCAAAGTGTGAACTGGTTTTGCCTTCGCCCATGCAGGCATCGACCCACTGGTGATAGTGGTTTCGCGGTTCCAGCTCTGGATACACCGCGTTCTTGAACTTATCTTCGGGGAAGAGTTGGGGCGTGGACGAATGCGGCAACAGCATGGTGCCTTCTTCGCCGACGAAAAGTGATCCCTGACCAGGCAGTTTCAGACCGTCCGGCAGCCCCAGTCCGTCGGTCGATGGTGGAGCGTCGGCTCCGTCGTACCACGTCCAGCGCATCGTTTCTGTTGTGTACCTGGTGCCGGGAAACTCGTACTCGACGATGTTCTTTTCGGGATGTCCTGCGCCAGTCGGCGGGCGACAGGTTGTGCGAACCCACGTTGGATATGTCAGTGCGAGGGCTCGGTACGGTGTGTCGAAAATATGGACGCCCATGTCGCCGAGCGTGCCGGTTCCAAAGTCGATCTGTTTCCTCCACGAGCTCTGATGATAAACACCTTTTTTATAGGCTCGCATGGTGGCCGTGCCGATCCAGAGGTTCCAATCCAGACTTTCCGGGACGTCGTCGAAACTCGTAAATGCCGGGCCATCGTAGCCCCAGTTCTTGTACGACCACGCGTGCACTCGACTGATTTTCCCGATGACGCCGCTCTGGATCATCTGTGTCGCCTGGCGATAGGGCAGTCCGGCACTCGCCTGGATGCCCATCTGCGTGACAAGTTCCTTCCGCTCAGCAACCAGCCGCAGTTGGCGTGCTTCGAAGACTTCATGCGTCAAAGGCTTCTGACAGTAGACAGGTTTGCCGTGATTCATCGCGGTCATTGCCGCCGGCGCATGCGTGTGATCCGGTGTGGAAACGACGACGGCGTCGATCGTGTCACCCATGGTGGAGATCATTTCGCGATAGTCTCGAAACGTGCGGGCGTCAGGGAACTTTGCCGCTGCACCCCTGAGAATGTTCGCATCGACGTCGCACAGCGCCGCAACTTCGACGCCGGCATGAGACGAAACCGAGCCCAGATCCGATCCACCCATGCCGCCAACTCCGACATGCGCAGTCCGCAAACGGCCATTAGGCGAGAACGCTCGCAGCGACGACGGCAGGATGGCACCGGCTACAAGGAATGCAGATGTTTTGACGAACTCGCGGCGCTGAATCGATCGGCTCATGAGAACTCCCGGGTGAGTGGGTTTTAGTGACTCGCGTTCGGACGCGCAGAGTCTGATGTCTCAGTCGCTTTGAAGGAAGGAAACGCTTTCGCAGCGTTGCGGCTGAGTTGGGCGTGGTGTGTAGTTGCTCAGGCAGCATCGGCGTGTCCGTAATGCTGGGGCTGACGCAGTCGCAGCGAAGGCCGACGCTGAACGACCGGCGTGGTCGCTTCGATTTCTCAGACATAACGATTCTTCTGAAAGGATTCTTTTCAATTATCCCGGAGTCCACCAGTCATGGGCTGTTTCAGTCATCAATCAGTTCATCAATTATCAAGGGCTGCCGGAGCGATAGTTCAACGGCGTTTCTGACGACAGACGAATCTCTGGGCCCCTCAGTGTCAGGAGCCGAAACTCGTGAAATGGACGAGTGATTCCGTTCTGTCGACATCAGAGTTGCACTGGTATGGCTAATTAAAGGCTCTGCGCTGAAACAACCGCAGCGGGAGCCGAGTGGAAGCCCAATCCGCAGAATCTGGTTGGGCTGATTCAAAGATCAACAGCCTCACACGGCTGAACTCTTGAATGGCCTCGGGGTAGCAACCTGCCTGTCGAATGGCCTAAAACTCAGTCTCCGCCGCGACTGCGGTCGTGTTTTTAGCGAGGAATTCTCGATGTCAGCAGTCGAGATGGGCGTGTGTTGCCGAACAGACGGATTTCCTTGCGGATGATGATGCCAGCATGAAAGAGGTGTGATGCCGCTACTTGTCGCTCAGGGACCGGAGCCGACACAACTGCTGCGGAGTTTCGTACCCGAAAACGGAATTCTGCATATCGGTCGCGGCTCGGATAACGATTGCGCGGTGACGTGGGACCGCAAGGTTTCTCGCAGGCATGCGCAACTGCACTGGGACAATGGCGAAGCCACCGTTAGTTGTCTGGAAGGCGCGTTGAATCCAATTATATTCCGAGGCACGTCGTGCCAGAGCGCTCGAGTTCAAATCGGCGATGAGTTCAAGATTGGCGGAACCGCCTTCCAGCTTTCTGGCGATGCCGACGACAGCCCGGAGTCGCAAATAAGGCGATTGCTGGAAAGTGACGACGCTCGCGAATTGACTCACACGCAGGTGTCACTGCGGAAGGCGGATCACCGAGTCGCGATGGTCTCGCAGTATTCGCACACTCTGTGGTTGTCGTCGGGTGATCAGGAGTTGAGCGCTGCGTTAACGGCAATCCTTGCGGAGGTCATACCTCATGCCGGAGCTATTTCCGTACTGGAATGCCAGGATCCGAAATCCATCCGAACAGCCAGGCCTAAAGTGCTCCATTGGAGTGGGGGCAGCGAAACTGATCGGCTAAAGATCAGTCGGACCATGGTAGCGGCGGCGGTCACGCAGAATCAGAGCATCGTGAGGGTCCGTCGCGAAGAAGGGCTGACCGAATCCAGTCCGTTTTCGACTGACCGTGGTCGGTGGGGATTCTGTGTTCCGATTGTGGCTGGTTCAGCCAGCGCCTGGTGTATTTACGTGTCCGGTGGATTCGGCGCCGCTGACTCGCTGCCGCCGGGACTGACACCGGATGACCTGGCAGGCGATGTTCAGATTGCCGAGTTGATCTCGCAACTGGTCGGAGCAATTCGACAGGTGAGATGTCTGGAAGACCAGTTTGCGGGCATGAGACAATTCTTCTCACCAGCGGTCGTCGAATCGGTCAGCAAAGCCAACGACGGAACAACACTTAAACCAACGGAAAGTGAAACCGCCGTCTTGTTCTGTGACCTTCGTGGTTACTCGAAGATCGCAGAACAGTCGAAGCACAATCTACAACGGCTGCTGGATCGCGTTAGTCAGGCTCTGGAAGTCATGACCAGTAATATTGTCATTCACGATGGAGCGATCGCCGATTTTCAGGGGGATTCGGCGCTTGGTTTCTGGGGATGGCCATTGCCCCTGTCCGAGGGGCCTCTTCCGGCCTGTCGAGCCGCTCTGGAGATTCTCAAAACATTCGACCGAGCGAATTCAGCATCTCGAAGCTCCGACCTGAAAGGGTTTCGAATCGGAATTGGAATCGCCTGCGGAACCGCGATCGCCGGTCGAATCGGAACCAGACAACAGGCGAAGGTGGGCGTATTTGGGCCGGTTGTAAATCTCGGCTCTCGCCTGGAAGGCATGACGAAACAGATTGGTTGCCCGATCTTGATGGACGGCCCAACCGCAGCTGCCGTCCGAAAGTCACTCTCAGCGTCAGTAGGTCGCTGCCGACGAATCGGGCTGATTCGACCTGTTGGTGTGAATGCACCGATCGACGTACATCAGCTACTACTGCCGGCGAAACGAAGCGAACTTTCGGATGCAAACATTCGTGACTTCGAAGCTGCCGTGGACGCCTTCGTCGGTGGCGACTGGGACGAGGCTCGCGAACTGCTCGGTCAAATGCCAGTTAAGGATCGC
>JAQBWV010000294.1 GCA_027624335.1 Planctomycetota bacterium
GGAGCAGCCTGGCTCGGCGGACTGCTGATTGCGGCTCCGTTTGCGGCGGTCATGTCGACGGTCGACAGCTTTCTGCTGATGATCTCGTCGGCGATGGTGCGAGACATCTATCAGCGGAACATCAACCCGGACGCCAGCGAAGGCACGATCAAGAAGCTGAGCTATCTCTGCACGCTGGTGGTCGGGACGGCAGCGATGATTGTCGCGGTTAACCCACCCAATTTTCTCCAGGACATTATCGTTTACGTCGGCAGCGGGTTGGCAGCGTGCTTCCTCGCCCCCGTGATCTTCCTGCTGTACTGGCCAAGGTCCAACGTTCAAGGCAGCACGATCGGGATGCTCGCTGGCTTCTCAGCTCACTTCGCGATGTACGTCATGGGTTCGTTCTTCAACGACTCGTTCTTCCGTCCGTATCGACTGCTGGATTTCGACCCGATCATCATCGGACTTGTCGTCTCATTCACAGTGACCTACTTCGCAACGCTCGCGACGCCAGCACCGCCGCAGGAGCTGGTTCGCAAGTACTTCTACCGCCGCGTCGAGAACTGATCTTCGATTCGGGGCCTGATCAATCGATGAAGAAGCAACAAAAGGAGTTGAACGTGCATCGCCGATTCGCAATGACGCTGATGATTCTGGGGCTTGCTGCCTCGGCTACGATTGCCACAGCGGCAGAGGTTGTGAAGCATCCGCTGCGTGCCGGAGCGGCGACGGCCGACATCACTCCGCAGCAGTGGCCGGTCGAATTGATCGGATCGTTTGAGGCACGACTTGCTGGACATGCCTGGGACCGGCTCAATGCTCGAGCCCTGGTTCTGGACAACGGCGAAACGCGGCTGGCATTCGTGACGGTCGACAGTTGCCTGGTTCCGAGAATTCTGTTCGACGAGGCCAAACGCCGAGCGGCCGAAGTCTGCGACATCTCAGCGGATCATATTCTGGTCGCGGCAACGCACACTCATTCGGCACCGCGAGTCAAAAATGGTCGCAACGTTGAAGCTCCCGCGCACTATGTTGAGCAGATGACTCGAGGAATCGTGTCAGCCCTTCAACAGGCGACTGACAACCTCGCACCGGCCGAACTTGGCTGGGGCACGTGTCAGGTTCCGGAAGAAGTTCATAATCGACGCTGGTTCATGAAAGCAGGCGGCATCGTTCCCAACCCGTTTGGCGAAACCACTGACATCGTTCGGATGAATCCCCCGCGAGGCCGAGGGCTGCTCGATCGACCAGCTGGCCCGGTCGATCCGGAAGTCGTTTTTCTTTCCGTGCGGACTCACGAAGGACGCCCCATCGCGCTGCTGGCCAACTACTCGCTGCATTATGTGGGTGGTGTGCCTGCCGGCGGAGTTTCGTCGGACTACTTTGGCGAGTTCGCAACGCAGCTTCAGGCGAAGCTCTTTCCCGATGAACAGCGAGACACGCTGCCGCCATTTGTCGGAATTCTTTCCAACGGAACCAGCGGCGATGTCAACAACATCAACTTCACGAACCCTCAGCCGGGCGCGAAGCCGTTTGTGCGAATCCGAGAAGTCGCCGCTCGTGTTGTCGAGCGTGTTGTCGAAGCCATGCCCGCTGTGAAGTACCGGCGGTCAGTTCCGCTGGCGATGGCTCAGCAGGAGCTGACGTTGAAGGTTCGTAAACCAACTCCGGAACAGGTCGCTCGAGCGAAACAGTTTCTCGCCGAACCTGACGAAAAGAATTTACCCATTCGCGCGAAAGCGTACGCTGACCGCACATTGGGTCTGCACGAACATCCCGGAACTGAGGCGATCATACTTCAGGCCGTTCGAGTCGGAGACGTCGGTGTGACGTCGATCCCCTGCGAAGTCTTCACCGAAATTGGTTTGCGGCTCAAAGAGCAAAGCCCTCTCAAGCCGTCCTTTACGATGGAACTTGCCAACGGCCACTACGGCTACCTTCCGACGCCACGTCAACATGAACTCGGCGGTTACGAAACGTGGATGGGCACCAACAATCTTGAAATCGAAGCGTCCGACAAGATCGAAGCCGTCCTGCGAGAACTCATGCAGAAGGTTGCGAACTAAATGTTTGTCGCACAGAACTCACGATCAGTTTGTTCTGGCATTTCTGGCGCAATGCCGCAAAGCCCAAAAGGTTCGCAAAGACTTTCTTAGCGTTACTTTGCGTCTTCGCGGCTTTGCGTCAGATTCGGATTGGTGAATCTGAAAGACAGGAATTCTCATGAACCACTCAACCAGCCGCCGTACGTTTCTCACAACTGCTGGCACTGCCGTCGCTGCATCAGCGATTGCGCCGGCGTTTCTTAACGCCACTGACAAAGCTGGCTCGAAACTTGCGATCGTCGGTGAAGGCGACTTCGTTTACGAGTGCCATCACGACTGGGGCGATGTTCCAGATTCCATCAAGTGGGAAGACACGCACGGGACCGCGGTCGATTCGGAAGGGCTGATTTACATCACTCACCGATCGAAGTCGAAAACCGTTTGCGACGCGATTGTCGTCTTTGATCGCGACGGGAAATGCGTTCGATCGTTCGGGAAAGAGCACCACGGAGCGGGACACGGTGTCGACATTCGACGGGACGGCGGAGAAGAGTTTCTTTACCTGTCGTGCGTCCGGAAAGGCTACTTCTGCAAGACAACCCTCAAGGGCGAAGAAGTCTGGCGAAAAGAGTTTCCGGTTGAATCGGGCAAGTACGACGGGAAGAAAACGCCGTTTGCTCCGACCAACATTTGCTTCTCGCCGGACGGCGGTTTTTACATGGCCGACGGATACGGCTCACACTTCATCCATCAGTACGACAAGGACGACAACTGGGTTCGCACCTGGGGTGGGGAAGGAACTGAGCCTGGCAAGATGAGAACTCCGCACGGACTGTGGCTGGACGATCGCGGCGATGGTGAACCGGAAATCGCCGTTTGTGATCGTGCCAATGCTCGGCTGCAGTACTTCTCGCTCGACGGCAAGCTGACCCGCATCGTGGACGGACTCGCCTTTCCGGCGGACATCGACATCCAGGGCGACGTTCTGCTGTGTCCGGACCTTCATGCCCGAATCACACTCTTCGACAAGAATAACAAAGTGATCACGCACCTCGGATACGACGAGAACTGGACGAAAGAAGTTCTCGCTGACAATTTCAAACTTCGTAGCCAGCCGAAACGTTTTCAGGCTGGTCGGTTCATCCATCCTCACGACGCCTGTTTCGACCATGAAGGAAACATCATCGTTGCCGAGTGGATTCCTACGGGTCGGCTCACTTTTCTGAAGAAGGTTTGAAGTTACCACCAGCGGGCGACAACCAGCGGGCGACAGTTGCGGGAGATCGAGCGTTTCAGTATGAGGCCTCGCGTTACGACGAAGCATTTACTGAAGGAAAAAGCGCATGTTCGATCGCGAAGAACTGATTCGACTGTTTCATGAGCGAGCGCTGAAGTTCGGCGACTTCACGCTCGCTTCCGGGAAGAAGTCGACCTACTACCTCGATGGCAAGCAGATCACGCTTCACGCCAAAGGTCTGCAACTGGTCAGCGAAGGATTGCTCGACCTGTTGGCCGACGTCGAGTACGACGCGATCGGCGGGATGTCGATCGGGGCCGACCCGATTATCGGCGGCGTCCTGACGGCGGCCGCTGGGCGAGATCTGTCGATGATCGGCGTCATGGTCCGCAAAGAGGCCAAAGGACACGGCACTCAGAAATACATCGAAGGTCCGGTCGAACCTGGCATGAAAGTCGTCGTGATCGACGACGTCGTGACGACGGGCGGCAGTTCCATTCTGGCATGCGAGCGCATTCAGGAATTCGGTTGCGAAGTGGTCTGCGTTGTCGGCATCGTGGACCGAATGCAGGGCGGAGCCGCTAATTTCGCCGAGCGGAATCTTCCGTTCCGATCACTTCTGTCGATTCTGGATTTCGGTATCGAACCACCAAAGGAAGACACATAGCAGTCTGCTGCTCGGGATTGCCTGTTGATCGTCGCTGGCAGATTTCGTTTGTTTCAGCACTGGCAATCGAGCGGGTCCGCGTTGGAAGTTGGATGGGGCACAGGTCGCCAGCTGTCTGACTGAAGACCAAATCGAATGACTGAAGGGAGCAACGATGAGGGCCACACGACGTCGTACGGGATTTACGTTGATCGAATTACTCGTTGTCATCGCGATTATTTCTGTTCTGGCATCGCTGCTGCTTCCGGCCGTACAGAATGCTCGCGAAGCGGCTCGCCGCACACAGTGCAAGAACAGAATCAAGCAGATCGGATTGGCTCTGCACGAATATCATGGCACTTATAACACTTTTCCAATTGGAGCCGCCTATGCACCGACTCCGGACGGGAACGATCTGGTTCCGGCAATTCGAGGCAGCTCGTTCTTCGTGTCCATTCTGCCGTGGATCGACCAGGGCAATGCTTACAAGCGATTGAGTCACGAAGCACCTGGGGGCATCGCGGCGGTCGCATACTCGGGCAACCCCAACGGAGTGATTCTGGACGACCTTTATGTCGCTGTTTACTGGTGCCCCTCCGCATCGATGTCCGAATACGTCCCTGCCGCAACCGGCCAGCCGTACAATCTGATGACCACAACTTATGTTGGGATCTCGGGGGCAGCCTTTCGAGGAACGAACGTTAACCCGGATGCCGAAGTTGTAGGAACCTGCGGCATCAACAGTCAGGCGATCCTTGGACGCAATGGACTGCTTGTCGAAAATGACGCCATCGGAATCCGCGATATCTCAGACGGAACGACGAATACGATCATGATTGCCGAGCAGTCGCTTGCCGAATATCCGACCGTGAATGTGAGCAGCGGCCAACCTGTTGTCGAGATCGTGCAGGACGAGACGATCCGCAGTTCGTACTACGGCAGTGCCTGGGCCGGCACGAATCATCCGGCAGGGCTGATCGCAGGTGGGCCGACGTCGTCGTGCCACAATGTTTACAACATCACGACGGTCCGATTCGGGATCAATCTCAACGGATCGGCCCCAGCAACCGGCGACACGACGGTCGTTTCGGGAGGTGCTCATACGCCGATCACGTCAGTACATCCGGGCGGAGCCAACGTGCTGTTTGCCGACGGTGGCGTTCGATTCCTGAATGAGAATCTCGACTTTGGCGTACTGATGGCCGTCAGCGATCGTCACGACGGAACAGTACTGAAGAGTGTTTCCTTTGAATAACACATGTGCCGGGCTCTCACGCGAAACAGGAAGCGGCGTGTCCTATGGCGATGTTCCTTGAATCAGCCGACCGCTCCCAGCGAATTCCGCTTGATCGGGAATCGATCTTCCTTGGCAGTTCGGAACGGAAATCCGACTTCTGCCTGGCCGGGCCAGACATCGCTGACGTCCACTGCGAACTGAATCTGCAGGCGGACTGCGTCCGAATCGTGGCCCTTGTCGATCGTGGCGTAACGATTAACGGAGAGGCCATTCGCGAAGCCACACTTCAGGTTGGCGATGAACTTGGAATTGCATCGTTGAGTTTTCGATTGATCCACGACATCGATCATGGCATTGCGACGCTGGTGTCAGAACCGTCCCATGCAGACTTCAGGAAACCAGTTGATCCGCAACGGAGTCGCTGGATTGTCCGGGTGAGCGGGATGAGTCTTGGCCCGCTCGACAGGGATGAGCTGCAAACCATGATCAGTCGTGGCGAAGTGCGTCTCGACGATGACGTTCGGCAGGAGCATGAGACGGCGTGGCATGCAGTCCGCGATGTAATGCCGGACTCCAGCAGCGATGCCTGGCTGTGCGATGAACGGCCGGTGGAGCCAGCCGATCAGATCAGCACTCGCCGCAGTCGTCGACGCACAGCTCGAAACGTTGATGTCTCTGAAACAGCGGCCCGAACTGTGACGGCAATCGATTCTGGAGAACCGGATCGAGCAGCAGTTGCCACTGATGAAAATGACGCTCCGCTGGCTCCACAATTTTTTATCAGACGCGGTGATGATGAACTCGGTCCGTTGCCTCGGCAGTCGATTCAGGATCTTGCTGACGAAGGCTCCCTCCATGCGGACACTCCGGTACGGCTGGAGGACTCTGAGGAATGGTCAACCGCAGCGGCTGTCGGATTTCATTGTTCATTTGCCGAATCGACAACGGTCGCGTCCATCAGGACTAAGCCAGAGTCTGGCGGCATGGTCGCAGGTGGAGCCGTCTGGATTCTGTTCGCGCCTTACTTCCATCTACTGGGACTGTTTCGCTCGCTGGCCAGTCTTGACGGACGAAAGGTGGCGAAGTGGGGTATCGTCGTCGCCGTCATCGTTGCCGTCACTTTCAGCTGGATGCGATCATGGTCGCAAACAGCGATGAAGGGAACGATCACGCTCGACGGCCAACCCGTCGCCGACGTTCTGGTTCAGCTGACGGGAGCCGGCACCGGAGATTCCGCGATGGGAGTATCGAGCAGCAACGGAAGTTTTCGTGTCGTCACACTCGACGGCGAACTGAAGCCGGGACTGTATCTTGTGACCGTGCGTCCCGTTTCTGAACTTCAGGGGAGCGGTCGCTCGAACGCTGACGCGTCGGTAAAGCCGGTATCTGATCCCACTCTCCCGGAACACTACCGGCATATCAACACGACCGATGCCACGATCGAGATCACTGCTGAGCAGTCTCAGTACGCGATCGAATTGACAGCTCAACCAAGGTCACGTTCCGTCGGTTTTCGCAGTGAGGCAGCGTCGACGTCGTACGCACTGCCATAACACCAGTGGATTAGAAACTCGCGGAGCGAAGCGGAGTCGAGTTTTAAACTTCTGATCAGGAAGTCCCGGACGTGTGCTTGGACTTTTCTGCGGCGCGGGGCGATTGTCGCGAGCACCCGCGAGTCGGGTGGTGACGATCTCGTCGTTTCGCCGGTCGGGAGGTCGCTGCGGAACCGGGTTCAGGGCGTCGGGATTCCCGGTCGGCGCGGAACAGCAGCGGACTCGGGTCCAAAGCGTATTCTGAACGAGCGGTCCGTCGCGGTGGCGCGTCTCTCGCCTGCTGTTCTTCGAGCGCGCCCGGATCGACCGAATGGTGAAACTTTGCCAGCTGCCGTGCCGCCCGCAGATACGCTTCCCGAGTCCGTTCACTCAACCCGGCGATCACCATGTCACCGTCCATCCCCACATCCCACGATTCGTTCTTCATCACAGTGCCCTTTCGGAGAAAAGAAAACTTCCGAAAGGACTCTGCCACACGCATTTCAACTCGTGACGAACAAACACCCCCCGATTACGATACCCCCGCCGCGCAGCGGCTTCCGTGAACAGGTGTTAGCTTCGCTACACAAGAGCACTGGCGAGATTAACTGCAAGCCGAGCGGCGGAATCAAGCGGTTTTTACAAGTCCAGGTCACTCGCCGCCGCCGGGTTACCTTGGGCGTTATGCTGCAATCTGAGTGGCGGCCAACAATCGTCACCGTCCCTTTCATTAACCGCCATTCTGCATTCGGGCCGCGAACTATGGATCACGACGACGAACTCGCGAAATTCAAACAGATTCTCATCGCAGGCGTTACTTTTCTAATCGCCGCGTATTTCTCGCGTCAGGAACTGAAATACTTCGTGTGGGGCACTACCGCAGAAGCGACGATTTCT
>JAQBWV010000026.1 GCA_027624335.1 Planctomycetota bacterium
GTGTAAAGCTCGGTGATTGGTTGTCCGGAACTGATAGCGTAGGGGTGGTCGGTGAGATCGTGGAAGTGGCCGGCGGGATCGATACCCAGTGCGTGGGCAATGGTGGCCGTGACGTCCCAGGGTCCGAACTTCCTGCTCACCGGATATCAGGCGTGGCGATCGGATTTTCCGACGATCGAATCAGGCGTGACTCCGGCTCCGGCGAAGACGATCGAGTACACCGCCGCCCAGTGTTTGCGGTCGGGGGTTGCTCCGTCGAAGCGAGGTTCCAGAGCGACCAGCGGCGAGCGACCGAACTCGCCCATGCACACGACCAGTGTTTCAGGACAGGAGGCGGTTTTGGGAAAACGAAGTGTAAGAGTCATCGGCTGCTGGTTCAGGAGCATGGGGCTCGCGAAGTGATCACTGCTTTTGATGGGGAACCATCACGTCGGACGCCAGCGGGTTGCTGCTGCGGGAGGTCGATCAGCAGTTCGGAATTCTCAGGTTATTTGTCAGGCTCTGTTCGAGCGAATCCTCGAAAACATCCACCGCCAGTCGCCGCTGACGCTGCAAATCTAAAACACTCGCATCAGTAAACGGTGCCCCCAGGAGACTTCCGGGATCGCCGTACGCACGGACCACCACGAACTACTCGATAAAAGTCCCCAAACCGGCCGCCAGACAATGTTCCGGCCCCAATCGTCTCTCCCAGCCAAAGACAAGCTGCCTCACCACCGACTTCCTCAGCAAAAAAACACTCTGCCAAACCAGCTTGTGAGACATGCGGGTTCGCAGCCATGCAGAAAGTAAACATCCAACTGAGTCATGCTGCGTCAGACGTTGAATGGTCCGGCCTGGCGCGGAACTGCCTCCTCCAGCAGTCCGTTCATGGCGAACAACACTGGAGTCCCTCCGGTATGCACGAAGACAACATCCTCGTCCGCAGAAAACTCTCCACGGCGGATGTGATCGATCAATGCGGCCATCGCCTTTCCTGAGTAGATCGGATCAAGCAGAATGGCTTCTGTTCGAGCGACAAGTCGCATGGCTTCCAGGCAATCCGGGCCGGGGGTTCCATATCCTGGAGCGATATAATCCTCCGTCAGATTAATGTCGCTCGCTTCGAGACGATGAGCCACTTGCAGTCTGGCCGCAACGTCGCAGGCCACTTCAGCCATATCAGTGGCCGTATCCCAGGGCCACGTCAGCGGCGCGATGTTTCGGACGGGAGCACGAAGCCCGAGAGCAACAGCACCCAATGCCAGACCGGCACCGGTCGATCCACACGAACTCACATAGATCGCTGTCGGAGCGATGCCTTCCTGCAGGCATTGTTCGGCAATCTCGACGGCACACTCGGCATAACTGATGGCAGCGATCTGAACGACGGGATTTCGGTTCCAGAAAAATGGTCGGTGCCCTTTGTCTCGAAGTTGCTGCGCTCGATCCGCGATGATGGCGTCGAGTTCTGGCCCGACCGGCACATCCACGAACTCGATCGACGCTCCCATCAGGTGATCAAGCAGCAGGTTTCCCTGAGTTTCAACCGGGCCGGTAATGTGAGCCCGACTCAACACCAGATGAATCGGCAGTCCAGCTTTTGCACAGGCCGCTACTGTCTGCCGACAGTTGTTGCTCTGAACTCCGGCGCCCCACACGAAATAGTCAGCCCCCTCTTCAATGGCGGCTCCCAGCAGAAACTCGTTGTGTCGAGTCTTGTTTCCACCGAATGCCAGCCCCGTGCAGTCGTCGCGTTTAATCCAGACGGTGGGGCCGCCCAGCTCTTGAGAAAGATTCCGTAACGGCTCAAGTGGCGTTGGCAAATGTGCAAGATGGAAACGTGGAACACGGTCGATTGCCTGTCGTAGTTCCGCAGGTGAAAGTGGGGTTTCGGTTTTCATTAGGCGAAGAATGCTGTGCGGGAAATGGTTGGTTCGAAAGGCAACGCGATCTCAGGAAAGTCGTCAGGATGACTTCACAGCACCACCTGACGGCGTGCTGATCTTATGACACAGAAGCTCACAGAGAAAACTCATCCCGAGTCTCAAGCTGTTTTGTCGACTTCCGTTGTTTTCCGGTATGCGGAAGTCTGATACGGATCCACGCGGAGTGGATGATGTCGTCCCGATGTGCCTGATCAGCGTCACTGAGTCACGCATCGCTGTTCAGAAGGCATTGAGCACAATGTGGACCATCACATGTTGACCATCACGAGGAAGCGGCGTTAGAACCGCTTCTCCATTACTGTCAGCTTCATGATTCAGAAATCGTGATCAAACCGTGACACGACAACAGGGATGTCGTCATGCCGGAACTACCCCGCTCGAAATCACTTCCAGTTCGTCGCAAAATCGCATTTGCCACCTGCACCCTATGCGCCTTTGTTCTGAGTGCAGAACTACTGTCTCGAGCCCTGGTCGACGATTCATCCGGAAGTGCGAGGTTCAGGCAGATCAACGAGATCGTGCTGTTTCTGGGAACCCACCGCTCCGACCTGATGCTCGACTACGATCCCGAACGATTCTGGAAGTTGCGGCGTGGTATCCAGATTGAGGATCCTGATAACACCTTCTGGCAGGGGTGTGTTTCCAATTCACTGGGCTATCGCAGCCCGGAATTCCAGTTGCAGAAACCGCCCGACACGATTCGAGTCGTCTGTTTCGGCGACAGCAGTACGTTCGGAATCGGCGCTAGAATGGAAGATACGTGGCCCTCTTTGCTGGAACTCTATCTAAACGAGTCCAGCGAACAGAAATTCCAGGTCATTAATGCGGGCGTACCCGGTTACACGTCTCATCAGGGCCTGCAACATATGCGGCAGGAGCTGGATCGACTGGAGCCGGACGTCGTCTTTGCCAGCTACGCCAACAATGACTTCTGGCGCTGGGGCGATCATACGGATGAACAACACGCTCAACGTTTCAAGGAATCATCGCTGCACACCCGACTGATGCAAAGCCGAGCCCTGCAGGTGATCGACCGGCTCGTTCGACCGTCGACCAAACCGACAGCGTCTGAATGGGCACAGTCGACGACCATCAACTATGTGAATCCCAACGAAGAGTGGGTGCCGCGAGTGCCATTGCAGCAGTTCGAAACAAACATCGAAGGCATGTGCGATCTCTGCGAGTCTCGCCACGTCCCTCTGGCCCTTGTGCTCTGGCCTGATCGCCCGCAGGCCGCAGGACACTGGAGTCCTCGGATCGATTATCAACATTCGCTCAAGAGCATTGCCGCTCGCCGAAACGTGGTCGTGTCGGATGTCGTCTCAATCTTTCAGCGCAATCGCGCGATGGCGGTCCAATCTTACGTCCCAAACGACATCGTGCATGTTGACCGGAACGGCAACCGCCTGGCGGCCATCGCTGCCAGACACGCCGTGACCAGATGCGTCAAAAACTTGCCACGAGTCGCTCGTAACGTCGAACCAGGCAGATCGAACCTGCAGTCCTCGCGGTAGTGACACCGGTTGGACCAGTTCTCTCACCTGGAGATGGGTGAGCGATGCCGTCTGTGATTGCACGCGTACGATGAGTCATCCAGTCGCTCCGCGATCCGGCCAATCTCACCGGGTCACACTCCTTAAACGGATTGCTGGAGGCTGCTGATTTTCGATGGTCACTTTGCGCGTTTGTAGAACGGCAGGTCGACGACTTTCGCCGGGTGGCGTTTCCCGCGGATGTCGACTTCAACTTCAGAGCCCGTCTTCGACGCGGCCACATCGACATAACCCATTGCGATGGCCTTCTGCAGCGTTGGCGAAAACGTTCCGGAAGTGACTTCGCCGATAACGTCATGCCCGGAAAGAATGGTGGCTCCTTCGCGTGCGATGCGTTTGCCTTCAAGTTCCAGTCCGACTCGAACTCGTTGTGGCTGCGATTCCGCAATCTTCGCCAGCGCCGCTCGACCAATGAAGTCTGCGGCGTCGAGTTTGACAGCAAAGCCAAGTCCGGCGCTTAATGGGTCAGTATCCTCGTTCAGCTCATGACCGTAGAGCGGCATCGCTGCTTCCAGCCGAAGCGTGTCGCGGCAGCCGAGGCCGCAGGCCTGCAGGCCAGTAGGCTGCCCGACTTCCAGAAGACGACTCCACAGTTCCATGCCAGTTTCGGCAGGTACGATCAACTCGAAACCGTCTTCGCCTGTGTATCCGGTGCGGCTGACAAGTGCTGTCATGCCAGCGACGGTCATTTCCGAGACCGAATAATATCGATGATCCGATGCGGATTCCGCGCCAATCGCCGAAAGGATTCCAGCAGCTTTCGGCCCCTGAACCGCAATCATCGCGTACGAATGCGTCTGATCTTCGAACCTGACATTGAATCTCGAAATGTGCTGACCGATCCAGTTAACAATCTTCAGCCTGTTTGAAGCATTGACAACGAGCATGTAGCAATCGGGTAGCCGGTACACGAGCACATCGTCGAGCACGCCGCCGCTTTCGTTCGTCACCAGCGAATAACGCACCTGCCCGACTTTGAGACGGGAGACGTCATTGGTCAGCAGGTAATCGAGAAGCGAGCACGCATCGTCGCCCGAAAATCGCAGCCGGCCCATGTGCGAAATATCAAACAACCCTGCAGCAGTTCGCACCGCATTATGCTCTTCGACGATCGTCGAATATTGAACTGGCATGTGCCAGCCGCCGAACTCGACCATTCGCCCGTCATGTGATGCGTGCCAGTCATAAAACGGCGTTTGCAGTAAATCGGTGTCGCTCATTCTGGTTCTCCATCCTGTCAGGTCAGGGCGGGATCATAGCAGCGACATCGCACCGGTGTGAGTGGATCACGACACCGTTTTACTCGACGCGACTTGATGTGCTCAAACGCAGGCTCTGAAGGACGAGTTGACATCGCACCTTGCTTTTCGCGTCTGTGCAACTTGCAACTTCGCGTGAAACATCGCGCTCTTCACTGACCCTCACCCAGTCCTTCTGCCTCCCGGCGCTCAGACAAACAGCTCGGCGATCTTCACTTCCCAGCCGGGAAGAATCTGCGGGGCCGTGAGTCTTTCATCTGAACCGAGAACGCGGATGTCGACGGCGCTGCAGTATTCGGTCACATGTGTCTGGGCAGGATCAACGACCCAGACGATCTGCGAGCCTGCTCGTAACCAGTGCAAAGCTTTCTGTTCGACGTCGGAATATCGGTCGGCTGGCGACACCACTTCCGCGACGATGTCGGGAGCGCCGGGCCAGTAACCTTCGACAGGTCCAACTTCGTCAAGTCGCTTCTGAGTGATGAATGCAACATCCGGCGCTCGGACAGTGTCTGGGTTCTGCTGGATCAGAAACCCAGTTTCCGCCGCATAAACAGCCCCGAGGCCGTGCTCCTGCACGAAGGCCGCGAGCCTGAACCCAAGAGCCATCGCAATCTTTCCATGTGTAATTCCAGCTGGCGACATGGCCCGAATCTCTCCGTCAATCAGTTCGTACCGCTGTCCGTCATCGAAGATCGCCAGCAGATTGACCGCCGTCATCGGAAGGTCTACCGAGGCCGCCGACATTTCTGATTTGTCTGAATCCGCTTGGGTTGTGACGGAAGTAGACATGCGCGAAAGCCTTCTCTCTATGGTGGCAGTCCTGACGGAATGAACGGTGTCATTTCAATTTGCGTCAACGTCAGTTCAATCGGCAAAAACAGTCTACGCCCTGCTCAAGTCACTGTTAACATCTGGATTCTGTGAGTCGATCGGAAATGTCACTCAATTGCTTCGTTGGATGCAGGAGTGTCAGTCTGCTCGGCAATGGGCGTCCCTTGTGGTGCAGCTTCAAAAAACCGCAATGAAGCCGAATTCATGCAGTATCGGAGACCGGTCGGGGCGGGGCCGTCGTCAAACACGTGCCCCAGATGCGCGTCGCAGCGACTGCAGAGAACTTCCGTTCGAACGCCCCCGAATCCAAAGAGTGATCGGTCTTCCTCTTTGCGAACGGCACCTTCGTTGACGGGTTGGAAAAAACTCGGCCAGCCGGTCCCGGACTTATACTTTGTTTCCGCCGCGAACAATGCCTGGCCGCAGCACACGCAGCGGTATGTCCCGTCCTTCTTGTTGTCCCAGTAAGCGTTCTTGAATGGACGCTCCGTGCCCTTCTTTCGAGTGACTTGAAACTGCTCCTGAGTCAGGATCTCCTTCCACTCGGCGTCGGTCTTTGGGAGTTGATCTTCGGGAATTTCTTCAAACACGGCGGGCTCCTGTTTTGTTTCGACGGCTGACTCTCGCGTTTCCTGTGCCGCTTCGACTACCGGAACGACCTGTGTTGAGGCAACCTGATCTTGTCCGGAAGGCACGGAGTTGTTCACATTCTGCTGACTGTCGGCACAGCCGGAGATAATCAGAAGCAGACTCAGCATTGAGACTGGTTTGATCATTGAAGCATCCTCACGCGGAAGAGAGAAAAGTTGCTGACGGCGTTACGTCACCCAGATTGGGATCGTGTCGGATGCCCGCGACCATTTACGAAGAATCACATTCAGATTAATAGAGCAATTCAGGAAGCACGGCAACGGGCGTAACGGCAGATTCTGACTCGGACACGGAAGCCAGGGCAACCGTTTCCGGCAACCTCATGCGGCGAATGGAGTCGTGCTGACGTGCAACTGCTTGACCATATCCACGAATCGAAGCGGCGACTTCCGGAGATTCGTACGGACATCGCCGGCATCCATACAAGCCTGCTCGCCGAGTCTCGCTGGATCACGCAAGGCAATTTCACGGCGATTCACAATCGCGATCTGGAATTCCTGTTCGACCAATACGACGAAATGTTTTTCGACGGGTTAATCTCTGAGACGATGCGGCAGGTGGGAGCACCATTGTCGTTTCGCGTCTCAAGACGGATGACAAAAGTCGGCGGCACAACGACCAAATACCGCAAACGCAGCGGTCCCGGTCCGCGGGATTCCTACGAGATCGCAATCTCTTCGACGCTGCTGTTCTCGACGTTCTACGATGTCGAACGACCGGTCCTGGTCACGGGAGTCGAATGTCGGGACCGTGTCGAATGCCTTCAGCGTATCTTCGAGCACGAACTTATCCACTTGACCGAGATGCTGGTCTGGGACGATTCGAGTTGCTCACGACAGAGATTTCAGTCGCTGGCCTTTCAGTTTTTCACTCACACCGAGGCGACGCATCAGCTGATTACTCCCGGCGAGCGTGCCGTCACAAAGTTCGGCATTCGGACTGGAGACAAGGTGCGGTTCCGCGTCGACGATGCCAGCTATGAGGGCTTCGTCAATCGGATCACCAAGCGGGCAACGGTTCTGGTCGAAAACGATTGCAGCCCTCTCTATTCCGATGGAAAACGATACGCCAAGTTTTACGTTCCGCTGAAGATGCTGGAACCTGTTGGATCATCAACCGCCCGTCCGGGAACTGGCCCACTGGAATCATGACCGGCTGACTCATCGGGAATTTCGTTGTCGGGTACCGCATTGCAAGGCGGACACGGGGAGCTCCGGAGACGTGACAGGTGATGCCGCTTGCATATTCGGATGTTGAATTGCGACGGTCCAGGCGGTCGGCCTGGTGAACCACTTTCGCCATCCCGCGATATGGTATTGTTGCTGATTGCGGCGTTCTGCCGTCCCTCCAGCAGTGACATATCGATACAACCGTCGTAAGCCGCTAATCGGAAGTCTTTCATGTTTGCTCAGGCATCAATTCCCCATCCAATTGCGGTCGTCGGCCTGCTGGACGGTCTGTCGGGGCTTTCGACCCTGGTCATTGTCGGTCTGTTCGCAGCGCACGTGTTCGGTTTTCTTGTGCTCTGGATCTGGTGGCGCCGCGACCTGCGAGCAATCGCGTCTTCGCTTGACGAATTTACTCGCGGACTGCGGCAACGTAGCCTGATGGATGGCAGCGCTCATCTGTCGGAACAGGTTGACGCGTTTCTGGCGGACGTTGGCGAGGTGCTCGAAGGCAATGGCAATTCTCAGGACCGGCACCTGCTTTATCACCGCATGGCGATTCTGGACGAGAAGCGACGATACCTCAGTTCGATGTTTTTCGAGACGAGCTACAACATCTGCCGCACGATGATCGAGGCTTATCCATTGCTGGGGGTGCTCGGAACGATTCTCGCCATCGGGGCCGCATTGCAGACAGGTGACGGAGCGGATGCTTCGGCCTCAGTTGGCATCATTGTCAGCCGATTTGGTGATGCCATCTGGTCGACATTTGCTGGCCTGACCGCGGCAGTGTTGCTCATGTTTTTGAACAGCGTTCTGGAACCGCGTTTTCAGCGTCTCGCTGAGAATCGTGCCAATGTGCGAACCACTGTCGCACACGCCAAACGTGAACTGGCCATCGGCTCCAGCAACTCTCTACCGGGGAGTCCCCAGTGACGTCCCGCCGTCTCACATTTCAGCTCACGCCGTTACTGGACCTGCTGCTGATCGTGATCTTCGCGCAGTTCATGGACGTGCGGGACACGACGGCCGAGCAGGCGCAGTCAACATCGACACAGCTGTCAGCCGCGCAGGAACAACTTGCGGTCACGCAGGGTCACCTTGCGAAAATACTTGGGGAGAAACAGCAGGCCGAAACTGACCGGGAATTTCTCCGTGAATCACTGCAGGAGCTGAATGAGTCAACTTCCGGATTGGAAGTCGAACGGAATTCACTTGAAGAATCGCTTAAGCGTGCACGCGAACAACGCGACACGATCGCCAGTCTGGTGTCTGACGTGTTTGACCTTCCGGATGAAATGGTCGACGAGCTGATCCGCATGCGGACACCCGAAAATGTTCGACTGACTCCGGAACAGGTTAAGCGACTCCGGAAGGAGTTCCGGTCTTTCTCGGAACAGAAACCCGGCGAATCTGTCCGCCACCTGCTCACGTTCGAAGAGATGCGTAAACGCTGTGACATCTGGGAGATCTACATCAACGACACCGGCATGGCTGTCTTTTCGGGAAGCGGCCAGACTCACACATTCCGAGCGGAGACCGCGCAGGAATTCGCCGCCGAGATTTACGAACGCTACAAAACGCTGCCTCAACCAAAGAGTCTGGTCATCATGCTGCTCTCGTACGGCGACGTGAAAGCGTCGATTTACGAAGCCGCCATCGACGGTCTCCCTGTCGTCGCGGAGCGAATGCGCACTGACCAGAGCGGCCGCTCCCGCTTCGAATACGCGGTGCTCGGCTTTAACCCGACACCCGCGGTCGTTCCCGTAGGCAGGTAGGTCAGGCTCCGCCTGACGAAGTCCGACTTCAATCAGATCGCAAAGTGCTCTTCCGCAGCGGTGACTCGTTTCAAAGCGACCTCGTCAACGGAAACTCCCAGCCCAGGTCCAGTCAGCGCTGGAGCCAGACCTCGGTAACCGAATGTGAGGTTTTCGCGAGTAAGTCGTTCCTTCACGAGAAACGAATCAAAGCTGCCTTCCAGATAGCGAATTCCGCCTACGCTGGATGCAAAGTGGCGACCTGCCGCACTGAGAATGCCAGTCTCTCCGACCTGGCAACCAAGCTGGTATCCAAGTCCGGCTTGATGTGCAGTCGCGGCGATCTTTAAGGAGTTCAAAAAACCTCCGCACTTCGAAAGTCGAATATTGAAGAGGTCGCAGGTACCGTGTTCAATCGCTCGTCGTGCGTCTTCCAGACTGCACAGCGACTCGTCGAGCATGATCGGTGCCGACAGGCTGGAACGCAAAACCGACAGACCATCAACCTGCTCGTGGCGTACCGGTTGTTCGATTGAAGTGATGCCGAAATCAGCCAACCGTTGAAACTGTGCTTCGAGATTTTCACAATTCCAGGCTTCGTTGGCGTCGATGCGAATATCCATCGCCGCGCCGACTCGTCGCCGGATCCGTCGCAACGACACGGCGTCGTCGACACCTTCGACGCCAACTTTGACTTTCGTCTGGTGAAAGCCGAACAGGCGGATGAGCACGGATCGAAGTCGCTGTCGTATCGGAGAGATGGACGTGATGACGGCACTGTAGCGGACTTGATCCTGCGATTGTCGAACACCCACTGCCGGTCCATACAACTTTGTGACGTCGGAAAGCGGCACCCCGGTCGCCCGGCAGACGGCGTCAAGAATGCTCAACTCAACAGCGCAACGAATCGAGTTTCCAAAACAGTTTCGTGGATCATGTTGCGGTCGAGTCAGTGCAAACTTTTCGCAAAGTTCGACGGCGGCTTCGAGACTTTCGAGTTCCGCTCCCAACTGTTGAGGAAGCGGCGTCGCACGAAGGAGTTCAAACGCGGAATCGATCGTTTCGCCCGTGACGTATTCACGAGGAAGCCCTTCACCCCAGCCTTCGGTTCCATCGCTCAGCACGCATCGCACAACCACGGAATCAGTCATTCGGCGAGCGTACGACGCGTGACGGATCTTTGTCTTCAAGGGGATCTGAACGTGATATGCAATCAGCTCGGCAATTCGCACTGGGGATACCCATCCGTGTTCGGAAGTCGCAGTAACACAGTAGATCAGAACTCTACTTGCCGGACATTCCGAAGGCCATCGCTATACGGCGTGAGGACGCCGTCCGCGTTAGCCGATTGAGTAATACTCAAGTTTCTCGACGTCGCCATCGATGCCAAGGCCGGGCGCGGTGGGAACTCTCATTCGCCCGTTCTGGATCGTGAACGGTTCCTTGAGAATATCGTCGGCGAGTCCGAAGTACGTGCAGTCATTGGCCAGCGAGTACGCCGGGCACGCGGCGGCGATGTGCAGCATGGCAGCGGTCTTCGGGCCGAGGTCGTGGCCGCAGTGCATGATGCAGGGGATATCGGCTGCTTCGCACAGATGTCCAATCTTAACGCACGGCAGAATCCCGCCAGCGATGTGAGTGTCCGGCAGGATGTGCGAAGCGGCACCGGCGAGAAATATACTCATCACGGTATCTGGCCCTACAACGCTTTCGTTCAGCGCGATCGGTACGGAAGTCTGCTCCCGCAGCCACCTGGCATCTGACAAGGGTTCAGCGGGAATCGGCTGCTCGAAGTATTCGAGATCGTAGTCTTCAAGTTGCTTCGCAAGCTCTGCAGCCTGTTGAGGTGTGTAAGCACGATTCGGATCGATCCGCAGTTTCAGCCTGCCGCCGACTGCGTCTCGAATTCCTCGAACCATGTCGAGATCTTCCTGAGCATCCGAACCCGCTTTGGTCTTCAGCGTTGTGAAACCCTGTTCGACATACAGCGATGCGATCTCGCCAGCACGTTCGTAAGTCTGGATGCCCATGCAGGCGGCCAGTTCAATTTCTTCGCGAATTACGCCGCCGAGTAATTGCGCGACCGACATGCCAGCGGCCTTGCCGGCGATGTCCCACATGGCGAGTTCCAGTCCGGATTTCAGACGGGAATCGAACGGGCAGTTTCGATGGAACGAGGAGATGTTCAGAGGGTCTCGTCCGACAGTCCACTCAGTCGCTTGTTTCCGCATACGATTCAGGTCGAGCCCTGGCAGAAAGTTCAGATTACATTCGCCCCAGCCGTACAAACTCTCGTCAGTATCGATTCTCGTGATCGCTTTTGTGGTCGTGGAACTGGTACGAACGTGAGAGCGATAGGGAGCGATCGGAGCGATCTGCGGTACTTCGACCAACCACATGGAAACAGCAGAGTTCTTCATATTCGGTACTCGCCTCACAGATGAAAGTCTGGAATTCGGTCGGCTGACTGAGATAAGTACACGGGCTGAATACAGGAAGTGATTTTCCCCACGTCGCCCCTGACGTGACGAAGCCGTAACCACGATCGCAGCCACACACCCGTGTGTCGCAGCCAGAAAACTGCGAGTTTCTGACGGTGGACGGGACGGCCAAGCGTACCGGCTACTTTCAACAGATGCGCGCAGGCGACCGGATCTTCGGAAACGAGTTCAGGCGAGTGGTCGGTAAGAACATACCAGCACGCAGAGCAAGCAAGTTCCGGATTCACTCGCGTGCGATTCGTGCTTGTATTGTGGTACATCTACTTCGCCTGGCTTAATGGTCTTCCTCTTCGACATGCTTCGCGGCAGCAATGATCCTGGGCTGCTCGTTGGCCGGCACAACTTCGTAGTGGCTTTGCTCGATTGAGTAAGAACCTTGTCCGCCACTGATGCTCGAAAGTTGCCGGGCATAGTCTTGAATCTCTGATAGCGGAGCACACCCTTTTACGACGGTGTAGCCACCCGAAGCGGCATCCATGCCTTCCATGCGTCCTCGGCGAGTTGTCAGGTCCGATGTTATGTCCCCGAGATATTCGGCAGGGATCGTAATTTCGATATGCACAATTGGTTCCAGTAGAACTGGCCGGGATTTCATAAAGACCTCCCGGAAACAGATGCTGGCGGCCATTTTGAAAGCCGTTTCATTGCTGTCGACGGGATGGTCTTTTCCGAAGTGTAAAACTGCCACGCAGTCCTGAACGTGAAAGCCGGCAAGAACTCCTTTAGTCATTCGATCTCTGACACCCTTTTCGACAGCCGGAATAAACTGGTTGGGAACGGAGCCTCCCGAGACACAATCGAGAAATGCGAAATTGAATTCCGGATCGTAGTGGTACTCCCGCAAGTGGTCGAAACGAGCCTTCGTGAAGTACTCCTCGGGATTGATGTCTCGCGGCAGCGGATAGACCTTCATGTGGACTTCGGCAAACTGACCGGAACCACCAGACTGCTTCTTGTGCCTGTAGAAACCTTCCGCCTCGCCGATGCATGTCTCGCGGTAGGGAATCTTCGGAGTGTGGTGTTTGATGTTGACCCTGTCTCGCTTCTGCACGCGATCCATAAGAATCTGCAGGTGCAGTTCGCTCATGCCGTGAACGACCATTTCGTGTGTCTGTTCTTCCCGCGTGATGGAGAATGTCTGATCCTCTTCGACGATCTTCGCGAGCGCACCTGAAAGCTTCTGCTGATCGGCACTGGTCATCGGCTCGACCGCCCAGCCGACCATCGGTTTCGGGAAGGCGATCGGCTTCATGCTGCGGTCGCCGAGTGAATCTGAAGTGTGCAAACCATCGACTTTGACTGCAGCGACGATGTCTCCGGGAATCGCTTCCAGTACCGCTCGGAGATTGCTTCCCTGTATTTCGTTCAGCGCGCCGATCTTGACCGCCTGTTGAGTGCTGACATCGTTGACCACAGTGTCGCGCTTGAGGGTTCCTGAAAAGACGCGGACGTAATTCATCTTTGCAACGAACGGGTCAATTCGAGTTTTGAACACCTGCGCCAGTAATGGCCCGCTCGGATCCGGAATGATCGCCGTGCCGTCTTCCGTTCGACGTTGAATGTCATCTGGAGACGGACACAGGTCAGCGATCCCGTCCAGAAGTTCGTTGACACCGATGTCTCGCTTGCCGCTGACACAGAAGATGGGAATCAAAGTCCCGGCGGCGACCGCCTTCGGAATACCGGCTCGAAACTCGTTCGGAGTGAGTTCCAGAGTCTCCATGTAACGTTCCATCAACTCGTCGTCAGCTTCGACAATGCAGTCTCGCAATTCGTCCGTAAATGAGGCCGGGTCGACCACACCAGGACCAGTTGGCTCCAGAACTTTGACAACAGAGCTGAAACCTCTGCCAACCGAGTTGGGGACGTTGATCGGAATACAGTGGCTGCCAAAGACGTCCTGAAGTTCAGCCAGGTCGCGATCGAAGTCGATATTCTCCTGACCAAGCCGGTTCAGAATGATGATCCGACCAAGTCCAAATTCGCCTGCCATCTCAAACGTACGACGTGTGTTAACCTCGATGCCAGCCGAAGCATTCACAATGATCGCGGCGGTCTCGACCGCTTCCAACGCTCCGGCAACCTGACCTAGAAAATCCGGATAGCCAGGCGTGTCGACAATGTTGATCCGTTTTCCATGATGTGTCAGGTGGCAGACGGAAGACGTGATAGACGATTTGCGTTCCTTCTCTTCTTCGTCGGTATCAAGCAGGCTGGAACCGTCGTCGACCGAACCAGCACGGGAATTTTCACCGGCCTTGAAAAGCAAGAGATCGGCAAGCGTTGTCTTCCCGGAATGCCCATGTCCCACAAGGGCAATGTTGCGGATGTCTTTCGTCCTGTAATCTGTCACGTTCTGCATCCTTCCTGAAGAGGGTTAGACCCGGTTGTGAATCATCGGGACTCGACGGATCGAATTCCCGTCAGTGCAGTCGCAGCAGTCGCAGCAGTCGCAGTGCCCGAAGACCGGGCGAGTGAGCGATCATGATGTGCGACAAAATCTCATTTGGCAACGACATTTTTGCTGGGCTGGATTGGCGGTCGGTAATCCAGGTGACTTCGGAAAGCATTACAACCTGGGCAACGGACCGAATGTGGGATGCAGCAAGTGCTTTTCTCAATGTCGCAGCAGCTCCTCAAGAATCACGGAATCCACAACCAGCAGAGTATCGCACAATGATCGACTGCCGAGACTTCATTCCTAAGCAGACGTCGGGACCAGGGTTCTTTTCCTCGGCTCAGTATCAATCGTTTGATGCGGCGGTACTGGCAGCCAACGCGTTCGCCGACGGCCAATCGGGCAGAATCCTGAACGTTGAAACCGTCGTCCTGCCGAATGTGTGGGATACATCCGAAGGCGGAACGACTGACGTGTCGATTAGAACATCGGGCGATGTGTCGTCGACGTGGCACCAGTTCATCCGCGTCTGGTACGAGCGTTGACGTGTCTCGCATCTCGATCAGCCTTGCGGTGTATCCCGCCGGGTCTGATACTGGCCTGTTCGTTTTCTAATGACGTTCGAAGACACTGAATTCAGCGCCTCAAAAAGACAGGATTGCTCGATGGGCATCTGGAAAAATTGCGAAGGAACGACACGCCGCGATTGCCTCAAACTGGGGCTCGGCGGATTCTTTGGAACGGGTCTGGTCAACGCGCTTCGCCATCGGGGTCTGAGTGCGGATTCCGTTCGAACGATCGCACCGACGGCGAAGAACTGCATCCTGATCTGGATGGATGGAGGACCGACTCACTTCGAGACATTCGATCCAAAACCGGATGCACCCGCTGAGATACGCGGCGAATTCGAACCGATCGCTACGCAGCTGCCGGGCGTTCATTTTTCAGAACACATGAAGAAGCTGGCGTCGATTAACGACCGCTTTTCGCTGATTCGATCAATCCGGCACAACCAGGGAAATCATGGAGCTGGCAACCACTACATGATGACCGGTGCTCCGCCGCGAATTCCTGTGGGCTGTGGGGCGTTCGTCAGCTTCCACCCGAGTATCGGATCTGTGGCTGCCAAAGAACTCGGGAACGACGACGGTCTGCCTGCCTATTTTTCTCTGGCCAGCATGTCGCGATCAGGAGGCCCGAACTTTCTCGGAGCGAAGTACGCACCATTCGTCGTGGCCGGCGATCCCAATTCGAGCAGCTTCCGGGTTCGTGATGTTGCATTGCCCAACGGATTGACGTCCGACGGTTTCCAGCATCGATCGAACCTGCGAACGCTGGTCGATAAATTGCCTCGAATCAACGAGGAAGCGGCTGGTGACCCGGTACTTGCTCTGGACGAATACTACCGACAAGGCTTCAACCTGATCACATCTCCGGCAGCTCAGCAGGCCTTCGACATTCACAAAGAGCCGGACCAGGTGCGAGATCGTTTCGGGCGTGACGCGTTCGGCCAGCGCTGCCTGCTGGCACGGCGACTCGTCGAAGCCGGGGTCCCCTTCACGACGATCTACGATGGCGGTTGGGACCACCACAGCAACCTCTTCAACACATGCCGCACCCGACTCCCGAACTGGGATAATTCAGTCGCGACATTGATTGAAGATCTGGACGAACGTGGTCTGCTGGACTCGACGCTGGTTCTGGCGCTGGGAGAATTCGGTCGCACGCCGAAGATCTCGACTCTTTCCGGTCAGACCACAGGCGGTCGTGATCACTGGGCGAACGCCATGTCTGTACTGATGGCCGGCGGTGGAACGCCAGGCGGAGTCGTTGTCGGAGCAACCGATAAGAACGGCTACTCCGCCGTCGAACGCGTGCTCTCGCCCGAGAACTTTGTTTCAACGATCTACACAAAACTCGGCATCGACCCGGACCGTGTTTACTACACCCCGCAAGGTCGACCGGCGCACCTGGTGAGCGACCCGACGCCAATCGACGAGGTAATGGGTTAAACGTCGGGCCAATCGCGAAATAGTTCGCCAACTGTTTTGTCGCAGAGTTCAGGTTCGAAACGGGAACATCCAGAGGGCTGTAGTCGTCCAGAATTTCTCTCGATGACTTCGTCACGCAGAGCCTGACCTACGGCTTGCGCCATTCCCGGCCTGAGCGGGACAGCAGGCTGTTCACTGCCTGCGGGCCCCAGGTTCCGACCTGGTAGAACTCCGGCTGGTAAGCGGCAGATTCCCAGTGGTCGAGAACTGGCTGCACGAATCGCCAGGCGGCTTCCAGTTCGTCGCTACGAGTGAAGAGGGTCGAGTCCCCTCGCAAAACGTCGAGCAGCAGTCGCTCGTAGGCTTCGGCCAGTCCGTGAGGATACTGATACTTAAGCCGCTGCGGCTCGAGATCGTACTGGTGGCCAGGGCGTTTGACCGAGCAGGACAGCGTGATCGACTCTTCAGGCTGAATGCGGAAGACCAGCGAGTTCGGACGCGAGCCCACCAGTCCGCAGATGTCGCCGTCACACTCGACCGTCGAAAATGGATGCAGTGGCGGCAGTTTGAACTGGATGGCAATTTCCGTCACTCGTTCGGGAAGACGCTTTCCAGTCCGCAGGTAAAACGGGACGTGAGCCCAACGCCAGTTGTCAACGAAAACTTCCATCCCGACAAAAGTCTCACGACGCGAATCCGGAGCGACGCGATCTTCCTGGCGGTAGCCGTTGACCGCTGCTCCCTGGACAGTGCCGCCAACATACTGGCCGCCGATTGCCCACTCATTGATGTTCATGCTGCCCGGCCTGAGAGATTCCAGCACTTTGACTTTCTCGTCGCGAATCTGATCACCCAGAAAGACCGCTGGCGGTTCCATTGCAACCAGACAAAGTAACTGCAGCACGTGATTCTGCAGAACGTCCCGCAGTGCTCCCGACTGGTCGTAATATCCGCCGCGACCGGACTCGATCCCCTGAGCTTCGGACATCGTGATTTGAACATGGTCGACGTGGTGCCGATTCAGTAGTGGCTCGAAAATCGCGTTTCCGAATCGGAACAACAGAATGTTCTGAACCGTTTCTTTGCCGAGGTAATGGTCGATGCGATAAATCTGCGATTCCGCCAGCAGTCGTCCGAGCCCCGAACTCAGTTCCTGTGCTGACGACAGATCCCGTCCGAACGGCTTTTCAACGACGACGCGCAAACGATGAGGTTCGTCGTGGGCGGGCTTGAAGCCACTCTCGCACAGATTCTGCACGGCAGGCAAAAACAACTGGGGAGCCGTTGCCAGATAGACGACACGGCTTGCAGCAATGCCTGTCCCAAAGAATTGAGCTTCACTGGCTTCCACGCGGGCATGGAGGTCGCAGTAACCATCAACCGTGTCGATGTCGAGCGAATGGTAAAACAGACGCTGAGCGAACTTCTGCCATTGATCATCGGGGATCTCACCGAGTCGCCCGTGCTTCGAAACGGCGATGCGCATTTCGTGGCGAAACTTTTCGTCGGATTTCTCTCGCCGCGCCACACCGAAAATCGGCGAGTCGTCCGGAAGAAATCCTTCCGACCAGAGCGTGAAGAGAGCGGGCATCAACTTCCGGGACGTCAGGTCACCAGATGCTCCGAAAATCAGAATCGAGTGACGCTGGCTGTCCGAGTTGGGAAGCGGGTCGGCAGCGGTCATCCTGGTGTCTTCCGTGAATTGCAACGTTTTGGCCGGCGGCAGAAATCAGAGCGTGAGACAGGTCAATCGATGAACGTTGAGCGAAGGTTATCCGCCGGAACGCCGACCTTGCCAGCGATCGCGTCTCGGACATTTCGCGATTGATAGCCGCGGATGTTGCTGGCTCAGGCAGTGAGATTGTTCGTGTTGCGTTTGTCGATGTGATCCTTCGATCTCTATGGATGCATGGCGATTTCGGAGCCATGGCATTATGCGTCGACGCAATCAGTGCTGCGGGAGTGGGCGGCTTGCAGGGGATGAATCACGCTGACTGGCCGGTCACACTGAGTTTCTCACGGGTTGAATCTGTGTCTCAGCTTGTTAACGTTGTCGCCACTTTGCGCAGACATTCAGGTCGGCGTTGTTCGGAATCACCTATCCACTCTGCAGAGCGAGAGTTGCGACGATTTTGCAGCTCCGGAGTTGTGTCTGAAACCGTTCACCGGGCTGACGATGTCTGAGGCGCTTCAACCGTCACGACTCCTGCTGATTTGATGCGGGATTGCTCTGCGCAGGGGTCAAAATTCGACGTTCACTCAACTACCGTGCAGGACGACATTGCCGTGCCACGCCGCGACGATCTCAAGAAGATTCTCATCATTGGTTCCGGCCCCATCTTGATCGGGCAGGCCTGCGAATTCGACTACTCCGGTGCCCAGGCGTGTAAATCGCTCCGGGAAGAGGGGTACGAAGTCGTCCTGGTGAATTCGAATCCGGCCACAATCATGACCGACCCGGACATGGCCGACAGGACCTATATCGAGCCGATCACCTGGCAGTACGTGCAGAAGATTCTGGAAGTCGAAAAACCCGACGCCGTCCTGCCGACACTTGGTGGTCAGACCGGTTTGAATACCGCGATGGAACTCGCTCGACGGGGAATTCTGAAGGACCTCGGCATTGAGCTGATCGGGGCTACGGAACACGTCATCGAGAAAGCTGAAGGTCGCGAATCCTTCAAGCGGGCCATGCTGTCGATCGGGATCGACGTCCCCCGAAGTCACACTGTTCACACGATGGAAGAGGCTCGCGCGGCGGTTAAAGACATCGGACTGCCGATCATTATTCGCCCGAGTTACACGCTGGGGGGTGTCGGCGGCGGTATCGCCTACAACAAGGACGAGTTCGAGGCAAAAGTCAAGACGGGACTCGCTCTGTCGCCAGTACATGAGATTCTGCTGGAAGAATCCATCATCGGCTGGAAAGAGTACGAAATGGAAGTGATGCGCGACGTTGCCGACAACGTCGTCATTATTTGCTCGATCGAGAACTTTGATCCGATGGGCGTCCACACGGGCGACTCGATCACCGTCGCGCCGGCGCAGACGTTGACGGATAAGGAATATCAGCGACTTCGCGACGCGACGATTGCCTGCATGAGAGAAATCGGAGTCGAGACTGGCGGCTCGAACGTGCAGTTTGCCATTAACCCGAAAAACGGTCGGATGGTGATTATCGAAATGAATCCGCGAGTCAGTCGCTCCAGCGCGCTCGCATCAAAGGCCACTGGGTTTCCGATTGCCAAGATCGCGGCCAAGCTGGCCGTCGGGTACAGACTCGACGAAATCAAGAACGATATCACACAGGAAACGCTCGCCTGCTTTGAACCGACGATTGACTACGTCGTCACAAAAATCCCGCGATGGACGTTCGAGAAGTTTCCAGAAGCTGATTCGACTTTGAATATTCAGATGAAGTCGGTTGGCGAAACGATGGCCATCGGACGCACCTTCAAAGAGTCTCTGCAGAAGGCACTACGTGGACTCGAGATCGGACATTTCGGTCTTGGAGGCGGTAAGAAAGATCTCTGGGGAACGGCGAAGCAGCCCAGTGAAGAGGAAATTGTAACGAAGCTTTCGATTCCGAATGATCAGCGGATTTTCTACATCCGTTACGCGATGAAATCAGGCAAGTCGGTTGAAGAAGTGCAGACGCTGACGAACATCGACCCGTGGTTTCTCTGGCAGATGCGAGACATTCTCGATCTGGAAGAAGAGATCGTCTCGGCAGGCACTCTGGATACCGCCAGCGAAGATCTTCTGCGGCGAGCGAAGCAACATGGTTTTTCGGATCACCAGCTTGCGTTCTGGTGGGACACGACCGAAGGCACCGTGCGAGCTCATCGAAAAGGGCAGGGAATCGAAGCCACTTTCAAGCAGGTCGACACGTGCGCGGCCGAGTTCGAGGCGCACACTCCGTATTACTACTCGACCTACGAGCAGGAAGACGAAACTCCGCCGAAAACTGACGGACGAAAGCGATACATGATTCTCGGCGGAGGTCCGAATCGGATCGGCCAGGGAATTGAATTCGACTATTGTTGCTGTCAGGCCGCGTTCGCCATGAAAGAACTTGGCCACGAGAGCATTATGGTCAACTCGAATCCGGAAACAGTGTCGACCGATTATGACACGTCAGACCTGCTGTTCTTCGAACCGCTGACCATCGAAGACGTGCTTAACATCTGTGACAGGCTGCAGCCGGACGGCGTGATCGTTCAGTTTGGCGGACAGACTCCTCTGAACCTGGCCAAAGGTCTGGAAGCTGCCGGTATCACGATTATCGGCACAAGTCCGGACATGATTGACGCCGCTGAAGATCGCGAGCGATTCCAGGCGATCCTCGAACAGGCCGATCTGATGCAGCCGCCTAACGGGATCTCAATGAATCTTGAGGGGGCTCGAACTGTCGCCCACCGAATCGGATATCCCGTTCTCGTTCGCCCAAGTTACGTTCTCGGCGGACGCGCGATGGAAATCTGCTACGACGTCGAATCACTGACTCGGTACATGGCCGAAGCAGTCGACGTGTCTGCTGGTCATCCGATCCTGATCGACAAATTTCTGGAAGACGCCATCGAAGTCGACGTTGACGCAGTGTCCGACGGCAGGACAACCGTCATCGGCGGAATCATGGAGCACATCGAAGAAGCAGGAGTCCATTCAGGAGACTCAGCGTGTGCTCTGCCTCCGCACACGCTGAACGAATTCGTCATCGATGGAATCCGGGAAGCAACGCATCGACTGGCGACTGCGCTGGGCGTTCGCGGTCTGATGAATATTCAGTTCGCGGTGAAGCAGGAAGGCTACGAGTCGACTATTTATGTTCTCGAAGTGAACCCGCGAGCGAGTCGGACGTCGCCGTTTGTTTCGAAGGCCACCGGTCGCTCGCTGGCGAAGATTGCGGCCAAGGTCATGGTCGGGGTTTCTCTGGAAGAGCAAGGTGTCACAGAAGAAATCTGGCCGGAATACACATCCGTCAAAGAGAGTGTTTTTCCCTTCAACCGATTCCTCGGCGTCGACATCGTCCTCGGCCCGGAAATGCGTTCAACCGGCGAAGTGATGGGAATCGACGAGTCCTTCCCGATAGCGTTCGCAAAGAGCCAGATCGGCGCTGGAGTCATGCTTCCGAGTGAAGGCACCGTCTTTATCTCGATGGCCAAAGCTCACAAATTCGAGATGGTCGAGCCCGCTCGCCGGTTGATCGAACTGGGATTCCGTCTTGTTGCAACATCAGGCACAGCGGCTGTGCTGAAAGATGCCGGCGTCGAAGTTGAAGTCGTCCGCAAGTTAAAAGAGGGGCGACCGAATCTGCTTGACCTGATGGCGAACGACGAAATCCACTACATCTTCAACACACCCAGTGGTAAAGGCGCTCGGACCGACGAGGGGAAAATTCGCGCGGCCGCAGTTGCCCACGGCGTTCCCTGCGTAACGACACTGCCCGGCTGTCTGGCAGTCGTCCAGGCCGTCGAGGCACTGTCGAAATCCCCGATGCCTCACGTCCGAGCCTTGCAGGACTGGATGCCCCGAGTTGCCGCCGCTCAA
The DNA here is from genome assembly GCA_027624335.1 of Planctomycetota bacterium. GTDB lineage: Bacteria > Planctomycetota > Planctomycetia > Planctomycetales > Planctomycetaceae > JABMPE01. The sequence continues at coordinate 21,589 of JAQBWV010000026.1, forward strand.
GACGCATCTGCTTCGTAGTACGCGCCCAGACTCACGCGTTGACAGGTGAGACGTAGTCGCACAGGTGAGACACAGTCGCACGGTGCGACCGTCCAGGCGAAATGCACGCAGCCCGTGTTCCACAAGATCGACGAGGTTTCTCAAAAGCACGCCATCGCGCAATTAACCTGCCTCCTCAGCCTCACCGGCTGATTGGGAGCTGACAAACTTGAACTTAGTACGCGTTCCGTGCCTGTGTCCCTCAACCGCAGATGGTTGGGCCAGCCAGGGCTGAACGTTCCGAATCGATCGTTACAACTTTCAACCGCTTTAACCGGAATCGAAATCGTCCGATGAACCAATCGCAGATAGCATTCGCACTGTTTTTGGGTTTTGCACTGGCGGGGCCTCTCGCTGCCTCGTCCAGCGCGGAGCGAGGTTTGTCGAGCTGATTGATACAGGCTCGCCCGGGAACTGGGATGCTCACGCAGACATGATGTCTCACGTCGGGCTGGCAAAGAGCGTCGACCAGCCGATCGGCGCCTTGCTCAAAGACCTGAAACAAACCGACATGCGGGAAGACACGCTGGTTGTCTGGACAACGGAATTCGGTCGCACCCCTTTCAACAACAACGCCGACGCCAAGGGCCGCGAACATCACCCCTGGGCATTCAGTTCGTGGCTCGCCGGCGGTGGAGTGAAGCCCGGCATCGTTCACGGAGCAACCGACGAACACGGTCTGCGAAGACCGAAGGCCAATTGTTGCCTCACGTCACGAGCAGTGTCCGGCTATCTGGCTCGTGAATCCAATCGGAGGGGATCACTTCTCAAGCCCAGCTGTCACAGCCTGCCGATAGTATTCGTATTGCCAGGAAACGTGGGTTCATGATTTCCGGACTGAACCGGTCAACAATCACGTCGCTGAGGAGTTCCTGTATCGAGTCAGACATTCCTCTTTACCCAGTCAGATAATTCTCCGGCTGAGTATTCCAACGTCGTTTGCCTGGAATTGGAGCACGCAAACAGGCAAATAAGCAGATTCAATGACAAGCGGCTGATTCATCGTCGTTTCTGTGGACCGCAGTCGCAGCACGCCACGAAAGAATCACGACGGATGATCATGAGAAATCTTCATTGACTGAGGAGACGCGGTGGTAATCACACTGATCGGTCAAGTTTGTTACGGGTAGTTACCCGCATGGACCGCGAGGGGAAGTTGCCGGATTCGGTGTCACTCGCAGGAGTCAGGAGTAATTGGGCCATGGACGCAAATGCTGAATTTATCGTCAACATTGTCGATGACGACTGCGGTTCACGGGAGTCGATCGCGGCGCTGGCGAACAGTCTGAAGTTTGCAACGCGACTGTTTGCTTCGGCACAGGACTTTCTTGACTCCTATGGTGGCGAGCGAGGTTGCGTCATCACTGATCTGCGAATGCCAGAGATGAGTGGTCTGGATTTGCTGAAAGCACTGAATGATCTCGATTGGAGTATTCCCGTGATTGTGGTTTCGGGCTTTGCTGAAACGTCAGTTGTCGTCGAGGCGATGCAGCGCGGGGCCGTCACATTTCTGGAGAAGCCGTACAGTGGCAATGACCTGTGGAACGTCCTGCGAGCAGCTGTGAAGCACGACGATGAGTTCCGATGTGAATCTGAAGAACGCCGTGCGATCGCTTCCCGATTAGCCGAGCTCAATGCTGACGAGCAGTCGGTGATGGAATTACTGGTCGACGGCCAGTCGAATAAATTTATTGCCTTGCACCTGGGGCTGGGTCTGCGGACGGTAGAATCGAAGCGTCACTCGGTATTGCAGACGATGCAGGTCGATTCAATCGCGAAACTCGTGCAGGACGTGATGATCACGACCCGAGGTCGGCGGCCATTGAAATTCCCGAGCCACAGGTGACTCCTGACGGATTCCCGGAGTTGTTGACGGAATGCTTCACGCCCACAGCAACTCGCTTCTCCGCGATACCGGCAAGCACTGCAGAGCGAGTCTGAAAGACGCCGCCGTGCGTGGGTGAATGTCAGCGGGCAACAGCAACTCGGATTCCGCCGGTCGTTGGATTGCAACGCTCTTGCCGAGTACCCCAACGCGTGAGGGCCGCCCCTCAACTGCACTTCACAGCGTGAGGTGTCCAGCCCATTTGCTGTGAACATGCCCTGCGTCGACGCGGGCAGCCGCCGAAATTAGCGGTCAGGCGTTGCCGTCCCTCGTCGATTCGTGTGGCAATCTTTGTGCAACTAGCCGTTTCACACCAATCCGACTGAGGCACTTGTCAGTCATCGGTGACTCGCGTGTCGCGGATGCTTCGGCCTAAGTGGAAATCGATGAGACATGAGGTAAACCGCATGACTGAAACCACAACAGCGATCGACGCGATGTGGGTGCTTGGCTGCACGGCCGCCGTCTTCCTGATGCAGGCGGGTTTCTGCTGCCTGGAGACCGGCCTGGTGCGTGCGAAGAACAGCGTTAATGTCGCGATTAAGAACCTGGTCGACATTTGTGTGTCAGCGTGTGTCTTCTGGCTGGTTGGTTTCGGAATCATGTTCGGAGCGAGTTCGGCGGGTTGGTACGGAACATCCGGATTCTGTTTTGAATCAGTGTCGGTTTCCGATTCCGTTTTCTTTCTGTTTCAAGTCGCTTTCTGTGGAACGGCAACAACGATCGTATCCGGCGCCGTCGCAGAGCGCATGAAGTTCTCCGGTTACATCCTTGTCACGCTGCTCATCAGCGGGTTGATCTATCCCGTTAGTGGGCACTGGGCATGGGGTGGGCTGATGTCCGGCGACGCGTCCGGCTGGCTCGCACGAATGGGTTACATCGACTTCGCTGGTTCGAGCGTTGTTCACGCGGTCGGTGGCTCGGTGGCGCTGGCCGCAATTCTGATCATTGGCCCGAGACGGGGACGATTCGACGGCGATCCGAAGTTGTTTCACGGCCACAACCTGCCGATGTCTGCGATCGGAGTTCTGCTTCTCTGGGTCGGCTGGTTCGGCTTCAATGGCGGTAGCACGCTGGCGATGACGGATCTGGTACCGCAGATCCTGATTAACACCGGGCTGGCAGCAGCGGCTGGTGGTATTGGAACGCTGGCAGTCGTGTGGTTGCTGACGCGACGGGCTGATGTGTACGCCGTGCAGAACGGTATCCTCGCAGGACTGGTGTCAGTCACAGCCTGCTGTCACGTAATCGGGCCTGAATCGGCAATACTGATCGGGATGATTGGAGGCTGGATCGCTGCGGCCGCCACGCGATTGCTGGAACGGCTGCAACTCGATGACGTTGTCGGTGCCGTTCCAGTTCATCTGGGGGCCGGAATCTGGGGAGTGCTGGCAGTCGCAATGTTCGGGACTCAGTCGGAACTCCTGGAAGTGAGCCGCTGGGATCAGTTTCTCGTGCAGTTACTCGGTATCACTTCGATTGTCGGCTGGGCCTTCACATCCGGATTCGGATTACTTTGGCTGGTCGACCAGTTGGTTCCATTGCGGGTGAGTGCAGAAGACGAACGAGTGGGATTGAACGTTAGCGAGCACGACGCCAGCTATGAGTTGCTGGACCTGCTCACCGAAATGGAATTGCACTGTCAGTCGGGCGATTTCTCACATCCGACAACGATCACGTCGGAGACGGAAGTCGGTCAAATTGCCGCTCAATACAACCGCGTTCTGCAGGCGGTGAATGACGATCGCGCGAGTCTTATCAAAGCGAACGAGCACATTCTGGAATCCGGCAACCATGTTGCCGTCATGCACCGACAACTGCAGGAGAAAGTTACGGAACTGGAAGAATTCAACGGTTGCTCCGTCGGTCGTGAATTACGAATGATCGAGCTGAAGCTCGAGGTCAATGAACTGGCTGAAAAGCTCGGTCTGGAACCTCAATACGACGTCGTGTTCGACAATGAGTTCGACGGCGCCTCGCGGGAGCAGGAGAGAGAGGCCAGTCATGTCTGACACGACTCGGAACACGATCGCGCGTGTTCGAGACGTTCTGTCGCAGATACACCCAGTCGCGACCGACTGGGCGTGTCGCCGCACGGGACGCGTAATGTTGCTGGCGGGTGCGATCGCTTTCGCACTTGTGTACTGGCAGTTGTCGCAAATCACTCGTGATCTCGTCCAGAACACAGCAGTACGGACTGCCGAGTTCTACAGCACTTCGCTGCAAACCTTCCGGACATTGTACATGTCGGAAGTGGTCGTACGGGCAAAGACGCATGGCATGCAGATCCGACACGACTACAAAGACAGAGATGACGCCATCCCACTGCCTGCCACACTCAACATCCTGCTGGCGAACCAGATCGGCGAGGAAGAACACCGGACATCTGCGCGCTTCTATAACGCTTTCAGTCTGCCTGGTCGTGATGCCGATGAACCGGAAACTCCGTTCGAACATGCAGCTCGCGCAGCATTGGCGGCGATTCCGGACAAGCCGTTCTATCGCTTCGAAGAAACCGCGGAAGGCGATGTTCTTCATTACGCAATCAGTGACCGTGTGCAGGCCAGTTGTGTTTCCTGCCACCAGAACGGGGACCCGCGAAATGCAGAATTCCGCTGGCGGGAAGGGGACGTATGGGGTGTGGTGCATGTCTCAGTACCCGTCGACGATTCGGTAAGTCACCTGAACGCCGACATCCGCCACTTGTGCCTCCTCGTAATCGGATCAGGCGGCGCGGGAATCTTCGGCGTCGTACTCGTGTTGCGGAAACTGAGGAGTGACGCCGATCGCATGGCGGCCAGCAATCGGTTGCTGGCCGAACAGAAGTCCGGCCTGGTTCACGCTCAGCAGCGTCTTGTGGAAGCCAACGAATCCATCCGGAAACGCGCCGTAGAGCAGCAGCAGATGCAGCTCGCGGCGATCAACATCTTGAAGGATACAGCTCGCGGCCGGCAACAGCTGGAACAGACCAACCAGCAACTCGCCAGTCTCCAGAATGAGCATCTGGAAACGGCGCGTCGGGCGGGCATGGCGGAAGTGGCAACTGGCGTGCTGCACAACGTCGGCAACGTGCTCAACAGCGTCAACGTCTCGGCGAATCTGCTGACGGACCGGCTGATCACAAATCGCATCGACAACCTGCGGAAGGCGGTGTTGATGCTGGAGGAACATTCCGACGACCCGGGCTCGTTTCTGACGTGCGATGAAAAAGGCCGCCGCCTGCCTGCCTATCTGCGTCGGCTTTCGGACAGCCTTACTGAAGATCGCGAATTCATGCAGGCCGAAGTCAGGTCGCTTGGAGAGAAGATTGACCACATCAAAGAGGTCGTCAAGGTGCAACAGTCATTCGCCACGTACAGCGGACATCTTGAACTCGTCGCGCTGTCGGAACTGGTAGAGGTAGCCGTGAAGGTGAACGAGGCCAGTCTCGGGAAGCATAGGGTCGAGATTCAATGTGATTTTGACGACACGCCCATGATTCAGACGGACAGGCACAGGGTTCTGCAAATCCTCGTCAATCTCATTGGCAACGCAAAGAACGCGATCAACGAACACGACGGCGACGTTCGGCGAATCACAATTCGTACGAAACAAGTGAAAGACAGTCAGGTTCGAATTGAGGTCTGTGATACCGGTAAAGGGATTGTTTCGGAAAATCTCGATCGCATCTTCGGCCACGGATTCACGACGCGCAGTGATGGTCATGGATTCGGGCTACACAGCAGTGCCAATGCTGCCAACGGACTCGGCGGATCACTGACAGTCACGAGCGACGGACCCGGCTGCGGAGCGACTTTTACACTTCAATTGCCGATTGGTCGGGAGGCAGCATGCCACAAGTCATAGACAAAGTCCGCCGAATCATTGTCATTGACGACAACGAGGGCATACACGAGGACTTCCGGAAGATTCTTAGCAGTAACGCTGAGTCCGAACAGATCAACGCCGACGAGGCATTTCTGTTCGGCGAAGTTGAGAAGGCGGAGTCGCAGGAAAATCAGACATACGAACTCGATTCAGCGATGCAAGGGCAGGACGGTCTGGAATTAGTACGCCAGGCTGTTGCAGAAGGTCGTCCCTACGGTGTGGCGTTTGTCGATATGCGAATGCCTCCTGGCTGGGACGGCGTCAAGACAATTGAGCATCTCTGGCAGGTTGACCCGGAACTGCAGGTTGTTATCTGCACCGCCTATTCGGACTACTCCTGGAAGGAAACAATCGACCGGCTTGGCTTAAGCGACCAGCTACTGATCCTCAAGAAGCCATTCGATGTGGCAGAAGTGGCCCAGCTTGCCGCAGCCTTAACACGCAAACGGGAAATGCAACGGCAGTTGAAGGGCCGTGTGGATCTGCTTGAAGAAGCCGTGAAAGCTCGGACGGAGTCACTGAACGATGCGGTGGCCAGCCTTAATGCCTCGAACCAGTTCGTTCAGTCGGCCTTGGATTCACTTTCGGAATACATCGCAGTGCTCGATTTCGAAGGGCATATTGAACACGTCAATGAACGCTGGCTGTCAGCAGGAACTGCCAATCCGATCACGGGAGGACTGTTAACCGTCGGCGCCAATTACCTTTCTGCCTGCCATCAGGCGGCGTCGGTATTGCCCTTCGCCAAGAAACTGGAAATCGCCATTCGAAATGTGCTGGACGGGAATGAGGATTCGTTCAGTGGCGATTATGAGTGCATATCCAGTGAGTCTGATCGAACGTCCTTTGCGGTGCATGTAACTCATTTTGAGATCGCAGGTTCGATTCGGGCGGTTGTAGCACACGAAGACACAACCAACGTGCGCAATCTTCAGGATCAGCTGGCCAACGCCCGGCAACTGGAATCCGTCGGGCGACTTGCGGCGGGTGTCGCTCACGAGATCAACACACCGATCCAGTATATCGGCGACAACACGCGGTTCCTTCGCGACTCGTTTGCTGACCTTGAAGGATTGCTGGGATCCGTCGGTGAGCTTCTGGGTGAGTGCGAGCGCGGTGAGCCGTCGCAGGGCTCCGTCAACAGTCTTGCCGAGGCTGCAAGGGCAGCGGACCTTAAGTGGCTGCAGGAAGAGGTGCCGCGATCAATCGAACAGTCGCTGGATGGCATCGATCGCGTGGCCACGATTATTCGTGCCATGAAAGAGTTCTCGCATCCAGGTCAGGTCGGCAGGAGTGAAGTTGATATCAACCGGGCGATCGAGAGTACGGTGACCGTTGCACGCAGCGAGTGGAAGGACACGGCGATTGTGGAAACAGACTTTGATCCGAATCTCCCAGCTCTTCTGTGTGTGGGAGGGGAGATCAATCAGGTACTTCTGAATCTGCTCATCAACGCAATCCACGCAATCGGTGATAATGCTACTGACGATTGCGAAGAGCCTGGAACTATCCGCTTCAGTACACGCCTGGTCGATGATGCCATTGAGATACGAGTTGCGGACAGTGGCTCGGGGATTTCAGTAGATATTCAATCCCGCATTTTCGATCCGTTCTTCACGACGAAGGAAGTCGGGCGTGGCACTGGCCAGGGGCTGTCTCTTGCCAGGTCAATCATCGTCGATCATCACGACGGGTCACTTTCGTTTGAAACCGCTCCTGACCGGGGCACGACATTCATCATTCAGCTCCCGCTGAATAACCGGGCCGAGAAAGGAAGCCATCATGACTTCTCGCATTCTAATTGTTGATGACGATACAAATCTGCTTGATGGCTGCCGTCGAGCGTTGCGGCGTCACTTTGACGTTACGACTGCGTGCAGTGGTAACGACGGATTGACGAAAATTGCAGAGTCTCAGAGGTTCGCTGTGGTGTTGTCGGACATGCGAATGCCCGGTATGACAGGAGTACAGTTTCTGGAACACGTCCAGACCGAGTCGCCTGACTCAGTACGGATCATGTTGACTGGAAACGCCGATCAACAGACAGCGATCGACGCCATCAACAGCGGTCGCATTTTTCGGTTTCTCAATAAACCGTGTTTGCCTGAGAAGCTTTTCACAGCATTGCACGACGGCGTAAATCAATACGGTCTGCAGATGGCTGAGCGTGAGTTGCTGGATGGCACGGTACGAGGATGCGTTCGGGCCATGACTGAGATTCTCTCACTGACTAACCCACTGGGATTCGGTCGCGCGGCTCGCGTGAGAAAACTGGTGAGCTGCGCCTGTGAAACGCTTCGAATTTCGAACTCGTGGGAACTGGAAGTCGCTGCGATGATGTCGCAAGCTGGTGTCGTAACATTACCCGAAGCCGTATTGGAGAAAGCGTTGAGTGGTCTACCGCTGACGCCAGACGAAAACGGAATGTTGGGAAACCTGAGAAATGTCGCGGTCGACCTGATCCAACACATTCCCCGATTGGCAGTGGTTACCGACTATATATCTGCGTGTGACCCTGCACCCGATCCAGCGGTCGCCAGACCGTTGACTCCCTTGCCCGGATCAACTCCGCTGGAGGTGAAACTGCTGCAGGCAGCACTGGATCTTGAGATGCTGATTTCGCTCGGAAGATCGGAGAAGGAAGCGTTTGCTCACTTGCGATCCGGCGGTCGGGTTCGAGACGAGAATATCCTCTTCGCACTGGAAGAGTCGTTTCTCCGCGGCATGGAGAAGCGGGCGATTCCACTTCGACACCTTCAGGTCGGACAGGTACTCGCTGAAGATGTCATGTCGATTGATGGCGGCAGACGGTTACTCGGTCGCAGTTATGAGATCACCGAACGCCTGCTGCTTCGTCTCCAGAATTACCATTCGAAACATGGCGTTCGCGAACCGATCCAGGTTCTGGCTCGCGATGAATCTGCAAACGATGCCTGGAAAACAACAGTGAATCCGGAACCTGCGATTGCCCTTCAATGACTGATGGTCGGTGAGCACGGATTATGGGAACGCAACGACCAACTGCTCGGCGAGGATGTGGTGGAGATTCTGGACTTCCTCGAATGACTGCGTGAGGTCTCGAAATTACTGTGCGACACGGACGCGAATGCAGAGGTGTTCGTCAAAGATGAAAATGTGCGTCGATGAAATCCGCTTGACCTGGCCACTCTATGTCTTAAGAAGTAGTCGCCGTTTCGCAGGGCCAGCTGAATCGACCGATGTTCTTCGCTCGTGAACGTTACATAACTGAGCGTCTTGCCACGTAGATATTTCTGGAATGGTTACCAGGGAGCGGAGGGGATGCAGTGATGGATGGTGGCTTGGTACCGGCCTGGTGAGAGCGAACCGTTTGGGTGTCGTTCCCTTGTTTCCAGCCCAACCATCCTGACCCGAACCTCATGACTGCAGTAACGGAGTGGGTTGGGTTTCCACGGCTTGAATCGACCAGGTGTGCTGCCTACATTGACGCCACTTGCCTGGTATTGCTGATGTCATTGCCTCAGCTCCCGGTTTCAGCGTGGGCGGATTGTCACTCTGACTTCAGCTCTGAATGACGATCGGGTGCCAGTGCTGCTGATTTCAGTTTCTGAAAATTGCAGGCCCCTGTAAAATCTATCAACATTTCGATTCAATTCGGCGTATGCCTGGCAACGTCGCCGGCATTTCCTACTGTATTGTCAATACTCAGGCGTTATTTCATTTTCTGAATTCTGACAGCCAATCGCAGATGACCTTTTTCGTCAGTCCAATTCGGCTGAATTCTGATTGCTGCGAACAGTGGCTGTTCGTGTTGTTCTTATTCCAGACGTCTACTCAACAGGGCGGGACAAGCTGATGAGCGATGAGCCAGTCATTCAGATTCGCAATCTGACCAAGACCTACCGGGATTTCTGGGGCCGAAAGAAAGTTCAGGCCCTCAACTCGTTGAGCCTCGACGTGAAGAAAGGCGAAGTTTTCGGACTGCTCGGGCCGAACGGTTCCGGTAAGACGACAACGATGAAACTGCTGCTGGGGTTGCTGTTTCCGACTGAGGGCGAGATCTCGATCCTTGGTAAGCCTGCGTCGGATGTTTCGAAGAACGAGCGAATCGGCTACCTGCCTGAAGAATCGTACCTGTATAGGTTTCTGAACGCCGAAGAGACGCTCGATTTCTATGGTCGGCTGTTCGACATCACTGCCGAACAGCGTCGCCGCAAGACCGAAGAACTGATCGAGATGGTCGGTCTTCAACAGGCACGAAGGCGTCAGCTGAAGGAATACTCCAAAGGGATGACCCGCCGGATTGGACTCGCTCAGGCGTTGATCAACGACCCGGATTTAGTTTTGCTGGACGAGCCAACGAGCGGTCTGGACCCTCTGGGGACTCGCGACATGAAGGACTTGATCCTGCAGTTGCGAGATCAGGGAAAGACAGTTGTGATGTGCAGCCACTTGCTGGCCGATGTTCAGGACGTCTGCGACCGGATTGCTATTCTCTACGGTGGCGAATTAAAAGAGCTGGGGCGCGTCGATGACCTCCTCAAAGAGCAGAAGGAAACTCAGTTCATCACGTCTGAGTTGAGTGACGACGCTGTTGCAGAAATCAAAGCCGTTCTGCAAAAGCACAACGCGTCGTTGAAGAGTTGCGGGCAGCCAACCAGCAGTCTTGAAGAACTCTTTCTCAGGACGGTTCAGCGCAGTAAGGATCGACCGGGGCAACGTTATGTTCCGACCGCTGAATCCGGAGCCGACTCGACATCGGATGCTTCACCTTCGGAAGAGACTGCGGAATCCAGTTCCTGAGCGAAGCCTGACGGCACTGCACAATCTGCTGGAATACCGTCCGGTTGCTGGAATACTGTCCGGCGGAAGATCGAAAGAAGATCGAAGATCGAAGATCGATCATGAGTTTCATCGCAGCGACCGGCATTCTGAACTAAGTGTTCGGCGAACTTCCAACTGCATCTCTTCAAACAACGAGGCCCCAGACGTAACAGCATCACGTCAGGCCGTTGCAGCCTTCGGACTTAAAGATCATGAGTTTACAACCCGTCGACTTCAACCTGCTCATTGGTGCCACACAGTGGGTCATTGTGTTTGGCTCTTTCATCGGTGTGTTCCTCCTGGTCGCCATGGCGACATCGTTTCCGATGTACGGTCTGGCAGGACCCGGACGAGTCGTGGCCGGCGCACTTCATGGGCTTGGTGAGTTCCTGTCGCCATCACCTCGCCGCGTGTATGCGATCGCGATGCTGACTTATAAAGAGTCTATCCGCAAAAAAGCATTGCTGGTTTTCGTCGTGTTCGCAGTGCTGTTCATGTTCGCAAGCTGGTTCCTCGCGAACCCTTCTGACCGACCTGACATGCAGGTTCGCAACTACGTTGCCTTCGTCTTCATTGCGATCAACATGCTGGTTCTGCCTGTTGTCCTGCTGTTGTCCTGCTGGGGACTTCCGGAGGACATTCGCATCAGATCCCTGCACACGGTTGTGACCAAGCCGGTCCGCAGAAACGAAGTGGTGCTCGGTCGAATTCTAGGCTTCGCCAGCGTCGGCACGTTGATTCTGTTAATCATGTCGACTGTCGGGTATGTCTGGATTCAACGTCAGGTTTCATCAGATGTCGATTTGTTCTGCCGGGTGCCTGTCTACGGAGACGTCACCATGATCGACCGAACCGGCAACCCCGGCCTTGGAGTCAACGTCGGTGACATCGACGAGACTCGAAGCTTCATTGAAGGAGGAACCCGGGCTGCCGGCGTGTGGACGTTCCCCTTGAATGAAAAGGCAGACACGATCCGACTTGAGAGTCGATTCGAGGCTTTCCGAACCTTCAAGGGCAACATGGATCGTTCGCTGCGGGTTCGTTACGTCCTCGTCAACGAAGCAAAGTCACTGCGAGTACCACTGCCAACGTTTGAAGTCGACGAGTTCGGCACCAACGAAACAGAAGTGGCACGGAAACAGACCTGGACCGACGAGCAAACACTAAAGACAAATGAAGTTGATATTTACGACGACCTTGCCGTTACCTCAGACAAGGGCACCTATGGAGCGCTTGTCGTACACGTTCAGTGTCTCGACAGGTCACAGTATCTGGGCGTTTCTCAGGGCGACTTCTTCATCCGACTGCCGGACCGCTCATTCGCCACGGGCTATATCAAAGCCGTGATCGGCGTGTGGCTCAAGATTCTTGTCATCGTGATGGCCGGCGTCACGGCCAGTTGTTTCGTGAAGTGGCCAGTGGCGACGTTGTTGAGCTTTTCAGTCATCGTCATCGGACAGGTCGCTCGCGGATTTCTCGACAAGATACTTTCTGGCAAACAGGCGGGCGGCGGTGCGGCAGAATCCGTCTACCGACTTCTGACTCATATGAATGACACGGCAACACTCCCGGAAAATCCATTGACGTCAACGCTTCAGTTGTTTGACCACGGTCTTCAGCACGGACTGTGGATGGTGAAATTCATGATTCCTGATCTGACTTCTTTTGGAATGTCAGACTGGGTCGCCCGGGGATTCGATGTTCCCTGGCAGGGAGTGATGCTGCCCTCGCTGGCCGTCACGTTCGGATATTTTCTACCGTGTCTTCTGCTCGGATACTTTTCCCTCTCTCTGCGTGAACTGGAAGCTAAATGAACAATCTCACATCGCGACAACGCAAGACATCGTGCGTCGTGGGGATTCTCGTGCTACTGGTCCCGATTGTCCTGCTTGGGATGCCTGCCAGTGGCCAGGGGGAAGCGTCTGGAGGAGTCCTGGCGCGACTCCGCAGCGCGCATGACCTGGGGGAAAGCGATCTCGGGCAGATCGATCCGACCAGCGCGACGATGAACCTGGTACTGCTGGGATTACGTGGCGTGGCAGTCAACATGCTTCGGATGGATCTGGACCACTACAAGGACACGAAGAACTGGGCAGAACTGAGAGCGACGACCGAAGCTGTCATCACTTTGCAGCCTCACTACATCGAAGTCTGGAAGTTCCTCGCATGGAACATGTCCTACAACGTGTCTGCGGAATGGGACGCTGTACCGGATCGATATTACTGGGTGAAAGAGGGCGGCAAATTCTCTCAGGAAGGTACCAGAAGGAATCAGGACTCTCCCGAACTCCTCTGGGAAACCGGCAAGGTCTGGGGACAGAAAGTCGGGCGAAGCGATGAATGGAAGTATTTCCGCGGGTACTTCCTGAAGGATCCCGACGAGGAGACCTACCGTGGGTCGGTCGATCCAGACGTCAATCCGAAGCAGATGGACAACTACCTTGTCGCCAAGGAATGGTATTCCAAGGCGAACAACGCAGAGGATCGACATGTTCAGCACATCATGATGCGAGCATTGTTCCGCTCTTACCCGACGCGATCGCAGCTTGATTATGCCGACGCTCTGCAGCGCGAAGGTAAGTTCACCGGAGTCACCGTCGCTGCCTGGCAGGGTGGCTTTGATGAATGGACTGGCATTTACGGAGCGATGGAGTTCAAAGCTCCGGACTGCGTACTTCACATGGAAGCCAACGAAGACGACGTTCGTCAGATGGCAGCGGACAATAACGTCAGCGAAGCGGTCGTGCAGAGATGGCTAAAGCACTATCAGAACACGACCAACTACCGCTACTGGCGAACACGATCGCAGTCCGAGGCGAGAGCAGAAACCGCAGAAGCTCACGAGCTGATTTTCGACGGTGAGCAGGAGTATCGGAAAGGTGAACTGGACAGCGCCGTCGCGAAACTAACTCGAGGCATGGGACTGTTCGCGGAAATGCTGGAGCGTCACCCAGACCTCGCCATCGAAGATCTCACTGCCGAAGAAGGAATGTGGGCGGTACTTCTCTGGCAGAAGATCCTCGAACTGCAACAGAAGCCAGTCCCCGAAACCTATCCGTTGAAATTTCTGTGGGACCATCACCAGGGTCTGCTGGGTGAACTCGAAGATCGCTTCAACCGGCTGGGGCTGTAATCCCGACACCTGTGCAGCATTGGCTGAGCGAACGTTCGCCAGCGTGGCATCAGGGAGAATGCGACCTGGGAATCAGCGCCATTGACGGCTTGCTCTTCAGCATTGTCAGTCAACAATCCGGCGTACTTGAATCGTGACGATGGCCGCGCGAGATATAATGCAGCGATCATCAAGGCATTATGGAGTACGCCGTCAACGCCACCGGTAACACGATGTATCGTGATTGACTCAGGTACGCCTGGTATGTCTGGACAGCGCCATACTGGCTGGCAACCTGTTTCGAGAAAAGGGGTTCATTCAAGCAGCGGGCGGTGTGCGTGAAGCATTGAAAAGTGACTCATTCGATGACTCCTGCAAAGAGTTCGTTTTCTAAAAGTGAATTCGTAAATAGAATTCGTGGTCTTCGCGGAAACACTACAGCGACACAAGGAAGAGACAATGTCCAGCGAAACTGACTCGGTCAAAGAAGCGGTGGCAACTCTTTCGCAATTGGGCGCTCGAGTTGTTGAGGACCAGGACAAAGTCCAACTGATCGACCTTGCTGAAGCTTCGATCCACGATGAGGATCTGGCGATTCTTAAGAACTTCCCTCATTTACGGAGCCTGACACTCGCTGATACAGACATCACCAATGCAGGCCTGCAGCATGTCGGTGAGTTGACCTCTCTGGAAACACTGGATCTGTCGACCACACAGGTAACAACCGAAGGACTGGCCTGTCTGAAAAAACTCCACAAGCTCGACATGCTGATTCTGGGCGGTTGCCGAATCAGCGGAGCAGGTCTTTCTTCATTGCGTGAGCTGTCGTCTCTGCGAATGTTGATTCTCTCAGACACCGACATTGGTGATGCCAGCCTGGCAGAACTGGCGGAACTCAAGCAACTGCGGAACTTGAATCTTGACTATACGGACATTACCGACAGTGGACTTCCTCATCTGGCCTCGATGCCGGAACTCGAATTGCTTGGCCTGGTGTTCTGCAAACGAGTGACAGATGAAGGGATTCAGCATCTTAAAGTGCTATCGAATCTTCAGGTGCTTGACGTCTGCACGACAATGGTCACCCCCAATGGTGTACGACTTCTGCAGCAGGAACTTCCCGAGTGTTTCATCGCCTACTCACCCGACCCGCTTCTGGAAGCTGTCGAGGCAAACAAGGGTGACGTGCTGGCAGCCCTCAAGTCGATTGGGCAGGTGGAAACAGACGGCAAAAATCAGGTCGTGCGTTTACGAGTCGACCAGGCTCAACTTACGCGAGCGGGACTTGAGTACCTCAAGCGACTCAACCGTCTGGAAGATCTCAGTCTGTTTCATCATCGCCAGTTACCGGATGCAGGATTAAAGACGCTTCGTAATCTGAAATACCTGAAGAAGCTCGGCCTGCTGGGAACGAATGTAACGGACGAGGGACTTCGCTATCTTAGCGATCTGACAAGCATCCGAGTGTTGAATCTCGCCTACACGCCGGTGACTGATCGTGGACTGGCTAACCTGACAAGCCTGCTTGAACTGGAAGAACTGTTTCTTGGTGACACGCTCGTCACAGACGGTGGTCTGGCTCATATCGGGCTGATGAGAAAGCTTAAGGGGCTCGGCCTCAGCGGTACTCGCATTCTGGGTCACGGTCTCAAGCACTTGCAGAAACTGGATTCGCTCGAACGAATCGGTCTCAGCGGCACGCTCCTGAATGATCAGAGCCTGAAGTTCGTTGCTGAATTGCAGAACCTGATCGCACTTAGCCTTCGCGGTACACAATTAACGGACGCTGGTGTCCCCGCGCTGGAAGCACTCAGTTCGCTTCAGGTATTGTGGCTGGACAGGACGATGGTCACGGAAGCAGGCCTGAACTGGATAGGCCGATTGTCTGAACTTCGCGAGTTAGGCTTGAGAAATTGTCCTGTTGGTGACGGTATCGTGGAACTTGTCGGCAATATGCATCAGCTGACTGTTCTCAGTGTATTCGGAACAAACATCACCGAAGATGGCTTCTCCGAGCTACGAAGGCAGCTACCAGATTGCGAAATCATCCAGTAGCGGGTTACGCTGACGTAGACTCAGACGAGTGCTTCGAGTTTTTGCCAATGACCCGCCGAGTTCCATGAGCGCGGAAGTCGCATGCCAGTTCTACTGAAACCACTGCAGGGCGGTCGCCCCATCGTACTTGATAAGCCGATCCTGCTGATCGGTCGGCACCCGGACTGCGATGTGATTCTGAAAAACAGCGCAAAGATTTCCAGAAAGCACTGCTGCGTCGCCCTCGTTGATAATCACTTTGTTGTCAGAGATCTGGACAGCATGAACGGTGTATGGGTCAACGGAGAGCGAGTCGATCATTCCGCCAATCTTCGAAACGGCGATGAGTTGATGATCGGCGATTTGCCGTTTACTTTGACACGAAGCAGTGAAGAGAAACGTCCGCGGTCATCTGAAACTGTCGCCGAAGTAAGTCCGCGTGACGTGGTTCAGACTGATTCTTCGCAGCATGACGCCGCTGCAGTACGAGCTGCAGCATTGAAGAAACGATCGAATCCGGCGAACGCCGGAGCCGCCGAAGGAGTCGAGTTCAGCTCGGCGTTCGCGATTCCGTTGCCGGACGACGAAGATGATGACGACTACATCATCCCGCTTGCTGACTTTGACGACTAGTGCTTTGTCAGGGTCAAAACTTCGGATTGACCGTCGTGGGATTTGCCAGAATCCCATTGCCCTGCAATCCCTTCAGGAATTCTGGCGAATTCCACTACCCGAAAAATTGCCTCTGACAAAGCACTAGGCACCGGCGTCACTTGCCTGCCACGAAGACTTGATCCAAAGCACCCTGGATTTGCCTATTGGTCGTCAACGGCTGCGATCTGCCTTTCAGTTTCACAGATGATGTCGTAGGCCGACTTCGAATCCTGAGTCTCTCGAAGTTGAGCCATGAATTCTGGAAGTTGAAGCATTCTTCCCAGTCTGGCCAGCACTTGGAGATGGCTCTTCGAATCCTGACACAGCACGAAAAAAAACAAGTCAGTCAGCCCCCCATGAGGGGCACCAAACGGAATCCCAGTCATCGTTCGACCAAAGGCGATAATGGATTCACCGTGAGCGTCTGGCAGCGGATTTCGCGGATGTGGTATTGCAATGCCCCCAGGATATGCCGTCGAGAGCAACTCTTCTCTCTGCTGGACTGCTGACAGAATTTCGCTGGGACTCCAGACCTGCCACGTACATCCTGCAGCTTCTACAAGCGACTCCAGAACGGACCGCTTTGTTCGAGCCTCCAGTGGAACCACAACGGTTTCAGGGTGAAGCAGTGATGACACTGGCAGGTTCGGGCAAATCTCTTTGGACTGCTGAGTGATCTCAACATTTCTCAGTTCAGCACTCGAATACTCACGCATCTCATGCTCGAGCCAGCGTGTGACCTCCGAGGAGTGAAACTGCCAGGTGCTCCCCACTTTTCTTCCAGGGATCCGTCCGCGCGTGACGAGCTTTTCAATCTCTCGACGATCACGCCCAAGATGCCGTGCCAGTTCGTCGAGTGAGAATACTTCGTGAGACATCAACAGACTCCGGGGCGGGCCTGGCGGTGAGCCAGCAGATTTCGGCGGGACAGCGGAAGGTCACACAAAAGTGAACAAGCATCGGGAATGTGAAACTTCTTCAGGTTCGCATCGCGTGATCGGAACCTGAGGATGTCACGCTCAGTAGTAGCATAGCTGTCCCAGAACGGTAGCAGTGCTTCCCGAAAACGCCGAAGGAGACCACGATCTGGCGATTGACGCAAGCCATCGGATCCTTCCCGCCGTCGAACGTCAACAGCTGCAATCTGAACCGGCGAGGATTTAACTCTCATGGACTGATTGGCTACGACCAACGGCGACCCACAAAGCACACTCACTGCGTTCAGCTGTCTCTTGCGAGCGTCACCTGGCATGAGCCGCTGTGCGGAAGAGAAGCAGTCCCAAAGTCGACATATTCGCCGACGTCGACGTCACGCACCAACCGAGGAACCAGCACCATTCAGGCAGTGCTTGAGTAACGCCTCAGTCCGTCGGCGGCATGAACACAGGACGCCATAGAGTTCCTGGCTCCACAATTCTTCCGAAAACACCTGGATATCGATCTCACCAGCAAACCCGTTCTCAAAGAGACACTGCACCGTCTCTTCGAGAGGCAGAACTCCCGTCCCCGGAATGCACTGATCATATTCTGAACTGGTGGTCTCTGAAGAGTCGCGCAGCTGCAACACTTGAATCCGTGATGCCCAGGATTCGATACCTTTCAGACAATCATCACTGCCGCCCAGATAAAATGTGTCGTAGACCACGCCAACCGCTGGTCGACCGGTGGCATCGCACAGTGCGACAGCATCTTCAAGGCTATGCAGCGACGTCCAACGTCCCGCATGTCGCGACGATCGGGGCATGACAGCCAAATGAACGTCGAGTTCCTCGGCCACAAATGACAATTCCCGGATCGCCTGCGTCACCAGACGTCGCTCGTGCCGAGCGGTGTATCTTCCACGGGCCCCTGGCGACACGACCAGAGTTCGAGCTCCCAAAGCCGCGGCCGTGAACAAAGCCTCATAACCATCTTCAAGCGCTTCCTGATAATGAAATCCCGCACTTCCGGTAAAGGCGCCTGCGTAGGACAGGGTTGTTACATCGAGTCCCGATCTGCGAACGGCGTCAACCGCTTGTTGCTCGCCGAAATCACTAACCTTTTGACGCCACAACCCGATGGCCGTTACACCAGCCTGTTGGCGGCCAGCGAGATCATCTTCGAACGACGCCCGCAGCGTCGTCATCTGACTAACGGAAAAGCCGGTCCGTCCGTCCGTTTCGGGAATCTCCTCACCGAAAGATTCGAGTGCAGGATCATTCTGAATATCTGAGTACTTCCCTGGATCAGCCAAAATAGCACGCCTTCTCTCGGGGACAGAAAAACAAAATTCGGGACGACGAAAGATGTGATGGGAATTGCCCGCCGACGAGGCAAAGAACTTGCCGTGACTCACCAATCGCTAGTGAGACTTCCATTCGAGGCATCGTTCAGTCGCGGATGTTCAACGCGACTGAAGAGCCATCAGAAAGATGGGCCGAACACGCAAACAAGCCCGGCCATAGAAGCGCCAATCCCTCGAAACATCTGACGACATCAACGGAACCATGGTCAGGGCAGGAACTCTCATGAGTCATCTCTTTCTCCTGGTCTGGCGACTTGAACTGGCGGGTTCGAGCAAGGCATTGAGACTTTACCAAGGGCCTTTTGAAACGCAATCGAGTTTCTTTCGA
This sequence comes from Planctomycetota bacterium, assembly GCA_027624335.1. Lineage (GTDB taxonomy): Bacteria > Planctomycetota > Planctomycetia > Planctomycetales > Planctomycetaceae > JABMPE01. Next base: position 40,595 of record JAQBWV010000026.1, read on the forward strand.
CATTCCAACTCTGACAGAATGTCGTCGATTTCTACAACCGCAAAACTTGACAAAACAACTTCAGTTAGCGATCGCCTGCTTCATCGTCGACGATCAATTTCCGCGGGGTGATCCGACCGTTCGCAGTCGGGTGCCGAAAGCACAGGACGCCGCGCCACCGGCGTACATGAAAGTTGTCACGTCGGTTTTGGCTATGGACGCGAACGATGAAACATCCTGTCGCTACACGACCCAGCCATTCTGGCCCGGGCCACGTGCGTGGTCCACAACGTCAGTCGAACGCGCCGATGTTTTAGGGAGAGGGGGCTTCAAGACTCCAGCGTCGTGTTCAGAATCACCTCGCGTGACAATTGAACTCAATTCTAACACGATGCGGAGTCCCCTGCCGTCTGCCGTTAAGGTCTTGCCATGACCGAAGTATCACCGAGTCGCAATGTCGATCGCCAGATGCGTCTATTCGAACGTGCGTGCGAGCTGATTCCTGGTGGCACGCAGCTCATCAGTCGTCGTCCGTCGCAGTTCGCGGCCGGGATCTCGCCGGTCTACGCGGCCTCGGCCAGGGGGGCTCGGTTCATCGACATCGACGGGCACGAGTACATCGACTGGGTGAGCGGCATCGGCGCGATCATTCTTGGCTACGCCGACCCCGTCGTCGACGAGGCGGTCAAAGAACAGATCAGTGGCGGCACGATTTACTCGATCAGCCACGAACTGGAAGTGGAGCTCGCTGAGGAACTCGTTGCGACAATCCCGTGCGCGGAAATGGTCCGCTACGCAAAAGGTGGAGGCGATGCCTGCGCGGTCGCGGTCCGAATCGCACGCGGAACATCGGGCCGGGACAAGATCCTGTTCAGCGGCTACCACGGGTGGCATGACTGGTACATCGCGGCGAATCTGACGCCCGGCGCATTGGACTCGCACCTGCTGCCGAACATCGACCCGACAGGCGTGCCGAAATGCCTGGAAGGAACGGCCATCCCGTTTCCGTACGGCGACGCGGCAGCTCTCGGCGAGCTCCTTGATCAGCACCGCGGAGAAATTGCAGCGATCATGATGGAGCCGCTGCGATCCGACATGCCGCCGGAAGGCTATCTCGCCGAAGTCCGTAAGCTCGCCGACGAGCACAACGTGATCCTGATTTTTGATGAGGTCTCAACCGGATTCCGCATGTCGCCGGGAGGAGTTCAGCCGGTCCTCGGTGTCGAGCCCGACATGGCCGTCTTTGCGAAGTCCATTTCCAACGGCTACGCAATGGGAGCGGTCGTCGGCCACCGGGACGTCATGGAACCTGCCGCGAGAATGTTCGTCTCGAGCACCTACTGGAGCGA